>JBJEKL010000160.1:0-28239 GCA_051878615.1 Bacteroidaceae bacterium | reverse complement strand
GTGAGCAGGAAGGGCCGGATGGCCGCGTGGGGGCAGACCAGGGAGCACAGGTTGCACTGGAGGCATTTGTCCGCCTGCCAGGCGGGGAGGGCCACGGCGATGCCCCGCTTCTCGTAGGCGGTCATCCCCAGGTCCATCACGCCGTCCTCGTAGCCGGCGAAGGCGCTGACGGGCAGGTCGTCCCCGTGCTGGCGGTTGATAGGGATGAGCAGCTTCCGCACCACCTCCGGCAGCAGTGCCGCCTGCTCCAGCATCTGCCGGGCCGGTGCCAGCAGCGCCGCTCCCTCCGGGGTCAGGGATACCTTCCGCCGGTCCCGGACGAACAGCTCCGTGCCCAGCTCCCGCTCCAGCTCCGCGATCTGATAGCTCAGCGCCGGCTGGGAAATATACAGCGTCTCCGCAGCCCGGCTGAAATTTGTCTTTCCATTGATCTTGATGGTACCGTCATCACTTACTTCCGCTCCAGGAAGTTTCTTTACCAGTTCTTCGAGCGCAGATCCTTCGGGCAACTTGTAAGTGTCGGCATTATACACAAAGGTATCTGCTTTCATCTCGACTTGTGCAACAGAGGTAATCACCTCCGCTTCTTTCAGCAGACTGGCGTTTTCCTTCATGCTTATTGTTCCCATGTCAACTTCCTTTTTCCCCTTTTCAAGTGTGATGTTCTTCCATTGGGTAATGTATCCTACGAAGGTGAGGCGCATGATGTATTTGCCTGCTTTCACTGCAGGCATACGGAATTTGCCATTCTCGTCGGTGGAGATTCCCGTCACTTGTGTGCTGTCCTTTGAGTTGAGCAACACCACAGAGGTACCGGGCAGAGGTCCTCCATCTGTGGCATCTGTGACTGAACCAGTAAGAGTGATGCGTTGAGCAAGGGTTGTTAGAGACATGAGCAACAGGAATGCTGTCAGTCTGATTCTTTTTTCCATTCGTCTGATGATAATCTTGTTCCTTAGTTTAGGACTCTGTTACCTGATGGGGGTTTAATGTGCGATACATTTTTCCTCCCCGTTTTTCTTTTTCATCTCTTTTCTGCTTTGTGCTCAAATGCTTTTCCTGCGTTTGGGGAGATGAAAGGGTGAACTGGTGGAATCGTCCTGCATGGACAGACAAGGAAAAGGGGGAACCTTGAATGGGATCCCCCTCGTTACCTTGTATTTACTCCCGTCGTAACCGTTAGGCTTGACGGTAGTTCTCTACTTGTTCTGCGCTCATGCGCTCTATCAGAGAGGCGTGCTTTGCCACTTCTGCCTCAGCATGGTTGGCAAATACCTGCATGGACTGAGCAAAGAGTTCGGGAGCCTTTGATGCGTTCTGCATGAGCAACTGACACATGATTACATCGGCGGCCATCTCGTAGAGGTGACGTGCACACAGGTCATGCAACTCTTGGTTCTCTGCCTCTTTCACCTTAGCGATGCAGGCGTTGAACTTCTCTGCCATGGCAGCCACACGAGCCTTTACTGGTTCCAGTTCGCTTGCCACAGGCATCTGGGCATAGTCTTCAATTACAGAAGTGTAGAAACCATTGGTCACATAACGGATGGCAGCTACGGTCTGCAACTGTGTGGTGCCTTCGTAAATGCTGGTGATGCGTGCATCGCGGTATATACGCTGGCAAGCATATTCAAGCATGAAACCACTTCCGCCATGCACCTGGATGCAGTCATATCCGTTCTGGTTGGCATATTCGCTGTTCATGCCCTTTGCCAGAGGAGTGAAGGCATCTGCCAACTTGCTGAACTTCTTCATCTCGGCACGCTCTTCGGGGGTGAGCTTGCGCTCACGGGCAATATCCTCAAGTGCCTTGTAGATGTCCACGTAGCGTGCGGTCTGATAGAGCAGAGCACGTCCGGCATCCAGTTTTGCCTTGATGTTGCTGATCATCTCTGCCACAGCAGGGAATTCGATGATCGCACGTCCGAACTGTTTGCGGTCACGTGCATAAGCCACAGCCTCGTCATAGGCGGCCTGTGACAAACCTACACTTTGTGCAGCAATTCCCAAACGTGCACCATTCATCAGGGACATGACGTATTTGATGAGTCCCATTTTGCGGTCTCCACAAATTTCACACTTTGCGTTCTTGTAGACCAGCTCGCAGGTAGGTGAGCCATGGATGCCCAGCTTGTTCTCAATGCGACGGACATCCACTCCGCCGTCCCGCTTGTCATAGATAAACATGCTCAGGCCTCGTCCGTCGCGTGTGCCTGCTTCTGAACGTGCCAATACCAAATGAATGTCGGAGTCTCCATTGGTAATGAAACGCTTTGAGCCGTTCAGACGCCAGCACTGGTTATCTTCATCGTAGGTGGCCTTGAGCATTACACTCTGCAGATCAGAACCTGCATCTGGCTCGGTGAGGTCCATGGACATGGTCTCGCCGGCACACACTCTGGGAATGTATTTCTGACGCTGCTCTTCGTTTCCGAAACAGAAGAGGGTCTCGATGCAGTCCTGCAGGGACCAGATGTTCTCGAAGCCGGCATCACCTGCGGATACGATCTCATTGGCTGCCGTGTACACGGTCACAGGCAGATTCAGACCACCATAACGTCGGGGCATGGTCATTCCGTTCATGCCTGCCTGAATCATGGTGTTGAGGTTCTCGTAAGTCTTGCTTGCATAGCGGACACGTCCGTTTTCGCAATGAGGTCCTTCTGCATCCACATCCTCGGCATTTGGTGCAATCACATTGGCTGTAATGTCACCCACCACATCCAGGACACGATCATAACTATCCATAGCATCCGCATAATCCTGGGGTGCCTCGTCATACTGGTCTTTGTCTTCGTAGGAACGCTCTTTGAGTTCCACGATGCGCTCCATCAATGGACTGTTCTCCAGTTCGAACTTGATCTCTTTCCTATCTGTATAATAGTTGGCCATGGTGCTTTACTTTGAGTTCTGTTTGTAATACTTAATCAGTTTGGGCAACACTTCTTCCACAGTACCATTGATGACATAGTCTGCAATCTGGTTGATGGGGGCATTCTCATCATTGTTGATGCTGATGATGATACCGCTCTCCTTCATGCCCGCCACATGCTGGATGGCTCCGCTGATACCGCAGGCAATATATACCTTGGGACGGACGGTCACGCCCGTCTGACCAATCTGCAGGTCGTGGTCGCAGAATCCGGCATCCACAGCGGCACGGCTTGCTCCCACTTCGGCATGCAGGACATGAGCCAATTCATAGAGCAGGCCGAAACCTTCGCGTGAGCCTACGCCATATCCGCCGGCAACGATGATGGGGGCACCCTTGAGATTGTTCTTTGCTGCTTCCACATGGCGATCCAGCACACGGGTTACATATTCCGCTTCGGGAACAAATTTGGCAACATCTTCGATGATTACCTCACCCTTGTATGCGGGGTCCAGTATTTCTGCCTTCATCACACCGCTACGTACGGTTGCCATCTGGGGACGATTCTCGGGATTGACAATCGTGGCTACGATGTTGCCGCCAAAGGCGGGACGTATCTGGTAAAGCAAGTTGTCATAGTGCTTGCCAAGTTTTTTGTCATCGTGGGGACCAATCTCCAGAGCAGTACAGTCTGCAGTAAGTCCGCTGTGTAATGCTGAACTCACGCGTGGACCGAGATCGCGTCCGACTACGTCGGCACCCATCAGGCAAATCTGGGGCTGTTCCTGCTTGAACAGGTTTACCAGAACGGCTGTATGTGGCTTTGATGTGTAGGGAGCCAGACCCGGTGCATCAAAGATGTGCAGACGGTCTACTCCATAGGGGAGGATTTGTTCTTCCACCTGGCCCGTGATGCCACTGCCTGCGGCAATGGCTTCCAGTTGTACCCCCAGCGTGTCAGCCAGTTTGCGACCCTTGGTCAGTAATTCCTGACTTACTTCGGCTACCTTGGTGCCTTCTATCTCGCAATAAACGAATACGTTGTTCATGTGTTCTTTCCTCCTTTATCCAATAGTGTGGCTGGCCAACAGTTCCTGTACCAGTGCGTTAATATCTTCATCGCTACCGGTGAGTACTTTACTCTCCTTAGCCTTGAAGACGATGTTCTCCACGTTTTTCACCTTGGTGGGCGAGCCTGCCAGGCCGCATTGCTGCAGGTCTGCGTTAACGTCGGCACAGGTGAGTTGTCCCAATTGCAGGTAGGGCTTCTTGTCGTACTGCTCTGCATATGGCAGGTCGGTCCAGGTGGTGTCAGGTGTAAGTTCCATGGGAGCTTTTGCACGCTTGTACTTCATTACTCTCTTCACATTGCGGGGACGGCAGGGTGCTGCACTTCCGTTGACTGTGAGCACGCAGGGAAGTGCGCTTTCCACAGTCTCCACTCCACCGTCAATGTGGCGCTTCACACGGATGATTCCATTCTCGCATGCCAGAATCTCTTCGGTATAGGTAATCTGGTTCAACCCCAACTTCTCGGCAACCTGTGGTCCTACCTGTGCCGTATCACCATCGATGGCCTGACGTCCGCCAATGATGATGTCCACATCGGGCTGTACATGTTTGATGGCTGTTGCCAGGGCATAGCTTGTGGCCAATGTGTCAGCGCCAGCAAAAGCACGGTCAGTCAGCAGATATCCTCCATCGGCACCACGATACATGGCTTCGCGGATTACTTCTGCAGCACGTCCAGGTCCCATGGTCACGATGGTCACAGTGGTTCCCGGTTTTTGGTCTTTCAGTCTGAGAGCCTGCTCAAGTGCGTTCAGATCTTCGGGATTGAAGATAGCAGGCAATGCGCTGCGGTTGACGGTGCCTTCAGGTGTCATGGCATCGGGGCCCACGTTGCGCGTGTCAGGTACTTGCTTTGCAAGCACTACAATCTTTAAACTCATACTCCTTTTTATATGATGTGTGTATAATAATTGCACATTTATGCTAAAACCGTGCAAAATTACACAATTCTCCCGAATTGACAAAAGTATGAGTTGGAAATTGAACTCAAATTGCTCATTAGGTTTCCTGTCAGTTTGTTTGTCTGTGTGCCAGATTGTGACCGTTTCGTCCAAAGCATCAAGAGGAAACGGGAAACAAGAAGGTGCGTAGAGAGAGCGTAAATGACGGGAAAATCCATTAAAACAAAGGCGAGGAAATTCTCTTTGGCGGTCTAATGACCAATTTGGCTTGAATTGTATCAGGGAAATTCCTGGTTTGTACTCAGATGTGTGGGGAACCAATACGTGTGTATTCGGCAAACAGCTTCTTCAAGTTCTCGTCCGGCTGTAGAAAGCCGTCTCTGATGAGTTGCTCACGGAATTTTGTTCCTACCATCCGGTCGTATTCCTGGCAGAGTCCGCCTTTTTTGTATATTGTATATAGATAGCGCCAGTGACGTCCCCCGTGTTTTCCTCGGTGCTTTTCCAGTTGTTGTCCGCCATTGATCATTTTCTGAATGAAGTGTTCTTTGTTTCGTACGGGGAAATGGTATATGATGATGTTGCCCTGCTTTTCTTTGTGTGGGAACATCGTTACCTTGTGATTACCCATGGATATTTGGATATATCCGGAGGTACGATGCATCACTTTCTTGTAATGTCGTGAGAAGAGACTATAGGGGGAGAGGTCATATTCTTCCGGATTGGGTACCTCAAAAGCTACATTTTCCCATTCCCAATAGGGTTTGCCTTCCTCGGGACACACATTTCTGACTTTGGCTGAGAGTATTCCGAAGTGTTTGCTTGGTATGAGGGTCTTCAGATTCCCTTTGACGGGAAACCAGAATTCATCGGCATCGGCATTGATGATCCAGTCTGCCTTGTAGCGTTTCTTGGCCAGCCAGACCATGCGGTCCACCCATTTCTTCTGTTCATATCCGCTTGCTGGCTCCTGGATGTATTGCAACACCCATCCTTTTTTGACGTATTTCTCTATAATCTGTGGGGTGCTGTCTGTGGATGCGTTGTCGGTTATGATGAACCAATCCACTCCCATGCGCTTATGGAAAAGTATGTTTTGTTCCAGAATGTCCGCTTCATTCTTTACCAGTAGGGTCATGATGAGGCGTGTATGAGGTGAATGTCCCAGTGAGGAAGGAAGATCCAGGAATGCGTGTATAATCTTTTTTATCGTGTAAATGTACATTTCAATTGGTGGAAATGTGCTCTTTGCCAGATAGGAATATCGCATTCTAACTGCCAGCACCTTTTCAAGGTGCAAATGTACGAAAGTTTTCTGATATTCCCTAATTGTAGTAGACGGAAAGTGATCCTTTCTGTTTCCATGTGTTTTGTCAAATCGGCAAGTTTGTCTATCTTTGTCCCAATTCTGCATAAATTCATGCAGGCGCTTTTATTGTATATATAATTTTAAGGTATAGGGCATGAGACTGATCAGTTGGAATGTGAATGGCCTTCGGGCTGTCGTCGGGAAGAATTTTCGTGAGGTTTTTCAGTCGCTTGATGCAGATTTCTTCTGTTTGCAGGAGACCAAGATGCAGGCAGGACAGTTGGACTTGGAATTTCCTGGATATCAATCCTGGTGGAATTATGCAGAGAAGAAGGGATATAGTGGCACGGCTGTTTTCAGCAAGCACGCCCCTTTGTCTGTTACCTATGGGATAGGCGTTGACGAGCATGATCACGAAGGAAGGGTGATTACTCTTGAAATGACGGATTTCTTCTTGGTGTGTGTGTACACGCCAAACAGCCAGGATGGACTGCGCCGGTTGGATTATCGTATGCGTTGGGAGGATGATTTTCGTGCTTATCTTCGGAGGTTGGATGAGCAAAAGCCTGTGATTGTATGTGGAGATATGAATGTGGCACATGAGGAGATTGACTTGAAGAACCCCAAAACGAATCACATGAACGCAGGTTTTACTGATGAGGAACGTCATCAGATGACCACCTTGCTGAACGTGGGCTTTGTCGATACATTCCGCCATCTGCATCCCACTCAGGAGGGAATCTACTCCTGGTGGAGCTATCGTTTCCATGCTCGTGAGAAGAACGTGGGGTGGCGGATAGACTACTTCCTTGCATCACAGAGACTCCTGCCCAAGGTGACTCAGGCAAATATCCTCACGGATATCATGGGGAGTGACCATTGCCCTGTGGAATTGATCTTGGGATGAAGTCTCTCCTTGGAATAGCTCTTTTTCTGTCACAGGAAGGAGTATGTCGCTTGTGCGCAATACTCCCTATTGTCTTTGGGGTAAAAAGAAGAAAGGCTGTGTCGCATATTGATATATACGACACAGCCTTCCTGTTATCCCAGACTGCAGAAGAAAGTAAGGTCAGTCAATCTTTTCCCATTCGCTGGTGTCGAAAAATGGGCCGATATATCCACGCATCTTCAGCACCTTCTCTCCATCAAACCACAACTTCACCTTGTAGGTCTTTCCGTTCGTGGGATCGTAGATTTTTCCATTAGTCCACACATTGTCTTTGGCGTTATATGTCACCTTGTCTATCAGTACGATCTGGTCGGCACGTACACCTCTTTTGTTTTTATCGGGATTCTTCTCGTCGGTGCGGATGCTTCCGTCCTCCTTTTTCAGATTATCCACCCAAGTCACCTGTGCACGATATCCATCTTCGTGCTTATAGATTTTCACTTTGCTGGCTACGCCGTTACGTTCCACCTGGTAGTTGCCCACGATCTTGTCTGTCTGGGCTGTGATGCTGACAGCTGCCATAAGGAGGCATGTGAGCATACTTGTAACTTTCTTTATCATCTTTGTTATTCTCCGTTATATGATTTCGGGCTGCAAAGGTAAGGGTAATATGTCAAAAAGACGAAGAAAACGAGCAGAATATTGCGCACATATTATATTTTCTGTGCATTTTGTGCTGTCTTTTTGCACAGATTTGGTTTGTTTTTGCCTGATTTCCTGTTTTTGCATATGAAAACTTATAGTTTGTCGGACCGCTTAACCGACGGGCATGGAATCCAAACAGAGGAGGGAGAGGCAAGGACATGGCCCTCATCTCCCCCTTCTCGTGATAGTCTTGCTATGGGCAAGGCATTCTGGATATGTGCAAATATGTATAGAGTTTGGCGCAAACAGCGGTTGACTTTCGGCCAGGCAGGTTTACTGTATCAGGCGAACAGGTCCGATGAGGCCGGATTCCTGCAAGGGCGAATCGGCATGCCAGGGATTGACACTTGTCCATGTGGGCCGTTCGTGTTCAGGAAGTTTCTGGTCACCGATGAGGCGGTTCTGCCAGTTGTTGACCACCTCCACGCGCAGGGTGTTTGTTCCTTTGTGTAGCAGATGCCGGACATTGAGCCTGTAAGGTGCTGTCCACACGCCTCCTGCGTATTGATCGTTGACGTAGACGCGTGCCATAACCATCACTCGTCCCAGGTCGAGCCATAGGGGCTGCTCGGGCTGTTTCTTCAGTTTGAATGTGTTGGTGTAGGTGGCTGTACCCGAGAAGTAGCGTATGCGCTCGTCCTCGTTCTGGTTCCATGCCTGCAGGTTATTCATAACGTACGTTTCTTCGGGCCCTCTCATGTCCTTTTGGAAATCGACTTCCCAAGGGGTCTCGATGGTGAGTAATGTCTCTCTCTCGGCTGACGAATATTCGGCCAGGCTCTGGTCGGATTCGTTGCAGAAGACAATGAAGGCACTCTCGTTGGCCTCCAGATGGAGGTTGGCTGTACTTGTCTGTCCGTTATCCTGCAGAGCGATATTCATCCGTTCGGCTGTGACGGGGTTCCATATCTCGGCCTTCATGCCTGTCACGCGGAACTGAGGCTGTAGGTCTTGTGGCTGGTCACTTTGATTGCTCACAAAATAGATTTCCCTGTCGGGCAACTGGCGATGGATGAAGGCGAAAGGCTTGGCTTCATCCACATAACAGTCGGGCTTGATGTTCATCTTCTCCAATATGGCCTTCAGCTCTGTACCTGCAGGATATACTTGTCCTTTGCCCCATTGTCCTTTGTCCCACATCTGGTCGGCCAGAGCTTGTACGCTCTTGTCGCAGTCGGGCCAGTTCTGCATGCTGGGTGAGGAGGTCGGTTTCGGACCTACGATGGTCAGTCCGTCCTTGACCAGTCGGGCTATATCCGCCAATACTTCAGGACGCATGGTGGTCTGGTTGGGGAGTGCCAGAGCCTGATAGGTCATGCCTGTGGCCAGACAAAGTTTCCCTTGGCTTACCCATGCCGTATGCAGTACTTCCGCATTCAGGTAGTCGAAGCTATATCCTCGTGGAAGTGCAGGGTTGCATTCTCCTGTCATCTTAGGCGTATCTTCACCTATATAGTATGCCACATCGGCCACGTAACTCCCTTGCTGCAGCATCATGTTGCATCGGCGCAGGTAGTCGGTAAAAAGGTCCATCTGTGAGAACCATGTGTTCTTGCGCTGGAAGTCATTACCGAATGGCGCACTTATTCCCGGGAAGGTGGTATCGTCAGGCTGCTGAATGAAGAGGTGCAGCAGGGTGGCGTTGATGCCTTCGCAGAAAAAGCGGTCTGTGCGCTGCTTCATCACGGCAGGGTAACGGCTGAAGTTGGGCCCGCCTGCAGTACATGATTCGGCCCATACCTTGCGTTTCCCATAAATGTGTGCGCATGAACTGGCGGCACGATTCTCGATATCGCCCAGGGAACCTTCACTCCAGAATTCGCCTGCCACTTCATCGCTCTGTCCTCCATACATGAGAAACTCGCTTGGGAATCCCCAATGTCCATAACACTCGAGCCAGGTTGTGAGACCATGATTGTGGCTTGCATCGCGTAGTCCGCCCACGTAATCATAAGCTACACGGTCAGCAATCAGTCTGCGCAGGTCCCATAGGAAGCGTTCGCTTTTGTCCTGCGAGCCGATGACTGTTCCATAGAGAGTAGGGATATAAGGGACGGGGTCGTATCCATATCTGGTGCGGAAGGACTCTATCATGTCGTCGGTCCAGTTCAATCCACCGGTCTCGTAGCTGTCCTCCACAACAATCTTAAATGTGGTACGGTCCTGGGCCGGGATGCGCCTGAGCAGTTCGCCCAAAAAGGCTTCGAAGTGGCTGGCTACATGTTTCCTGTTCAGCTTGTCCACCTCGTAACCGGTACCCTCCTTGCTGGCAGGAGCGTTGGTTACACCTGTGGGAGCCATTCCTGTGCGTATGATGATCCACTGTCCTTTGGGCGCTTTCCACGTGAGTATCCCATCCTCTTGCATGTTTTCCGTCAGATCAATCACCTCCGAGGGCTGGATGACGGCTACTTCGGTCGGTTCCTGCTGAGTGGGCCACATATATTCTCCCCACATGGGCAGAGGGGTCTGGTACATTTTGGCTAATGACTTTTCCATGTATCTTTCCACTTGTGGCAGGTCGGTGATACGTGCCTGGAAATGGCAGTCGTTTGGACCTCCTGTGGTAACGAGTCTCAAGTCCTGTGTTTGCACGTCAGGCAGACTGATGCTGATGGGTGCCCAAGGGACGAAGCCGACATTGAGAGCACTGTTGGAACGGTCAAGGTGAACAATCTTCACATCCTCATATCTGTCTCCCTTCTTCACTTGTATCTTCATGTCTGCCAACAGGTACTTGTTGGTGGTGAAGATGATGTTGCGCAGAGTCTTGACAGCATCGAAGTGTATGTCTGTGGTCTGGTCCTTTCCCTTCTTTTTGTCAATGGTGATTGTCGTGTCCAGTTGGGCTACGTGTCGTGGGAGAGCCAGGACTCTCACATCCGTTGTCTCTTTGCCTAAAGATGGAAGGCGAAAGGTTTGTGGCTTTTCGTTCCCTTGTATCTCGATACTCTCAGCCTTGAGATAACGCATGCTCTGTTCAGGCTTGATCCATGGACCTCCACTCTGTGACCAGCCCGGACAATTGAAGATTCCGATTTCAATATCCAGTTCGCCGGCACGTTTGAGGGCTGCATGCACCACGTCCCACCATTCGGGTGTGAGTACTTTCACCTTGCCGGGCTTTACATCATCCTGCCAGATGTTGCCGATGAAGGCTCGTGTGATGCCTGCCTGCTTCATGGCTTCCAGGTCGTGCCGTACGCCTTCGATGGAGATGTTGTCACTCATCCAGTACCAATAGACGGCCACCCTGTGCTCGTCGGGAACTTGCTCAAATTTCTGTTGGAGTGACTCTGCCTGTACGGGTCTGCCCAAGAGACAGCCTACACATAGCAGTCCAAAGAAGATTCTTCTTGCAATCTGCTTCATATCGTTTATAATGTTTTTAGTTAATTTCCGGCATGGCCTTAGTTGATGCATACCAAGGTGGCTCCGTATCCGTATTCACGGAAGGAAGCATCCTGTACAGTACATTGTTTGTAGCGATACTTCAATTCCTGTAGGATGTTTTTGCGCAGGACACCTTCCCCCTTTCCATGGATAAACACGATGCGTTTGCCTTTCTTGCCTTGGTTCTCATCCATAATCTTGCGGAATTCCTTCATCTGCACCATCAGAATGTCCCCGCTGCTCAAGCCATCGGTATTGTCAAGCAGTTCCTCAGCATGCAGATCCACCACAAGTTCTTCGGGTTGTGCATTTGCTTTTGATTGTTTTGGCTTGTTCTCTGCTGGTTTCTGTTCTTTTGTGGGAACAGCGTTCAGCAATGCCTCTTTTATTTGTTCTGCATCAGCAAACACAGTCCGTATGGGCTTGTCATCCCGTACAACACTTATTGTCCAGCACGGATCACGGAAAAATTCGTCAGGCTGGAAGGTGTGCAATTTATAGAACTTCGTGCAATCAAGCCTGAGTTCGGTACTCAGAGCCGGCTTCAGCGTGAAGGTCTTGTCTTGTTTCCATGCCAAGGTCTGTATGCAAAGGCGTTCCCATTCAGCCAGTTCTTTTCGCTCAACTTCAGTTACAAAGAGTTTACTGTTGGGCTCCACTACGGCATTGAACATGGCACTCCATGCAGCTCCGTTTGTTTTCAGGATGAGTGTTTGCACATAGTAGTTACTATCGTTTATCACGTATGCCTCAAAGCTTGTAGAGGAAATCTCCTTGATGTTAGCAGGCAGAAAACTCAGATAAAGGTTCAATTGGTCGCCACCCTTGCGTTCTTGTGCTTTGGGCTTGAAGGTGATGGGCATGTCGGCGGGTTCCCAATCTGTATCATCTACCTTAGGCTGTTCTTTGGGCTGTTTTGCTCCTTTCTCAACTGCTGTTCGTGTGCCGGTGTTTACTTTGCCGATGTCGTAATCGCTGTCATCTACAACGACCACTTCTTTCCGTAACATGGGAATTTCGAAACCATCTTCATCCTCCACCAGCACAATATCTTTTCCCTGGAATCCGCATATGCGTCCGCCTCCAACCTCTGAGAGGAAGCGTACCTTGTCCCCTATATTCATGTCTCTTGGTCTCTTTTCTCGTTTCTAATGATACAAAATTAGGGGTTTTCTGTGGATTTTTGAGGTAATCTGCTCATGAAATGCAGTATCTTTGCAGTCAGAATAGAACTGTATGGATACAAAACAGATACAGATAAGCGATTACAGCTATTCACTTCCTGAGGGGCGGATTGCAAAGTTTCCTCTCCCGGAACGTGATAATAGCAAACTCCTTATCTATCGTCAGGGGCAGGTGAGCCACACGTGTTTCCGCTCTTTGCCTTCGCTCTTGCCTCAGGGGGCTCTGATGGTGTTCAACAACACCCGTGTCATTCAGGCAAGACTCCATTTCCGTAAGGATAGTAAGGATACTCTCACACAGGGAGCACTCATCGAGGTGTTTCTGCTCGAACCGGCTTCTCCTGTGGAGTATCAGGAGAATTTCTCTTCTCGTGCCCATTGCCGATGGTATTGCATGATAGGCAATCTGAAGAAATGGAAGGAAGGTTCTTTGCATCGTACGATACATATTGCAGAGCAGGAGATCGTGCTTACGGCTACTCGGCAGAGTCAGGCTCGCGGCACTTCGCATCTGGTGGATTTCCATTGGAATGGAAATGCCACTTGGGCGGAAATTCTTGATGTCATAGGTGAATTGCCTATCCCCCCGTATCTGAACCGCAAGACGGATCCCTCGGATCTGGTTACCTATCAGACTGTATATAGCCGTATCAAAGGAAGTGTGGCTGCCCCCACGGCCGGATTGCATTTTACAGAGCGCGTGTTGGCTGAGATAGATACACGTGGCATAGAACGTCAGGAGGTGACCTTGCATGTGGGAGCTGGGACTTTCAAACCTGTAAAGAGTGAGAATATCGGAGGCCATGACATGCACACCGAGCACATCTCGGTGAATCGTACCGTGCTACAGGCTTTGCTCAATCATCGGGCTGAAGCAATAGCTGTGGGAACGACCTCAGTCCGCACGTTGGAGAGTCTCTATTATATGGGAGTACGTGCGTATCATCTCATGCAGGCGGGGGAGGATACGGGCAACGGAGAGGAACTTCATGTGCAACAATGGGAGCCTTATGGAGAGGAAACCGAAGCCTTTACAGCTATGGATTCCATCAGATGGCTGGTGCAGTATATGGATGTTCACGGATTGGACGTACTACATTCGAGCACACAGATTATCATTGCTCCAGGATATAGGTATCATATAGTCAGGATGATGGTTACCAATTTCCATCAACCTCAGAGTACCCTTCTCCTGCTGGTAAGTGCTTTTGTTCAGGGTGACTGGAGGGCAATTTATGATTATGCATTGGCCAATGATTTTCGTTTTCTCAGTTATGGAGATTCATCCCTGCTGATACCATGATGGCCATAGGAAAAGATAATGCAGAGGAGATGTTCCCTATCGTTGACGAGGAAGGAAACATCATGGGAGCCGCCACGCGAGGTGAATGTCACAGTGGCACTATGCTTCTCCATCCGGTCGTGCATCTGCATGTGTTCAATTCTCAGGGAGAAATCTATTTGCAGCGGAGACCTGACTGGAAGGATATACAGCCTGGCAAATGGGATACGGCAGTGGGTGGCCATGTCGATTTGGGAGAGAATGTTGAACAGGCTTTGATACGCGAGACTTCTGAGGAATTGGGTATTGATATCTCATCGCTGCAGGTGGAATCATTGGGACATTATGTGTTTCAGTCCTCTCGTGAACGCGAATTGGTTTTTCCTCATAAGGTGGTATTTGATGGCGAGGTTCGTCCGAGTGCGGAGACAGATGGCGGACGTTTTTGGTCTGTGGATGAATTGCAGGATGCTTTGGGCAAGAATGTGTTCACACCCAATTTTGAAAGAGAGTATAAGCGCCTTTTTATTTAACCCAAATCGGTCATTAGACCGCCAAGGAGTATTGCCTCGCCTTTGTTTTAATGGTTTTTCCCATCATTTACGTCTCTCTGCAGCATGTTACCTCCCGCTATGTTTTCATGCAAATGGTCCAATCCGGTACACAGATAGACGAACTGGAATCATGTGGGAATCTCTCAGTCGTCATCTCTGATATGAGGTGGAACGACAGTTTGTTGTCAGACTGACTAAGGAATGGGCAGGGATATGCATGCTGATTTTTCCCTTGTTCGCATGAATCGGCATGGCATGAATCCCATGGAAATTCTTCTCTGGTGCCTCACACAGATAAGAGTGTTGTTGTAATGTGAATCGCTTGCGTGCTGTTGGATTATGGATGGTAACGTTCCATGTGGTGTCGGTTGGGTTTGCCAGCAGATAGGTCCATTTGTTATCGGGGGATAGCAGAGCGGTAGCAGCCAGGAAAGGGTGGTGTGTATGGATAGGAAACACTCTGTCTCCATGACGAACGGCATGACTGAGTAGCCTCATGGCATGGTATTGCGGACGTAGTTCGTAATCGCATCGAGGTTGTCTGTATTGTGTCGTGTCATCTGAATACTCTTGACGCAAGTGTCTCCAGAGTCCTAACTGTTGCATATTCTTGTGCTGCTGGGCCTCTTCGATGCTATAATACTGGTCCATCACACTCCAGTAGCTGGCTCCTGTGGCTCCTGCATTGAGCAGGTTGATGAGAATTCTGCCCATCAGGACCCCTCGTTCAGGACGATCAATGTCACGTTGACGAGTGGCGTTAACGGTAAGGTTGCTTCCAAATTCCCCCACGAAGTGACGTTTGCCTCGCTGGGCTGCCAAGCGTACGTTGGTGCGTTCCCAATTTGTTATGCTGTCATTGGGTGTATCATAGCCGAAGATATAAGTGTGAGAGCAGAACAGATCTGCCTGGGGCAGGTTGTTTACAGCTTCTTGCAGGAATGAGTGTCTGCCAGTACCGCCATCAGAGTCGTCAGAGAGCGTGAGTAGCACCCTTTCTCTCAAACCGTCAGCTTGCAGCCTTCTGTGGAGTACCTCACACATCTGTGCATACCGTTTGGGGCGACTTGTACTGCCGGATATGAAACTCCAGTCTGGTTCGTTGACAGGAGTCACCTCGCGGATGCACGTGTATCCCTGATCAAATAAATACTGTAGGCAGGCACTGATATTCTCAGCCCATTCCTCATATTGTGATGGACCGAACACCCATCCGTCTGCCGGTTCTGGTAACAGAAAGGTATTAGGCCGAGTGCCCCAGAACACCAGGCATACAGGTATGCTGTCATGTTGTGCTATATCAAGCTGGTTGCAAAGGCCGAGCATCTGTGGCGAATGGAAGGTAAATCGTGTGCTGTCGGTCAGGGATGGATTTTCATTGTCATTTACCGGCTCGTACCACCAAGGCAATATCATTACCCGCCACTTGCTGAAGCTTAAATCTCTTAAACGGGGTATCACCACGCTGTCCCATACACTCTCGTTTACCCCGATTCCTGCTGCCACATTGCTTGAA
Source organism: Bacteroidaceae bacterium (assembly GCA_051878615.1). Taxonomy (GTDB): domain Bacteria; phylum Bacteroidota; class Bacteroidia; order Bacteroidales; family Bacteroidaceae; genus Physcousia. The sequence goes on along the minus strand of JBJEKL010000160.1, from coordinate 12,562 downwards.
AGAAAGTGCGGATCTACTTCCGCTCCCAGTCCGTCAATAGGCATACCGCCCTGGGTTGCCACTTTGAGATGGATACTTTGTGCAGGGGATGTCGTTTCTCTGTCTCCCGTGCTGTATGCATGGAATTTATTGGCGGTTGCTGTCAGAAAGCAACAGACGGACAATATCCGGATGAGGTAATGCTTCATAGGACTTTGATTGATGACGATGTGCAAATGTACGAGGTTCTTATATTATACCAAATAGTGTCATTGGATTTCCTTTCATTTTTTTTTGTCTGTTTTCAGCGCAAACGTTTGCGTGAAAAGTGCATCCTTCTTGGGATTTTTAAGGCATGGCGGTCTAATGAACCGATTTGGGATAATTTGTCTTTCTCTTGTGTGTATATACCATTATATAATATATAGGGGCGGATTCCTTGTGAGATCCGCCCCTACCTGTGATGTTATGAATGTTTGCTCAGTATTACTTCACCAGCACTTTCTTCCCATTGATGATGTAGAGACCCTTCTCTGTCTTCTGCACACGGATACCATTGATGGTGTAGATACCTGTAGACTTCACATTGCTATCTGCTTCTGTGTTTGTAATACCAGTGCTGCAATCCTTGTAGAGAGTTGATATGCGTTCGGGTGAGAGGGCAGTGCTATAAACGCGGGCAATGGCAATGTCACCACGCCATGCGTTGCTCGCCTTGGTGGCACCTGCGGGATCACCACCTATTCCAAACCAGTTGCTTCCAACAGTTGGGAATACCACATAACCGGGAAGGTCTACAGTAGAGCACAACTCTCCATTTACATAGATGCTTGCCTCGGCACTCTCTTTGTCCCATATACCTACCACATGATAGAATACGCCATTCTCGATGGTGACTTTACTGTCACAGCGTGCCCACGAACTGATATACAGGGGAGAGGCATTGGGATTGAAACGGAACTGAAGCATGTCGTCCACAATCGCAGTCTCAAAACCAGTACCGCCAATCTGCATGGCCGAGAAGGGCTTGGCCACTGCGGTGGGCACGTCTGCATAGTCGGCCATCAAAAGCATCTCCAGTGTGTGGCTGTTCTCCAGACCACTACGGAAGAGCATGTTTGGTTCGAAGTCCACTTTGTAATAGTTGGCGGGTCCTGCACCCCATTCGTTGTCAAAACGTGCTACGTTACGCTTCAACTCCTCATTGTAGTAAGCAGAAGGCTCACCGATGGTCTCCACCTGCATCTTCATGGGTGAGGCATCATAGGCTGTTCCGTCCTCGTTGTATGCAATGTCCAATATCAATTCGGGTGCGCTCATCCAATCAGAAGCCTGGTTGGTGAAGGTACTGTCGGCGGTCATACCTACCACTCCATGTGTGGAATCAAGCACGGGCCATGGGTCTGTGCCCAAGGTCTGGTACCACTTAGGATTGGTGGTGTTACCTTCGTTGAGTATGTAGCATATAGCTCCACTGGCCAGGTCTTCTGGGGTAATAATTGTTCCTTGGGCGCCATTGACAGAGAATACATGCTTCATGACAGTGCTGGTGTTTCGTATGATGTAGTCTTGTCCATCGGCAAAGTAGTATCCACTTACTTCGCTGTTGGTCCAGCAGTTGGTGAATGTGCCCTTGCTTCCGCCGCCCCATCCGCATAGTGCGGCGCTCTCACGTCCACCGGCTATGGTTCCTGTCACATAGCAGTTTGTGATGTAGATGTTGCCACTACTGCCCATGTTTACGCCATAAAGTCCGGATACGTTGGCTCCTGTGCCTGTCACGTTACCTTCCATGCCTACACATTCGACTACCACAGTACCTGCAACGTTGTTACCTCCGATGACACCTACGTATGACGTGCCATCGATAGTGCAGGTATTGTCAAGTACAAAGTTGCGTATGATGGCACCATCACCCACATATCCAAACATGCCAGAATAGTTTTCAGTTGCGGTTATCTGGAAATTGCTGAAGCGATGGCCGAGTCCGTCAAATGTGCCTCTGAAGGGACGGCCGCTTGTACCTATAGGTACCCAACTCAATCCGGTCATGTCAAGGTCACCACAGACTACAGCCGACAGGGTGTTGTCGGCATTGGCATAAGATGCGAAGGCCAGCATCTGGCGAGGATTCTCAATCTGATAAACGCCGTTCTCGTCTTGCTTGGGAAGCATGTTGAGTATGCTCTCCACGTTGAGTGCTTCAGCCTTGCGAGCTTCTTCTGTGGTGTAGGAGCCCTCCTCGTAAGCCAGGTAGATGGCATCAATAGCATCATATACTTCGTTACTTTCGGTCTCGGTAAAGGATGCAGAGAGAAGCATGGCAATGTTCTCTACCATTTCTGCTTTCTTGTACATGGCATAATATGCCTCCTTGCCTTCGATGATCTGCTCCAGGGTGGTGCTCAGTTGTGTCAGAGCCTCATGTTGTGCAGCAAAGCCTGTTGCTTCTTTCGCTGCATTTACATTAGTCTGAAGTTGCTCTCTCAGCACCTGTGGGAAATTGCGAGCAGGCTTCTGGTTATCATCACTGGGGTTGTAGAGAGAGAGGATAGTATTGGCACGACTCATCTGCCCCTTCAATACGGTTTCTATTGCTGTGGTAGCAGGAGTGTCAGTCTCAGTGCCGCAATAGGTGAGTTGGGCATTGCCGAACAGCATTTGGAAGGTGAGGCCATTGGATGCGTTTCGGCGCAGACCGATAGTCAGTGTGTTGTCGTTGCCCACCTTGGTGAGTACGCTTACCTTGTAGCGACTTCCGTTCATGGCAAATGCCATGGTGGCCAGACCTGGTGGAATGAAGCCCAGGGTGTCGTTCTCCTCGGTCTTTGTGGTACTGAATCCATCGTCATAGATGACGTGATCGGTGTAGTTGCCTGTTATTGCACAGTTTACTCCATCAATGGCCGTTTCCTTTGGCTGCATATCCTCCAGTACTACAGGAATCACGGCTGTGTTGTTGTTAGCATACAACAGGGCGTGGTGGTCATAGGAATAGCGGTTGCCGTTAGCCTTGCTCGCTGCATTCATGGTGAGCAGGTAGTAGCCTGGCTTTATGCCGGTTATGGTCTGTGAGAAGTTTACAGAATCGGCACTGTAGTTCTCGCCCACATACCAGGTGTTCTCCTGTACTTGCTGGGACCATGTGCTCATCTCTGTTCCTTCCCATCCGTTAGTACCATCACTCAGGTCGGGGTTGGTGAGCAGACTGGTCACATCCATGCCAGGCTGGTATCCGCCGGCGATAGCTATGTTGAGCATGTTCTGCACGCGATCTATTTCCTTATATATAAGGGAATCGGCAGCCAGATGATTCTCGGTGATGTAGACATATCCTCCGAGTGGCCAATCTTTGCTGGGTGCTGCGTTGCTTTGGAGATATTCCTCCAATGCGTTGCGCTCGGGACCTGTGAAGTCATTATGCTCGTCCAGGTAGGTGGATACCTCATGACATTTCGCTACGTATGAGGCATATACTTCACTGCTGATGATTACAGTGTCACGCATTTGCAGCATAGCGGTGTAAGCTGTCTTGAAATCGACGATGGTACTGATGCTGGAGAGTGCTTGTGCAAGAGCACGACAATCGTCTATCAGCCGCTGTTCTGCCATGACTTCGTCCAGGTATTCATATTCGGTAGTTTGTATGCTACTCACCACGTCCTGAACTTCTGCATCTGAGGTGAAACAGATATACTCTTCGCCAGCCATCACCACGATGGCATGAGTGGGATTGTTTACAGGATAGTCATCTTCACCGATAGTCTGGAACCATCCTATATGTGTATAGTCATTGCCAATAAGATTAACGCAGAGTGCACCGTTGTTTACTTCCTCTTGAGTGACAGGATTGCCCTGCGTACCATACATCGAGAATACGTTCTTGAGCGTAACGTTGCTGACGGGAGCAGTAAGGTAACTGTCCTCTCCTCGTGGAGCATCGCACTCACCGATGGCATAACAATTCTCTACCAGTGAGTTGTAGCCCAACCATCCTGCCAGGAGACCGTCTTCAAGCATACCGTGTATGTTGCCGGTGACGTAACTGTTGCGGATGGTGATGCTGCAGGCAGTGGCTTGTCCGGGTGCGCAACCTATCAGACCTCCGCAGTTTTTTCCTCCTTCCATACCATTGACAGTACCTTCCATTCCTACATTTTCCAACAGCACGTTTCCAGGCCATTCGCGTAGTTGACCTACAAAGCCAGCAACATGCGTGTTGCCTGTGATTGTACAGGTTTCGTCAAGGCGAAGGTTCTTGATGTAGGCAGGTTCTCCCGAACGGGCTGCTTCCTCATCCTGGGATTTTTCTATTTGGCTGCTCATCACAGATATAAGACCCGCAGGGTTGACATTATCTATCAGGTCAAAACCGCTGATGCAATGGTGCTGTCCATCGATATGTCCGCAGAAAGGCATTGTTGCTGTGCCAGGTGCCACGTAGCGGCTGTTGGCAATCTCATCCATCTCAATGTCAGCAGTCAGACGCATGTTGGCAAACTGGTCCTTCTTGGTCAGAGAAGCCCACCAAGCCAGTTGGTAACCATTCTCAATCTCGTACCAACCATCAGCAGCAGGTGACATGTAGGTTTCGTCCCATGATCCGCAGATGTTGCAGAATCCTTCCTCCATTTCATGCGCAGGCTGGCTTTTCTCCTGAGGTTCGTTGGTATATTGCTTGTTGCCAAGAGGGCTGCCATCACAGAGCCAACTGTCGGCAATACAATACACCGGACTGTGTCCGTTGGCGAAGGGAACAGGTGCGGCGTCAATGCCGATAGTCTGGTAGAAGTCGGTTCCACCTTGTTCGTTGTTGTTCAGTGCAAAAGCCAATGCTCCAGAGGCGACATCCTCGGCGCTCACCTCGATTACATTGGGAGTGGCAAAGGGTGTACCCACAGGAACGAAGTACACGTTGTTCCATGATGCATTGGCTCCGCGGCTTACGTAGTTGAAACTGTTGAGGCTATTGAAGGCAATTCCTGTCACTTCACCTACAAAGAGGCAGTTGGAGATTTCGCCGGAACCTGTGCTCCAACCTACAAAACCGCCACAATGCTCGGTGATATCATTGCCTATCATCTTGCCGGCGAATATGACATTCTTCATCTTGTAACTGCCTTCGGCAAAGGCTATGATGCCACCACCGCCTGTGTCGTAACCTTTGGTGATGTTCATCTCTACATCACAATAGATGTTCTCGATGAGGGTTCCTCCGTTGCTGTGTGTCCTTCCTACCACCGTGCTGGGGTGTTGGTTGACACTTTGCAAGGAACCTGTTACGTATAGGTTGCGTGCTGTGCCTGCCATGTATTGGAAAATACCGCAGTCGTATACGGCATCTTTCCAGGCGATGCTGATGGTGTGCCCTTGTCCGTCAAACACTCCCGAATAGGGTTTGTCACTCGCGGTACCAATCATGGTAGCGTCTTCTCCCAGGTCAATGTCGGCAGTCAGGACTGCATTGGCGGTGTTGGCTCCTTCGTTGACCATGGCGGCAAACGCCTTGTAATCCTCCAGATTGCCAATCTGGTAGACTCCATCTACAAGATCCAGTGCGCGCGCCATGGTGCCTGCGACCAATAGAATGGCCGTAAGGCAACTTCTGAGTGCAGATTCTCTCTTCATGTTTTTTCTTTTTAGAGATTGTTGAATAATATATAAACACGTGTCGTAAATTCTTTCTAAACTCTATAGAACAAGAATGTATTTTTTTATCTCGTCGTTTTTTTTATGTTTTATGTAAGATAAATTCTCTAAGCACAAAGATAGTGAAAAGGAAATGAAATGGAAAGAAATAGCAGAGAAAATTTTATTATTCATTAGGCTTTAGTGTTTTAAACAGAAAATTATATTTATGGTGTGTGGAGAATACCTTGTCGGAGGTTGAACGGGATAATATTTCATGCTTGCGGATATTAAACAGGAAGAAACTTCTAAGTTTGTGAGCAATTTCGTAACTTTGCGCTACGAGAGTTCTTGTGGGACATGCAAATACTCTCTGAGGAAGAGTGGATGTTTCCCGGATGATAGAAACAAATAACCATATACATATCAAACAAAAACGAGAAATGAAAGGCTTAATGAAAAGATGCGGGATGTTGGCTACATTCCTGCTGGGTTGTACTGCGGCAGATGCTCAGGGTCTTACGCAGTACGTGGATCCAAGAATTGGAACCGGTGACCATGGACATGTATTCATGGGTGCAAATGTTCCTTTTGGTATGGTTAATGCCGGCCCTACCCAGTTGGAGCAGGGATGGGACTGGTGTTCCGGCTATCATGAATCAGGCAAAAAAATAATCGGTTTTGCCCAGATGCATCTGAGTGGAACCGGTTGTGGTGACTTGGGAGATATTTCTCTCATGCCTACCTATGGCGATGTGGAATTGTCCCGAGAAGGGTTGGCCAGTGAGTATAGCCATGCCAACGAGGTCGCTGTCCCGGGTTATTATCGGGTGTTGCTGGATCGTTTTGGGATTCAGGCAGAGATGACTGCGACCAAACGTGTGGCTCTGTATTGTTTTACTTATCCCAAGGGAAGTAACAATGCGAGGATTGTTATCGATTTGGAGAATACCGTGGGTGATAATACCAAGGAGGCTCGCGTGGCTCCTCTGGATGAATATACCTTGGTCGGATACCGCAGAAGTGGCGGTTGGGCGAGTGACCAATATGTCTATTTCTGCATTCGGTTCAATCGTCCTATGCATAATTGGTACTCCAAGGATCTGGATGCACATTATGGTGAGGCAACGTTTGAATTGTCTCCGGGTGATCAGGTGATGGCCAAAGTGGCGCTTTCGCCTACCAGCGAAGCCAATGCCATCATGAATATGAATCAGGAGATGCCTGGCAACTTTGATTTCAAGGCTGTGGCTCAGGCAGCAAATGAGGCTTGGGAAACCCAATTGGCACGTATCAAGGCCATCTTCCGCACCGATCGGGAGAAGCGTATATTCTACACGGCTATGTATCATTTTATGGTTGCTCCGCAGATATGGTGTGATGTGACTGGTGACTACATGGGTGCAGACCTCAAGGTGCGCCGAAGCGCTAAATACGAGACCCTCACCACGTGGAGCCTATGGGACACCTATCGTGCTGCTCATCCGCTGGCAACGCTTATCATGCCCGACCGAATGTCGGACTATGCCAATACGATGATGGCCATTTACCGTGAGCATGGCGAACTGCCTATGTGGCACCTGACAAGCAATGAGACCTATTGTATGGTGGGCGAACCAGGTATTCCCGTTCTGGCAGACATGATTCTGAAGGGAGAGTGCGGAGATATTGACCAGGAAGAAGCATATGAGGCCATGAAGGCCAGTCTCCTCCCTACGGAGTATGCCAAGGTAAGGCGCTTGCCTTTGCGTGGCAAGGACTATCTGGCTGATCTTGGCTATCTGCCTTACGATGGACGTGAGGGAGAGACTGTAGCCAAAAACCTGGAATACTATTTGGCCAGTTGGTCTGTGGCGCAGGTAGCTGGCAAGTTGGGGCACAAGGAGGACAGCGTCCGCTTCTATAACCTTAGTCAGAACTATCATAAGTTGTGGGACAAGCGTGTCAAATGTATGCGTGCTTTGGATACCAAGGGCAACCTCAGACCTCTTCCCGAGGATTTCAATCCTCAGTTCCAGACGGGAGATTACACAGAGGGTAATCCCTGGCAGTATGCATTCCTGGTTCCTCATGACGTAAACGGGCTGGCAGAACTGATGGGTGGTAAGGACGCTCTTGATGCGCATCTGGATGCCTTGCTCAATGCTTCCAGTGATTTGGGAGAGCATCATAACCCCGACATCTCGGGACTTATCGGCCAATATGCACATGGCAATGAGCCCAGTCATCACGTGCTCTATATGTACAATTATGTCGACCAACCCCGCAAGACACAGAAGCGTGTTCGTCAGGTGATGGACGAACTCTATACTGACCAGCCTGCCGGATTGTGCGGAAACGAGGACGTAGGACAGATGTCGGCCTGGTATATCATGTCGGCTCTTGGCTTGTATCAGGTAGAGCCATGCGGTGGTGTATATCAGTTAGGCTCTCCCATTGTTGAGGAGGCAGTCATACCTTTGCCCGGCGGGAAAACGTTTACCATCCGCACGCATGGCGGTTCGGATAAGGCCATATACGTCAAGAAGTATGTGCTGAACGGTAAGCCCATCAAAGGAAACACCATACAGCATAGTCAGATTATGGCAGGAGGCACCTTGGACGTATATATGACTGCAAAATAAGTAATTACCATATCCATAATTAATAAAATAAAGAAAAATGAAACGTGTATTGATGGGCATGATGCTGGCAGCACCTGTTGTCGCTTTTGCCACACCATTTTCTGAGATTCCTGCGTACGCTGCTGTCAAGAAGGAACATGTGGCAGTGCAGAGTACATTCAAGAGTATGCGTCCCGAGGAGAAGAACCGTCTCTTCCGTAGTGATGCTGTCGAAAAGCAGATTCTGGCATTGAAGGACAAACTCACGGCTATTGATCCTAAACTCTATTGGATGTTTGCCAATTGCTTCCCTAACACACTGGACACCACAGTCCATTATAGTGATGCTGAAGGCGATGATGATACATTTGTCTACACGGGTGACATTCACGCCATGTGGTTGCGTGACAGCGGAGCTCAGGTATGGCCTTATCTTCGTTACGTGAATCAAGATGAGCCTCTGCGCCACCTGATACGCGGAGTCATCCGTCGGCAGTTTGCCTGCATCTTGATTGACCCCTATGCCAATGCCTTCAACAAGGAACCCCTTGAAGGGGAGTGGATGACCGATGAGACGGATATGAAGATGGAACTTCATGAACGCAAATACGAGATAGACTCCCTCTGTTATCCGCTTCGCCTCGCTTACGAGTACTGGTTGCGTACAGGTGATGCAAGTATCTTTGATGCCAAATGGATAGAGGTGGTAAAGGCCATCCTGGCCACTTTCCGTGATCAGCAGAACTGGAACGGAGTGAAGACCAACTATCATTTCCGCCGCGAGACATTGGCCTTGCATGATACCAGGAGCAATGCCGGTTATGGCCATCCGGGTAAGGCATGTGGTCTCATCGCCAGTGCTTTCCGTCCCTCCGATGACAGTACCATCTTCCCTTTCCTCATTCCCAGCAACTTCTTTGCTGTGAGTGTGCTTCGTAAAGCAGCAACCGTCCTGCGTCAGGTGAACAACGAAATGGTGCTTGCCGGGGAATGTGAACAGCTTGCAAGCCAGGTAGAACTGGCTTTGAAAGAGTATGCTGTGGTCGAGCACCCCAAATATGGCAAGATATACGCTTTTGAGGTTGATGGTTTCGGAAGTGCTCTTCTGATGGATGACGCCAATGCCCCCAGTTTGCTGTGTCTGCCTTATCTGACCGATGTTGCCATTGATGATCCTGTCTATCAGAACACCCGCCGCTTTGTATGGAGCGAGGACAATCCTTACTTCTTCCGTGGTAAGGCAGGCGAGGGTATTGGAGGTCCTCATTGTGGTCTTGACAAACCTTGGCCGATGAGTATCGTCATGAAGGCTTTTACAACCAACGATAGGGCAGAGAAGGAATGGTGCGTACAGCAGATTCTGAAGACAGATGCAGGCACCGGATTCATGCATGAGTCTTTCAACAAGGATGATGCTGCCGATTTCACCCGCTCGTGGTTTGCCTGGGCGAACACTCTCTTTGGCGAGTTAATAGTGGATATGTATGCAGATAATTAAGAAAATCTTGATGCGAGGAGTCTTTTGTGCGGGACTCCTCGCTTTATTCCTCTCTTCCTGTAGTTCTGTTGATAGGCAGGAACGGGAGGACGCACTCTCTTTCCTGTATCAGTACATGCCTTTACCTGATAGCGTTGATTATCCCCGGGAATACTGGGAACGGTGCGTAGAGGCTACTCTGCAGGCACGGCACGAGATGCCCTGGGGCATGAGGGTGCCGGAACGCGAATGGAAGCATTTTGTTCTTCCTGTACGTGTGAACAACGAAAACCTTGACGATGCGCGTAACGTGCTTTTCCATGAACTGAAGGATAGGGTGAAGGGATTGAGCATGTATGATGCCGTGCTTGAAGTAAACCATTGGTGCCACGAGCATGTTACCTATCAGCCTTCCGATGCCCGTACCAGTGCGCCCTTAGCCACCATGGCATCTGCTATCGGACGATGTGGTGAGGAGAGCACGTTCTGTGTGGCTGCCCTTCGCTCGGTAGGTATTCCCGCACGACAGGTCTATACACCTCGCTGGGCACATACCGATGACAATCATGCTTGGGTGGAAGCCTGGGTGGATGGCAAATGGCGTTTCTTAGGAGCCTGTGAGCCTGAACCTGTACTTGATTTTGGATGGTTCAATGCCCCTGCCGGCAGATCCATGCTTATGCATACCCGTGTATTCGGACATTATGATGGTCCCGAACAGGTGGTGTGTCAGACTGCCTGCTATACAGAAATCAACGTTACGTCAAATTATACCGAGGTCTCCACCCTGGTGGCACGGGTGACAGACGAAGGGGGAAATCCAGTTGAGAACGCATCTGTATCCTTCCGGCTGTATAATTATGCAGAACTATATCCCATTGCCACATTTCCAAGCAATCACGAGGGCTGTGCTTCGCTCACCTGTGGGCGCGGTGATTTGGTTGCATGGGCTGCTTTTGATGGGAAGTTTGGCTTCTGTAAGGCAAGCGTAGGTCAGCAGGATACAGTTCTTGTGGTGCTTGATAAGGATGCTTCGTATGCAGGTGAACTGGATTTTGATCTTATCCCTCCCCCTGAACGTGACAACAAACCCAAGATAACACTTTCGCAGCAGAAGGCAAACAAGGTGCGTCTGGCTCACGAGGACAGCATACGAAATGCTTATATGGCAGAGACATTCTCCCAAGACAGTACTGACAACATGATGATCAAGGCACGTGCCAATCATCGTGTGTTGGCTGATTTCCTGAAGTCGCAACCCGATGCCGCTGACTGCAGACGACTGTTGGGCACATTAAGTGACAAGGATTTGCGAGATGTGACGGCCGAGGTGTTGGCTGATCATTTCGATCATGTGGAACTGAAGGGTGACACGCTTTGGCTTGAGTACGTGGCTTCTCCTCGTGTGAGCAATGAAATGCTCACTCCTTGGCGTTCAGTCCTGGGACAGGTGTTTGTGGGAAAGGTAGCATCCGAGATTGTCCGATGGGTGCAGGACAGTATCTGTGTGGATGATGCCCGAAATCCCTTGCGGCTCTGTATGAGTCCTGTAGGCGTATATCGTCATCGGGTGACAGACAGCCATAGCCGTGATGTCTTCTTTGTTTGCGCGGCTCGTAGTGCAGGCATTCCTGCCCGTATCAACTCGGTTACAGGACAGGTGCAATGGGCTGATGCTAATGGTGTATGGAATGAAGTAAACTTTGACGGGATGGTGGATGAGGCTCCTGTCCAGAGTTTGTTACGTTTGACTTATACAGATACGGATGTCAAGGAGAATCCGGCTTACTATACCCATTTTACTTTGTCTCGTATCACAAAGGGAACACCCAGATTGCAGGAGTTTGAGGAGGGAAGTGCAACATGCTCCAATACCTTTCAGCAGGGTGCTCAGATGCAGGCAGGACAATACCTGATGGTGAGCGGAACGCGATTGGCGACAGGAGGTGTGTTGGCTCATCTTTCTTTCTTTGGTCTGCCACAGGGCGGTTTGTCCACACAGGCTCTGCATCTGCGCAGAAGTAAGGACCGTCTCTCTGTCATCTCCTCGTTTGACTGTGGACTGGGCTTTACTACGCCCAAGGGAAGACATAGGTCTATTCTTGAGGTCGTGGGTCGTGGCTATTTTGTGCTGGGATTGATAACGAGCAATCACGAACCCTCTGAGCATGTGTTACGTGATATGTGTGACAACAACATCTATCTGTGCAGATGGGACCGACCTTATCTGTTGCTCTTCCCTTCGCAGGAGGAATATGACCGTTTCCGGAGGAAGGATTATGATGAGTTGCCCGATAATGTACTCTTTGGAATTGCAGATCCCGAGACGGTCAAGGCAATGCAGATAGAGGAGCTTACGCATGGCTCCACCGAGTTGCCCATTTTCATGATGTGTGACACTTTCAATCGGGTGGTGTGGTATAATCAGGGCTATTCCATCAACATGAGTCAGCAGATTATGGATGTCATCATGAAGTTGATGGGCTTGATGTGAATCCTCCTGCCCCAGTTGTATGACTGAGGCTGGGAAACGGAAATAGAACGGGGGCGACATCTGTCAAATGGTTGGCTGATGTCGCTCCTCGAATATACACGTGAGTGTTGCTCTACAATGATACGTTGGCTCAGTAGAAATTTCATGGGGATACAATAAGTATGTCCGACAACTCTGGGCTCTTGTATGGGGGAGGCAGGTGATTCAGAAAGGATTTTTCATGGAACGGCCTTTATGGGACAACCTCACCAAGGTTGAGAAATCCCATACTTGCCCGGTGCAGGTCCGCCTCGCTCTCAGACCCCCTAAAAACGGTCCTTTTTCCCGCAAACGTTTGCGGTGAAGGTTGCAAACGTTTGCGTCTAAACCGTACTAACCATC
>JBJEKL010000159.1:0-28246 GCA_051878615.1 Bacteroidaceae bacterium | reverse complement strand
GGAAAATCAGGGGAACAAGCAAGGCATATTCCTTTTTCTTTACATATATAGGTATGTGCATAAAGGTGAGGATCGAAGAGCGAGTTGTCCGCAGGTTTTATTAATTTTGCAGGAGTATTTGAAGAGGTATGGAAAGGAAAACAATAAAGATGAGAAAACTCAAGGTGACGGAGATGAACCGCCTCGGCGTGGAGGAGTTTCACCTGGCCAGCAAATTTCCCCTGGTGGTGGTGCTGGACCATGTGAGGAGCCTTTACAACGTGGGAAGTGTATTCCGTACGGCGGATGCCTTCCGTCTGGCAGGCATTTGTCTGTGTGGCATAACAGCCACTCCACCACATGTGGAGATACACAAGACGGCTCTGGGTGCCGAGGAAAGTGTGGACTGGAATTACTTCGAACGTACCGAGGATGCTGTCGTATGGCTCAGGCAGCAAGGGTACAAGGTGCTGGCTGTGGAGCAATGCGAGGGAAGCATGATGCTCCAGAACTTCTACCCCGATGACGGTGAGAAGTACGCCATTGTCATGGGCAACGAGGTAAAGGGTGTGCAACAGTCGGTGGTGGACATGTGTGACGGTTGCCTGGAGATACCACAATTTGGCACCAAGCACAGCATGAACGTGAGCGTGACGGCCGGAATGGTGATATGGACTATAGTTGCCCGCTCTCTACCTGATGCACCACCCGTTCGATAAGGCGGTCGTCAGTCTCCGGCTTGTATTCCTTCTTCAGGCTGGCATGGAAAGTCCAGGCGAAGACCTGATAGAATGCGGCCTTGGCCGGTCCGAAGAAAGCTTTCACAATCTCATAGGAGGACTGGTTGCACTCACGGTCAACCAGCTTGATAAGCAGTTTGCCTTGCGAGTAGGTGAGCTTCTTCATCTCGGGCGTATAGGTCTCCTTGATTTCCTTTTCCACGGCCTTCATGTGGGCCTCTTTGCTCTTCTTGTCGGGCAGTTGCTCCAGCACCAGATAGGTTTCTGATATCATACTGTTGACACGCTGGGCAAGCGGAAGTACCTTCTTGACGTTATACACCAGTTTGTTGTATGCCTTGCGCTGCTTCTCGTTCCTGAACTTCAATGGAGGATAGATCCACACTTCGGGCAGGAGATAGCACCACATGGTGTCACCACGATGTACCACGGGTTTGGGGTAGCGATACACCTGAGTCTTCAGTTTATAGCCGAATGTTTCGGCTCCGCCCAAGGCCATCACGTCATCCACTTCTTCTTGTGCCCACAGGCATGTGGTCAGAAACAAACCTGTTATGAATGCTATTCCTCTCATATTTATGATTGTGCAAAAATACAAAGAAATAAAATAGCGGGCATTTCGTGAGAAGAAAAAAACGGGGCGTTAGAATTGTTTAAGAAATAGGGGCATGTTTTACCCAAATCCCACTATCTTTGTTCTCTGACAAACAGGTGTCTTCGGACACGACAGAACAAATCCGAACATTATGAGTACCGTCATATATCCATCCCCCGTCTTCGGGCCTATACATAGCAGGCGCCTGGGCATCTCGTTGGGTATCAACCTTCTGCCAAGCGGTGGCAAGGTGTGCAGCTTTGATTGTGTCTATTGTGAATGCGGATTCAACAAGGACCGTCGTACGCATAACCCTCTGCCAACCCTTGAGGAGGTCGAGAGCGCATTGAGAAACAAATTGGCGGAGATGAGGAGAGAGGGAATCACTCCCGATGTGCTTACTTTTGCCGGAAACGGCGAACCGACGCTCAATCCCCAATTCCCTCAGATAGCCCGGCGAGTGAGAGCGGTGCGCGATGAATGTTGTCCCACAGCCAAGATGAGTATCCTGAGCAATGCCACCCAGATAAGCAGGCCAGAGATCAGACAGACTCTGATGCTCTTTGACAACAACATACTCAAGCTGGACACGGTAAATGCAGGATACATCAGTAAGGTGGACCGCCCCCAAGGACGGTATGACGTGAGTGAGCAGGTGAGTCAGATGGCAGCCTTTGAGGGGCATTGTATCATACAGACCATGTTTATGGGAGGCCAGCAGGACGGAGTGTGCGTGGACAATACGGGTGAGGAATATCTGGTTCCCTATCTGGAAGCACTTCAGATTATCCGCCCCCGACAGGTAATGATATATACCATCGACAGGGAGACGCCTGCCAGCGGACTCCAGAAGACTCCGCCCCCTGTCCTGGATGCCATAGGAGAGCGCATCCGCCATCTGGGCATTCCCTGCTCGGTCAGCTACTGAAACACATCTAATCAAATTACAATCATACAAGAAGATGATCACAAGCAAGTCACCCCGCGTGGAGGTTGTGGACGCCATCCGAGGCATAGCTGTGGCTATGATCCTGATGCTTCACTCCATCGAACATTTCAATTTCTATGAGTTCACCACCCCCGAGAGTCCTTGGCTCCGACTTACTGACCAGATGATATGGGACTCCCTGTGGTTCACCATAGGCGGCAAGGCATATGCCATCTTTGCTCTGCTGTTTGGTTTCAGTTTCCATATCATGCTCTCCAATGCCCGACGTCAGGGGTGCGGCTTCCGTGCACGGTTTGTGTGGCGCATGATCCTGCTGTTCCTTTTTGGAAATCTCAATGCGGCCTTCTTCTGTGGCGAGGTCCTGGTGCTTTATAGTATAGTGGGTCTCATCATGCCCTTTGTGTGCAATCTGCGCACCCGAACGGTTCTCATCCTGGCTGCCATATGCATGCTTCAACCTGTGGAGTGGATCAAGATGGGATATGCGGCCGTTCATCCCGATGCACCGTCCATCCTCACGTTTGATTATGGCAGCCATTGGGGGAATGCCATGAATGCTCTGCGTGAAGGTAACTTCCTGGATACTCTGCGTGCCAACCTGTGGGACGGACAGATATTCTCACTTGCCTGGGCCTGGGGAGCCGGTCGCTTCTTCCAGACGGCATCTCTGTTTATGATAGGTATGGTGGCTGGCCGTCTGCGTTGGTTTGCCGAGACTCGGGAGAATCGTCGCCTGTGGGCACGCGTTCTGGCCGTCAGCCTGATATTGTTTTTCTCCCTCTCTGGCCTTAATGCCCTTATCCCCCAGTTTGCCGGTGGATTATCCGAGGATGCCGATACGGTACTCACGATTCTGCGCCAGGGCACCTTCTGCGGTCCCATGATGTCGGTCATCGGCTCCCTGAAGAACTGTGCCTTCATGTTCGTTCTCGTCACAGGCATGCTGTTTGCTTTCTATGGTACCCGTCTGCAGGGAGTCATGCGTCGCATCATGCCTTACGGCAGGATGTCTCTGACCAACTATGTGATGCAGAGCATGATTGGTTCGTTTCTGTTCTACAACTGGGGACTCCATCTCCAGCTGTGTCATACCTGGAGTGAGATGCTCGGCCTTTCGGTCCTTGTGGTGCAGATATTCTTCTGCAGATGGTGGATGGCCCGTCATCGCAGAGGTCCGCTGGAGGAGATATGGTCACGGCTTACCTGGCTGAAGATGTAGGGTGCAGATTCAGGAATACAGGCATAACGAGAACAAGAGCTATCAGGGAGAACAGCAGGCCGCCCGAGGAGCCTACGGCAAACGAGAACCAGAAGGGTTCCTCGCTGCCGTCAATGAGGAAGGGAACCAAGGCAAGCACAGTGGAGAGTACCGTGAGGAATACGGCCGTGAACTTGTGACTGTAGGCTCTCACGTAGCACTTCGCAGGGCTGACCTTGGGATAGGTCATACGCTGATTCCGGTATTCGCACACGACATATATGCCCGCGTTGACGGTAAGTCCGCACAGAAGTACCATCGATGCAAAGCCGCCGCTCCCGAAGTCCACCCCTGTAATGACATAGGTGAGAAATGTGCCTATGAACGAGACAGGTATCAGGGAAACAATGGCCAGAGGAAGGCGCAGGGACTCAAGCAGGATGGCGCACACAAAGAAGATGATGACCACCACCAGAACCAACAGCCAGTACTGCGTGCCATGATCCTCATAGTATCCGTATGAGGCATTCCTGCACCGGAATCCCAAGGGGATGCTGCTGTTGAACTCATCGATGACGCCGCGCAGGTAATCGGCCATATAGTTGTAACTTCCTATCACGTTGAAACCCACGTGCAGGACATATTCCTGGTTTTGTCGGGGGATACAATTCTTGGCTTCCCGCTTTTCGATGGTCATGTAATCGGAAAGACGGACGTCCTTGCCGCCTGTGTGCAGGAAGGAATTGCCAAGTCGCCATTGGTCAAAGCGATCCTTCCATGATGACTGCAGGCAAATGTCGGAGGAGAAATTGGCTCCACGGTAACGGTCAATCTCCCGGCTGGCAAGCACCTCACGCAGGGTGGCATGAGTTGTCCTGATGTCAAAGTCATATAGAGCCATCCGCTCCTTGTCATAGCGCATGTACAGCTCGTCCTCCATGCTCATCTGTCCGGGAATCTCAATGGCGATGTCTGTCACGCGGTGATTCTGCCTCAACCGGTCACAGATATCTTTGGCCAGGCGGTAAAGCCGGTCGTAGTTATAGCCTACTATCTCGATATGGCTGCTGCGGTACTGCAGGTTGAGGGAATTGCTGAATCCGCGTTGGCTCACCCCATGTGTACTCCAGTCGGCACCGCCAATGGCAATGACGCGTCCCACAACCTTGTTCTCCAGTACGTAGGGGAAACTTGTCTGCAAAGCCTCGTCGGTAAAGTCGACGGTGATGACGGCATTTCTACCATTCACCCTGGTTTCAAACCGTTTTATCTCGGGAAAGGTGGTCAGGAAGTTCTCCAGGGCAATAACCTTCTCGTTGACCTGCACAGCCGTACCGCCCACAGGCATGCGCGCCTGGATGATGAGTTGTTTCTTTTGCTTGTCGGAGCGGGTATAGGTTCCGGCCGAAAGCGAATTGGCAAACAGGCGCATGGTGCCCCCCAGCCAAACAGTAAAAGGTCTCCTGTAGTCACGCTGGAAGCGGGGACTGCCCAGAGTGCTGTTGTACAGCCTCTGATACCAGGGTGCCTTTGGCGCGTTGATGTCATAGGAAGTGCGTGAGTCCTTTCCCAGATGATTGGGCAACAGGTTCACGGGCAGTCCGAAGAGCAGGATGACGGCCAGCACATAGAGCCATCTGCCCCGTTGGGTACGCTGGACATAACGGAGATAGAAGCGATTCCAGAGGCTTGCTGTACGTTGCCAGCGTACCTGCCCGCTTTGTCGGCTGTGATAGTTCACACGTTCGATGAGTGCAGGTACGAAGAGCCATGCCGTGAGCAGGGCCACCGATAGGTTGATGATGATGATCCAGGCAAAGTCGTAGAGATTCTGTTGCAGGAAATCGGGCAACCACAGGACTATGACCAGAGAGCCAATGGTGGTGAGCAGGGCGGCCAGTATGGCCAGAAAAGCCTTGCGGTTGTGGTGATAGCTATAATGGTCGACCATCACCACGGCGGCATCGATGACCATGCCGAGCGATACGGTGATGCCAGCCAGCGAATAGATGTGCAGGCGTATGTCGAACAGACAATAGGCTATGACGGCTATCAGGACGTTGGCTGCCAGCGTGACTGTCAGGACCAACAGATAGCGCCAGTCTCTCCGTACGAGCCACACAAAAGCGAGGAGGATAAACAGGGACAGGAGCGAGCGCCACACCAACTGATGCAGTTCGCTTTCCCTCTGCTCGGCCGAGTCATAGATCTTCGTGAGGTACACTCCCTGGCGGAGCGTGGACTCCACTTGCTCTACTTTCTTCCGAATGGTGTTCGACAGCGCTATCTTGTTGGCGTTGGCATCCGCGTAGATGTTCAGATATATGGTATTCATGCCATTTACCCGGTAATATCTGTCGGGCGCACGGTTCTTGTACTCATAGGTGGCCAGGTCGTTGAGGTAGACAGTCTTGTCGCCAACCACACCTATGGGCATCTGTTCCAGCGGCTTTCCGAACTTGTCGGTAGTAAGGTATATGGTTCGGCGCTCCGGGTCGCCGGGTTGCTGGTACTCACCCACCACGTCGGCCCGGCCCAGGAATGAGCGTATGCCGTTCTCCATATCATAGGCCGTGAGTCCATAACCGGCCAGCACAAAGGGATCATAGGTGACGACAATATACTTGCTTGTGCCTCCTGTCACCTCTATCCGCCGGATTTCCTCGAAACGCTCAAGTTCCGGCCTCACGTGTCTTTCGATATATTCCTTCAGTTGCTCATCCTTCAGATTGGAGTTCACCTGATAACCCAGCAGCAGTTTGACAGTCTCGCTGCGTCTGTTCTCATTGATAACCTCTCCACCCGAAAGTTCCGGATAGGTGACACCTTCGGGCAGCTTCTTATAGGTCTGCCGCATGAGCGAGGCAATCTCAAATTTTGTGGCCGACACGTCAGCAGAGGGCTTGAGGCTGATGGTCACCTGACCACTACCGAAGTGAGATTCCGATTTTACACTACCGACGCCCCTGATGCCAGCCACCAGCCCTTCAATGCGTGAGGTCACATTCTGCTCCACCACCTTGGCCGAGGCTCCAGGCCAGGCATAAGACACTTGCAGAGTCTTCCCTTGTCGGGGGCGAGGCTGGTCGGCCACATCAACCCGAGGGATGAGAGCAGCCCCCACCACCATAAGGATGGCCAGCGTGAACAGAAAGGTGAAATTGGATACTTTCATTTCCTGCGAGGGCTATAGATCACGTAATATAACATCGGCACGAAAAACAGACTTACCAGAGTGCCCATGATCATGCCCACCACCAAGGCCAGCGACATGGGGTACTGGATGGCAGCCCCCATGCTGCCCTTCCCCAGAAACGGGAGCAGGGCCAGTATGGTGGTGAGGGAAGTCATCACTATGGGACGCAGGCGACGATGTCCGGCCTCCATGATGGCACGCACCAGTCCGTGGTTATCCTTGCTCTTCAGGTGAGAACTGCGGTTGATGGTGTCAATCTTCAATATGGAGTCATTGATGACGATACCCGTCATGACCACGATACCCGTCATGGACATCAGGTTGAGGGTCTCGCCAGCCAGCCAAAGAGCCAGCAATACGAAGAAGACGTCGATCACCATCTCCAGCAGGATGATGAATGGCTGTATCAGACTCTCAAACTGTGCTGCCAGAATGAAGTAGAGCAGCGCCAGAGCGACAGCCAGCACCACAGCCAGTTCGCCCACCAGTTTGCGTCCGCTGAAGTAGCCGCCCGAGTAACTGGCCGAGAAACGGCTGCCCGGCGTGTGGGTATAGGAGTCAACAAACTCCATCACGCGCTCCACCTCCCGGTCGCCGGCATTCAGGGCCACCGAATAAAAGGATCCTCCGTTGCCTGCCTGCAGTCGCTTGTAGTCCTCGCCCCTTGATTCTCTCACGAGATACGACACTGGCACAGAGGTTCCTTCGTGGTTGGTCACTGTGGCATCCATGATACTTGTGGGTGTGTCCCCTGTCGCGCTCACCAGCACAGGCACGGATTGTGCGCCCTCGTTGATATTCAGCACAGCGTTACGGCTGGCCAGACTTCTGAGCCTGTAATACAGGTCGGTATAGCTTACCTTGTAAAGAGCCATCTGTTCCATGTCGGCCACATATCTGAGATTGGTCTCGGTGACCACAGGCTGCAGGTCAAGATGGGGGAAATGAGATAGTAATGTATCCACAAACATCCGGGATTCCTCGGGAAGAGGACGTGCTCCGTCGCGGTTCTGCAGGTGTATCTCCAGGTCGGCCTCATCGGTGGAGAACATCAGGTCATACAGGTTGCCGGTAGAGCTAAACTCAGCAGAAGCCTGTGGAAAATGCTTCTGCAGGAAGGCATACACATCCCGCTTGGCCATATTCAGTGTGGAGGCGTCGGGCGATTTCAGGTACATCACGGCCTCGGAAGCCGTGATGTCTTTGGTGTGAGCCAGCATGAACTCTTGCGTGCCGACCATACAGGTGGATGTGTGCACCTTATCGGCCAAGGACTTCATCAGCAAGGCCACACGCCGGTCATTCTCTTCGGCGGAGATATTGCTGTTCCAATTGACGGTCAGCAGGGCATCATCCTGAGCCACTGCGGGCATACGCTCCTTGTCGATACGTAATGCCAATATCACAGTCAGCGGAATGCAGACAGCAAACAGTACCAGGCAGAGACGTGCGTGCCGCAGGGTCCAGTTCAAGGCACACTCGTAAAGGCGCATTCCCCACGAAGAGCGGGAAGCCGGAGAGAACAGTCCCTGGGAGGTCTGCCGTCGATAAAACAACACGTAATACACGGGTACCACCACCGTGGCCACTATCAGCGAGGCAAACAGAGCTGTTGTGACCGCCATGGCCTGGTCATAAAACAAGGCACCGGCTGTGCCGCTCAGGAATATCAGGGGCAGGAATACCGAACAGGTGGTGAGCACAGAGGAGAGCATGGGGGTGAACACCTCACGGGTTCGGAGTGCCACCCTTTCCCACAAGGCAAGTTTCTCCGATGGTTGCCCATTCGTGAAAGAAGCATCGGAGATGTTGTCCACCACGATAATGGCATTGTCCACCATCATGCCCACACCCAGGATCAGACCGGACAGGGAGATGATGTTCATGGAGATGCCGATCAGATAGAAGCAGAGGATGGTAATGATGAGTGACAGGGGAATGCTCATGACCACAAGCAGCGAGAGCCGCCATCGTCTCATGAATACCAGCAGCACCAGACAGGCCATCAAGGCTCCCATGGTCAGGTTGTCCTTCAGGTTCTCTATGGTATAGTACAGGAGGGATGTCTGGTCACGCGTCAGTTCGAAGTCGATGTCCGGATATTCCTTCCTGAGGTCATCCAACAGTTCCTGCATGCTCTGCTGCAGGTCTTCCATACGTGCATCGGTCTGTTTGATGACGGCCATGGTCACACCCATACGTCCGTTATGTCTCACCAGGCCGTTCCGGCTGGACGGCCGCTCCTTCAGGGTACAGATATCCTTCAACTGGATCAGGCGTCCTTCATGATGGATATAGATATCCGCAATGTCCTGCTTGGTGATCAGTTGCGAATCGAAGTGTATGTTGTAACGGAAAATTCCATTGACCACACTCAATGCCTCCAGCGTGATGTTATTTCGTTTGATGGCTTCCTCGATATTGCTCATATTCATGCCCATGGCACGCAGTTTCTCATCATCAGGCACGCATTCTATCTCTGTTCCCACAGTACCGCTCACATCCACCATGGCTGTCTGGGGCAGTTGTTCGACGCGCTTCATCACCACATTCCTCGCAAACTTGGACATCTGGGCAAATCGGGCGGGATCGCGCGGTGTCATATCCAGAAAGAAGGCGGGGATATCCATGGCGCTTGCCTTCATCACCTTGGGTCGCTCCATGTCACGAGGCATATGGTTCATGGCCCGGTCAACCTTTTCGTTGACTTCAATGAAGAGCAGGTTGACGTTGCTGCCGGCATCAAAGGTCATCTTCACGCTTCCTGCATCCATTCGGGCTTCGGAGCGTATATCAGTAAGACCTGCCATCTGCATCAGCCGTCCACGAAGCGGATTCACCACAGAGCGTTCTATCTCCTGGGCGGAATAGCCTGGCATGCTCACCTGGACGGTAATCTGTGGAATGTCGATATCCGGCATCAGGGACACAGGTATGCGGAGCGATGCCAGCACTCCCATCACCGTGATGGCGATGATGCACATGGTCACCGCGATGGGACGTCGGAGGATAGTCTTGTTCATACCTTTATTTATTGTATGGTCCCGTTCTTACTATGGTCCCGTCGGCAAGGTTCTGATTGCCGGAAGTGATGACTACATCTCCCTCTTGTATCTTGGTTTCCTTGCGTCGGCATCCTGATATGGCATACGAGTCTATGTTGGAGTGCATCACGTCCACGTATGTCCATACTGCCCTGCCTTCCTTGAGCAGGAAGATTACATAATATCCGTCACGTTCCACCACGGCATCCTTGGGCACGACGAACATGTCCCGCATCTTCTCCTCCATGATCACGCGCACGTTCATGCCATCCACCAATGTGTCGTCCACACGTGCCAAACGGGCTTTCACCTTCACCAGTCCCTTCTCATCCACCAGAGGATTGATTTCCGTCACCTGACCTTCATAGGAAAGGCTGTCCTGCACAAACGGGCTTACACTCACCTTCTGCCCGATGTCGGCATGGGGCAGTTCAGCCTCCAGAATGTAGAACTCCACTTCAAATCCGGCATCATCTATCAGCGTGCATATTTTCTCGTTGCGTTGGAACCTCTTGGCAGACAGGTTGGCAATGCGTCCTCTGAAAGGGGCATACAGGTCACATTCCTCCAGGGCTATCCTGGTCGTCTGCACCTGGAACTTGGCGGAGTAATATCCCGACATCACTTCGGCACGCTTCATCACATCCGACGGCACCTTCTCCCAATCCTCATATCCCAGTCCCAGGAGCTTGTCGGTCAGTTCCACCTTGGCACGCTCCAGTTCGTGCTCGGCTTTCTCCAGTTCACGCCGTTTCTCGCTTTTGTCCAGAGTGGCTATCAGGGCACCCTTGTCCACCCGTTGTCCTTCCTTCACCATCACATCCGCTATCACTCCCTGGATATTGAAGTTGAGTTCGCTTTTCGCTTTGGCAGCCAACTTGCCGTTACATACTATCTGCTTGTTGAACTTCGTCTGGTGCAGCACCATCGTGTCCACATAAGCCTCCACATCCTCCTGCCGGTGCATCTCCATGTCCTGCTGTGCATCCTCACTCTTCTTCTCTGAATGGCAGGCAGCCAGCAGCAAGGCTACAGAAAGCAAGAGGTATCGGTTTGTCTTTGTCACCCTCATTATCTTATCCATTTATAATATTATCTATGTCCACCGTCACATCTCTGTTTCTGGTCCAGTCATACAGAGTGGACTTCTGCAGTCCGAAATAGTCAGTCCAGAAGTTCTTCAGTTGATAGATGTATTGCGAGCGTGCAGAGGTCATCTCGTTCTGAGCCGTATTGAGCTCGGTCACGGTGACAGTACCTGTCTCGTAACGTCTGCACATGATATCGTATCGTTCCTCGGCTATCTCTTGTGCACGCTGTGCATCCCTGCACTGGACAGGCTGTGCGTTGAACTGCATCACCTTCTTGCGCAACTCCTGTACGTAATCCAGATGAGCCTGCTCCTGCTGGGTCTTCACCACTTCCATCTGTGCCTGAGCCACGCGCACGCGTCCCTTGCCCAACCCCCAGTCGAAGATAGGCAGTCGCAGGGTAAGCCCTATCACCTCGTTGTCGCGCAGGTGGCTGTAGGCTCCCAGAAAGTCCCTGTCGCTCTGCATGAATCCCAGTTCTCCGCTCAGTGTCACCTGCAGTCCTCGGCTTGCCTTGGCTTGTGCCAGGCTCTTGCTGGCGTTGAGCATCTTCAGGCGTTGCTCACGCGTATGGGAGGAGTTGTTGATGGCCTTTTGCAGCACATCGTTGACATCCACCACCAGGTCGGGAATGTTGCTTGGGGGTATCAGATGTGCATTCTCATAGTCCGTGACACGCAGGTACGAGAATAGGTTATACATGGCATCGTCCAGAGTGATGCGCTCCCTGCCTGCCGACACTTTGGCGTTTAGCAGCGACAGTTCCATCTGCAGCACCTCGCTCTTGGTGGTGGTACCCAGTTCCAGACGCTTCTGTGCCAGTTCGTACAGTCTCTCGCGCTCGGTCTGTGTGGCCTGGCTCTGCTGGTAGTCCGACTGTGCGGAGAGGACGTTGAAAAAGAGCGATGTCACCCTGATGGCTATCTCCTGCATGGCTGTCAGGTAGGATTTCTGTGCTATCTCATATTCCAGGGGTGCTGTCTTCTTCTCCCATTTCAAGCTGTTGAAGGAGCGCAGGGGCTGGGTGTAACTGATGCGCAAGGGTTGGGAGTTGTAGGTATGCTCCTTGTAGGAGAACTGGTCCAGGCGGTAGAGATAAGACTGCAGGGATACCCTGCCCCCTGTGGCAGCTATCTGTTGGTCCACCGAGAGGGTAAGGCTGTTGCTCAGGGTGTTGTTGCTCACATAGGCCAGACGTCCGTCTTCATAGTTACGTGTCTCCACCAGCGAGCGGTTGAAGTTCATCAGACCTCCGCTCAGATTGACCGATGGGAGCAGTTCCGCCTTGAAGGAACGATACGTCCAGTAACTGGCCAGAAAGGAGAACCTTGCCACCTTGGCATCCAGGGAATTCTCCTGCGCAATCATGACGGCATCATGCAAGGAGAACTCCTGGGCACTTGTTTCTGTGGCCGCGCATGTGCCCGCTACCCATATTCCCACAGCAACCAGCCGGTGCAAAGTTGTTCTTGCCCTCATCATATTGGTATCATTAAGTTATGAAACATTCTGCTCCACCGGAATCTGCGGAAGAGCCTTTCCTGACTGTCCCAGGAGAATACTACAAACAGGGCACGTCCCACCACACGATGTTCGGGCACCAGACCAAACGAACGGCTGTCGGTGGAGTTCTCCCGATTGTCCCCCAGCACATAATAATATGTCTCGTCGATATCCTGCACCACATGGTCAATACGTTTTATGAGTATATCACCACCATCATCCTGCATCTGAAACAGGATAATGTCACCTGGTCTGTAAGTCCGAGGTCCATGGCTGTGATGCATTCCCCAGTCGCGCTTGGCATCACGTTCCCTCAGGGTCTTTACCCAGGTGAATACGTTCACCACTGGTATATCGGCGAACCGGTGTGGGAGCACGGTCCCTCCACTGCATTTGTCCACCATAAACACCTCGGTGGGCTGTATGGTGGGCATCATGCTGGGAGTGTTTACCATGTAGAACTCTGTCACAAACACCCGCAGCAACACAATCAGCAATACACACAGCACAACCTTCAGCATCGTGCTTACACTTGATGAAGGCTGGAAGTGGTTCAGACAGGAGCGTATGAAGTTAGCCATCGGGCAGGAGATGTATGATTATTGATTGATGCTGGAGTCCACGATGTGTCCCATGAAGGTCAGCACCAGAGGTGATGAGGGGAAATTGCCATATACCTTCACTTCACGCACAAAGGCCCCCGTATCCACTTGCTCGGGATGAAGAAATACGCGCACAGGGTAGTATTTTCCACGTCTGGCTGTCATATCCTTGTTCGTCACCTCCAGGCATTCACATGAAGGTTTGATGCTGTCAACACGCAGTGTGGCGTTGCCCGTGTTCATCAGCAACCATTCTGTTCCTTTCAACACCTTAGAGGCCTTGTCCACCTCACCTATATACTTTTCCGTGTCGTCACTTACAACCTCCACTTCAGTCTGGCTGTCACAACTGTACAGCGCACAGGCAAACAGCACTGGCACCCACATCATTTTCATTTTCTTCATAAGAGTGTACCCCTTCTTCATTTTCGTTTCACAAGATATGCTTTTGTTCGTTACAAAAATTTTCCAATCCTATATTTCCCCAGAATGTTTGTTAATTATTTGCCCGTTTTCGTTTGATACAAAATTACTCTTTTCAAGCCACATGGCCAAGATTCAGCCCTATTTATTCTTGTTTGGTTATTGAAACAAAGTTATTCACTTTTCTTCATTACCAACATTCATTTCCTCTCTATCATCAGTTTTTTCTGTGAATAGCAGGAAAGCTGAGCATGAACGGTGTCATTTCAGTTCCTCCCAGATGAAATACCAGGGGCGCTGTCTTCTTCTGCCATTTCAGGCTATTGAAGGAGCGCAGAGGTTGAGTGTAACTTATGCGTAATGGCTGGGAATTATAGGTATGCTCCTTGTAGGAGAATTGGTCAAGTCGATAGAGATAAGACTGCAGGGAGACTCTGCCGCCTGTGGCAGCTATCTGCTGGTCCACCGAGAGTGTAAGACTATTGCTCAAAGTGTTGTTGCTGACGTATGATAGATGACCATCATCATAGTTTCGGGTTTCCACGAGCGAGCGGTTGTAGTTCATCAGCCAACCGCTCAGGTTGACTGACGGCAGTAACTCAGCCTTGAAACTGCGGTAGGTCCAGTAGCTGGCCTGAAAGGAGAAACGGGCCGACTTCGCATCAAGCGAGTTCTCCTGAGCTATCTGTATGGCATTGCCCAAAGATACCTGCTGTGCGTGAATTCGCGTATGTATTAACATTGCTACACACACTACTATTGTATTGCATTTTATTCTTCTCATACATTATGCCTCTGTCAATGGTACAATTATTGATTCATACTATTTCCCTATTGTTTTGAAATGGTCTGTTAAGTGTTTTTCTGCTATTATAATCTCTGCTGTACCACTCATTTGTATGTGGTTCGGCAGATATTTGTCTTCGCTAGTTCTCAATCCGTTCGGAAAGACAACGCAGACTTTATAGAACCCATCTTTGTCAGGTTCTCTATCCACAAACTGAACCTTTCCCGACAAATGGCCAAACTTCTGCTCAGGGTAGTTCTCCAATCTTACAATAACTTCTTGCCCCTTATTAACCATTCCAACTCCATGTGCAGGCAGATATGCATAGCCTGTGATATTATTATTGCTTTCTGGAGAATTAGGCTTAAAGACAAACCGTCCTGTCAATGTCTCGGAATATGGGAATAATGCTGCTCCTGCCAGTATTACAATCAGCCATAGGCCGATAATCGTTATACCCCAACGTTCTATCCATGAAGGGATGCGGCCCATTATCTCCTGTACCTCTTCAGAACGTAGGTTTATCTCATCTACTCCCTCGTTTCGTTCAATTTCAAACTCTTTTTTGCCCATCTTTATTCATAATTAAAAATGAGATAATCATTCTGTTTATTTCCCGAGTTCCAATTGGTTCTTCACCAATGTATAATAGATACCACGCTTTTCTGTCAGTTCCTCATGTGTGCCTTCTTCTGCTATATGCCCCTTATCCAGCACTATAATATTGTCAGCATGCCTTACGGTAGAAAGACGGTGTGCCACTATCAGGACCGTTTTTCCTTTGTAGAACTCCTGCAAATTTCCCATAATGATACTTTCGTTATTGGTGTCCAGTGAATTGGTGGCCTCGTCAAGAAAGATAAACTCTGGATTCTTATATACGGCCCTTGCAATAAGAATACGCTGTCGTTGTCCTTGTGAGATACCACTTCCTTCCATGCCAATCTTCGTGTCATATCCCATTGGCAAGGAGGCTATAAAATCACCTATGTTTGCAACCTTTACTGCATGTCTTAGTCTTTCCGTGTCCACTCTGTCCGTACTAACAGCTATATTATGCGCAATGGTGTCAGAGAAAATGTAACTTTCCTGCATTACAGATCCGGTTTTGCTACGCCACAGATGCGGATTAATCATCCCCAGTGGTGTCTCGCCAATCTTTATAAACCCTTTATTGGGGGTATAGAATCCTTGTAATAATTTGACAATGGTCGTTTTTCCGCTTCCACTGGCACCGACAATGGCTGTTACCTTATGTTCTGGAATGGTCAGTGATACATCCTCCAGTGCATAATCTCTATTTGCACCGCTATAGCTGAACGTCACATTTTCCATTCTTATATCTCTATTCTCAGGAAGGTAGGACAGTTTAGAATGGATTCCTTGCTCTTCATCTCTGCGTCGATGAACCTCATTCAGACGTTCAAGGCTAATCTTAGCATCTTGCCATGCCTGTGCGAAGCTAATAAACTCACCTATGGGGGCTGATACTTGGCCTATAATGTAAGTCAGAGACATCATCATACCCAATGTCATATCACCTTCCACAACACTTTTAGCAGCAATAAAGGAAATAATGATACTCGTTGATTGGGTAAAGAACACTGTACCTATCTGCTGTATCTGCCCTATTGCAAGCCCTCGGATGCCAATCTTAAAAAGTTTTACTTGTATGCGTTCCCACTCCCAGCGCTTCTGTCTTTCACAGTTGTTCAGCTTTATCTCCTGCATTCCCTGTATAAGCTGGATTATCTTACTCTGTTCTCCTGCCGACTGGCTGAAACGTCTGATGTCCAACTCGCGCCTGAATCTCATAAAAGAAAGTATCCAGATGACATACCCTGTATTGCCAATTAGAAAAATGAGCAGAATAAGTACATTGTAGTAAGCAAGAACAGCCCCGAAGATTATAAAGTTGAACAATGAGAAAACGATGTTGATGGAACTGCCCATCAAAAATCCTTTTATACGTCCATGATCACCTATACGCTGCATGATGTCACCCGTATTCTTTGTGTCAAAGTAACGTAGCGGCAACTTCATTAGCTTCATCAAGAAGTCAGAGATAAGCGAGATATCTATTCTAGAATTAACATGCAATAAAATCCATGAACGGATAAAACCAACAGATAGCTGTGAAAGGAACAGTACCAACTGTGCTATAAGAATAAGGGTGATAAAACCCAGATAGGCAGAACGTATACCAACATCCACCAGGGCCTGCGTCAGGAATGGGAATATCATCTGCAGTCCCATACCCACAATCATTCCAATAATAAGCTGAAGGAATTGCTTCTTGTATGGAGTCAGGTAACGGACGAAGAAGAACATGTCACGTCTGGCTGAACGTCTCTCGTCATCATATTCCATAAATTCTGGTCCTGGCTCCAGAAGAAGTGCCATACCGACTTCCCTGTTTCCCTCCTTCTTTGCCAGCCAACACTTTTCCAATTCTTCTTGACGGAATGCAACCTTTTGTGTAGCAGGGTCAGCAATATGGAACACATATTTACCCCCTCTACCCTTGTTTACCTTATAGAGTACCACAAAGTGATTCTGGTTCCAATGCAGAATACAGGGCAGTACGGCATCCTTGGCTAGCTGCTCCGTGCTTATCTTCACGCCCATCGTGCGCATCCCGATGCTCTCCGCCGCATCGCTGATGCCGAGCATGGAGACACCCTCACGAGTGATGAAGCTCCGCTCACGCAGGGTCTCCAGCGTATAGCTCCTGCCGTAGTGGCGGGCTATCATGCGCAGACATGTGGGTCCGCAATCGGCAGAATCTAACTGATGGTAGTGGGGAAAAGACTTCATTTTAGAGATTATTATATAAGTTCAAGATATTCCTACTGAAAGTTTCTATAGAGTATTTCTCCTCCAGTACATTAGTATCCGCTTTAGGTATTGTGAGCTGACCGGTAAGAACTTTCTCGCAGGTAGACAAAAACCCATCCCCTTCAAGAGCTCTTTCATGATTATAAAGAAGACCATATTTGCCGTTTTCAGTCAGCTCTGCCAGCCCTGTCGTGTCGTTGGCAATGATGGGAAGACCGGCCATCATCATTTCAAGAGCTACATACCCGAATTCCTCATGTATGGAGGGTACTACACCAAAGTCCGCCATCTCATAAAAATCCATTATCCTGTCTTTTTCCATGAAGCCGGTAAATGTAATCTTGTTCCACAGGCCATCTGCGAATTTAAGGCATGACTTAAAATTACCTTCTCCTATCACAACCATTCTGAGTTTTTTCTCCTTGCAGGAAAGTACACGGAAGGCATCCATCAGATAGACGATGCCCTTGATGGAATCCAGGCGGCCGCAGAAAACCATAATTAACTCTTGCTCCTTAAATCCATATTTGCGCCGCAGGGCAAGTCCTTGTTGTCTGTCTCTGGTAATTTTAGTAAAAGTCCGTCCGTTAGGTATCAGTGACAACTTCCCTTCTGGGATACCATAGACATCCCTTATCATATCAAAAGAATGTTGGGCAATGGCTATGACACAGTCACAATTATTCAACATGAACTCTTTCTCGTCCATGAAAGTCTTATACACATGTTTCTCTCTATCATTGTTTTGTTTCTTCAAGATGGTAAGCAGACGCTCTTTATCCCCGGAAAGGTCGAAGCTCCACGATGTAAAATGGAGCGTGAATACTGCTTTTGCACAAAGAGTGGTACGCAGCCTCTCGGCCATCAGCGGATACATGGCAAAGTTAAAATGGCAGACAATATGTCCAGACTTGACGTAGAAATGCTGGATTACAAATTGCGCATAATTATGTTCTCTCTGCTTACCGCTTATGCCTTGCTGTGAGAGTTTATAGTACCCCGCATCCTTCAATATGCAGAATCCCTCATCTTCCTTTGGACAGTCCAACTCGAACACACACACATTCCACCCTGCCGGTATCAAGCATTGTGCCAGCACGTCGACGTATGTACCAACTCCGTAATTGGCTGCACGACTCGTCTGGGTAAAGATGAGGGCACATGGGTTCTCCGATTTCACCACACGGCTTTCATATTCTTCTTGTTCTGCAGTGAATTCTTTCCTTTCATATATTATTTCCGCGGGCTCGTGATCCAACAATATCAATTCCTGTTCCCAAGGCTGTCGCTCTTTCCAAGGAAGCAATTCATAGTACCTGATTATCTTCTTGTATACATTGTCAAGGTCATAATCCTCGCTGTAAAAGTCAAGCCCACTTTGCACACATGCCTCTTCAATACGTCTGATATAGATTTTGTCGAACGGAAAACAGGAATCCTTTCCATCTAATCTTGCCCTAACATATGCAACGATACCGACAAGTCCATTCTCAAAGGACAAGTCCTTTATCCGCATGGGGTCGTGTTCCATAATGGCATTATCCAAATCTACCAAAATGTCATTGTCTTCTCCTTCTTCCAATTGTTTGGATAAAAGATATTGTATACACCATCCTATTCCTGCCAATCCGTCCATGAAACCTATGGACATATTCATGCTCACATTCTCAAAGATTTCATGAACTAGGTTTTCTGCATACTCTCCGTAGTGAGTTTCGCTCTGAAGCCTTGCATACTTGTAAAAGAACAAAGCTTTTCCCATGAGGCCATGATTCAGAGACAGGAGACGATTGTTGACCCCTGTCAGCGTTATCTCATCTATTGCTTGCTGTGTCATAACCTTGTATCATACTATTCTAATTCTAACGGCTTATATGAAGCATTAGTTACTAATGGCAGATTACCACCATTAGCCCCAACAACAGCAAAGAAATTTTCATTTATCAAGCGTTGAAGTTTCACAATATCTATACGCTTCTTGTGCGTATACTTATTGAAAGCGTGCTGGGGCAGAGTTTTTTTCTTACGTTCTATTTTCACGCATTCAAACGTGTACTCCCCTGTTGAATCAGATAACCTGAGTATTAGGCCAGGCAATCCCCCGAACTTCCAAGGACCATACTTTAAGGGAATATCTGAAGTGAACCACGCCGTAAAGTTCCTCCCACGGAAATGACATACCGCTTTTTGACACCGATAATTGCATATTGTCTTCGTCTCTTCCTCCATTTTCCATTTCTGTAAGGGGAAACCCTCCACACATGAGGCATTATATTTACTCAGATACATCGGGAAACAGTAAAATCCTATCAGTTTGTCCTTTTGGATATACAATTCAGTGTACTGGTATTCGCTCCAATACAATCCTCTTTTCCCATCTGTATTCACATTAGGAACGCTCTGAGCACCCTTGTGTTCCTGCAACCATTTATTTACCTTTTGTTCCCCTTTTTCCAGAAATACGCTGAAGTATCTGACATTTTTCTTTCCTATCTCCAAGCATTGAAAGTCCTCGTATGAGTCCATTTTCTGGATGTTGTCAGCATTGAAGGCATAGTATACCTGCACAAAAGAAGTATCAATAATTGTAGTTTTACCAAGGTTCCTGTTAACTGGTCTTGGTATCACTGGATAATTAGCCGCTGCCATCATGGACAGCAACAACGCAATCATAAACACCTTGTATCTCTTAGATACATATGTGGACAGGCGCAGTCGCGCCTGTCCTACAAATAACGAACTTCGTAACATCATGATGCAGTACCAGCTAATGTTGTGTAATAAAGGGTTCCCTCATACGTGAATGCGAAGTAATTGTTGCATCCTTGTGCAGAGTGTCCACCTGGACCTAAGGTATCCAAATTTGCAACCATGTTGTTGAAATGGGAAGAACCGCCAGGTTCTCCTTCATAATAGCATGAGCATGTGCATAGGCTTTCTCCGCCCAAGAGTGAACTCATCTCTTTGTCTTTCAGCATTGCCTCGGACAATTTGCTTAATTTTAATTTTTTTAGCATTTCCTCTTGATTTTAAATTTAACATGAATTAAGTCATAGCGCATATAACTTATGTGGATTCTACTTCAGTTCAAGAGGGTTGTATGGTACATACTTTGACATAACCTCGCCAGTTTTAGGATTTGTAAACCCTACCAGTTTAAACCAGTCTTCATTGGCCAGACGCTGCAGCTTTAAGATGTCCGAACGCTTCTTCTCCCTGTAGCCCGGATATTCGTGCATGACGATTTTCACCTTCTTCCTCTCAATCTTCACGCATTCGAACGAATACAGATGTCCCGTATCCTCTACCTTGAGTATCAATCCCGGTAAGCCTCCAAACTTCCAGGGGCCGTACTTCAGAGGAATACTATTAGCAAACCAGGCAACGAACTCTCTGCCGCTGAACTGACACAGTGCCTTCTGGCATCGGACATTACAGACGGTTGCTGTATCTGGCAGCACTGTCCATTGCTGGTTCGGGTATGTCTCCTTGTGGAAAGCATTCTCCTTTTCAAGTCCCATCGGCATCGTGGAGTATTCTGTCAGCACGCCCTGATGTATGAAATATTCTGAATACTGATACTCGCTCCAGATGCCAAGCTTTGACTTCGGGGATACATTAGGGACGCTTTTCGCCACAGGATGCTCCTGCACCCAAACCCTTTGCTTCTCTTCGGCTTCCCGCATGAACTCGCTGGAATACTTTACATATCTCTTCCCTATCTCTAAGTACTGATAGTCCAAGTATGTTTCCCTATTCTTTATATCGTCAGCATTCATCGCGTAGTAGACCTCCACGAACGAGGTGTCTACCACGAATGCTCTCCCCATGCCTCTGCTGGCTGGCGAATATACCCAGCGTCTGCCCTTGTCCTGGGAAAGGGCAAGGACAGATGCAGATAGCAGGGAACATATTAATATGTAGCCCTTAGTTTTCATGCGTGCATTTCTTGATAATTGGGAGCCATACCTGTCAAGCCTCCATCGTCAAATTCTATGGTCCAATAGTTGTTGCACCCTCCGACGGAATAGCCTCCTGTTTCACCAAGCTCATAATTGGCAGCACTATTTTGCTCCCATGTGATGCCATTTTGCTCGGTGTACATACAAGAGCATGTACATTTCCTTTCACCTCCCCAGAGGCCGTTCATCTCCTTGTCCTTCAACATTGTTTCAGACAAGGTACTGAGTTTAAGTTTCTTTTTTAGCATAGTAAATTAATTTTAATTAAATATTAATTTTGTTATTGTGCACATAACAAAGATTATTTCTTCCGATTGCAGTTTCATAGCCTGAAGGTGGAGGGCAGAGATACTGGAAAACGCATTGCGTACATGGTTCTTTATTCCTGACTTTCCTCCATGCGGTATTTTCTGTCAGTTCTTTGTATATAATATCCACTATTTCATCTTTTCCCGCATACCCGAGAATCAGACCGTCTACATGAGATTTTATACCACCATCCGGCATTACATACAAGGCACCAAAGTTGTTCGCATTTAGCTTCTGGTTTCTGAAAATCTCTCTCATGCTGATTTCTGTGTTCATCAGGTCTTCCTCGCTCATGTATATGTTTTCCCTAAAGAACGGTTCATTTTTGCCATTGTAATATGGATGCATCTTGAATGAGTCTACATCATTGTTTTCAATGAAACTCTCAACGGCTTGTACGTCATCCACCCCTTCAACGACGAAGTCCAAGACTCGATTCTTTGCCATCATGTGCTTGCACACCGACATCAAACGGCTAGAATCAAAGTGAGCGGGTATAAGGAGATGGACCTCTTGGCTATCAACAAACACATTCTCTCTATATGTCAGGTAATGTGTATGAAAACGAAAATGCATGGAATAACGTATCGCCGCACCCTCCAATATGGCAAGGCTCTTTTCTTCGTAGATGTCTCCGCCAAATATGTTTATATGTCCTACGGGAAAGCTACTTACTTCCTCTAATATGGAAGACAACTGATGTGGAGGCATCGAATATCTACCCTCTGATTCATAGCTCGTACAAAAAGGAATTTGTTTACAATAGTACGCACACCCTATACACAGATGGGAACAGTAGCTATTCAAATAGATAGTGAAAGTGTTTAGGAAATGTTTTACATTTCCGCCCCAGAAGAGAGGCTTCACTTTGTCGTCCTCTATTTGGTCCACGTCTTTGTTAAGGGATAGTAGTGGGCGCAGGACAACGGGATGTTCTCCACCCTCGTTATATGGAAAAGTTACTGCCATTCCCCTTTCGCAGGTCGATTGAATCCAATCTTTAACAGAGGGGTGTTGCCAACTCTCGTCAATAAGAACACAGCCTAACGACTCATCCTCTTCTGCTGTCTGGAGCAGACGGATGACATGCTTGTCCTCGCTTATCCTACAGAATTTTTGTTTCGTGTCATAAATTAAAGCCTTGTCGTCACAGAGACGTACATACACTTCTGACTTTAAACCGTACCAAAACTTATTATCCATTGCTTACAGTATTTTGAATCTTAGTTTCACCAAAAAGTTCCTTGGCCGCAAGTCGTATTCCAGATGGTAGATGTCCATGTCGGTGTTGCGGGTCATGACATACTTCTTCTGGCCTGAGAGGTTATTGCCTTCCAGTTCCAGCGTAACATGTTTGAAGGCGTACTGCACCTTGACGTCACTGAAGTAGCGATAGTTATCCTTCCCTGTCCAGTTGTTGTACATCCCCTCTCCGCTGACCGTCAGTGTCAGTCTCTTTGTGGGACAAAGCTTAAGCGAGAGCCGTCCAGTGTAGTCCTTCACGGTGCCCGACTCAGTGTAATCGTTCTGCGTCTTGCTAAGCATCCCGCCAAAGCCCATTACAACGGTCATCCACCCAATCGGCGTAAAGGCTCCCGAGACATTCAGGTTGCCGGAATGACGGCGGTAGTCCATCATAGTCCCGTCTATTAGCCGCTGGTACTTGTTCAGACTATATCCTGCGTTCATCTTCAGGTAGCTGCGTAGCCAGGAGAAGTTCTTCGTCAAGCCCATTCCGGCGGAAAGGGACGAGGAGGTGTTGCTCAAGTCTTGGAACACCGAATTACAATAGATGCCGTCGTAGATGACGGACTCCATCTGGTTGAGCCAAGTATAGCCGTAGGACACATTAGCGTTGAAGTGCAGTTGCTGCAATGCATTGGAGTAGCGATAGGAGGTGGAAAGGTTTACGCTCCTGCGAGAGAGCAGTTTGTCCATCTGGCTGCGGACGACCTCACGGTAGTTCTCCATAACATATCCTTGAAAGAGGTTGTTCAGGTCGCCTACCTGCTGCTCGCAAGAGGCTCTGGAATTCAGGGTGTGATATATGTTCCACTCGTAGGTGGAGGATAGCGAGGGCAGCACGATGGGATGCAGGAATGTGTGGCGACGGCGGCGCACACGGTCGTCGGATGTCTGTATGTCGAGGATGACGGGCAGACCGAGTGCCACGTTGCCGTGACTGTGCCGATAGCTGTACGTCTGGAAGACACTCAGGCGTCCCATTCCGTACCACATCCTGTTCTTACAGTCCTCTTCGCTCACACCCTTCAAGCCCGTCAACGTCCCATCCTCACCATAAAGGCTGCCAGTAGCACTGAATCCGTATTCACCGCGTATCGGACCGAACCCCCGCTCATAGGAGGTGAAGGCACTCAGCGATACCGTTCGCGACATCAGCTCCTGCCTGCGTGACCAGCCGTCGGCATCCGTCACGCCGAATGTTTGTGAGGACTGGGCATAGCCCGCGGACAGGTTGAAGCGGAAGATGTTATTCCCCAGAATCCGCTGCAGCATCGCCCTATCGGAAACGGACAGCGGCGTGGAGTGCATGTTCTGAAAGACAGACGAGCTGTAGCTGTTCCCTCGCGTCATGCCGTCCACCCTGCCGTCGTTCCATGAAACCTGAAACGAGAGGTCGTTGGTGCTGTACTTGCTCTCGGCATTGTTGGTGTACTTGTGCGAAAGATCGAGGTGGTGAGCCTTGTCGATGGATGTCTGTGTCTCGTGGATACTGGTATTCAGAGTATCGGGGCGGTAGTGTTCTGTATAGGTGTAGCCTGCCCGTTGCTGCCAATCATGCGTGTAGACGGCATTGAATGTCACCTCCTCGTACTTGCTCAATCTTTCCAACCAGTTGGCCGACGCTGCATGTGTCTTGTTGTCCATCCAGCGCTTCTGCGGCAGGCTGGGCGTGCCCGGTCGCAAGAGACCGACGCGTGAGACTGTTCTCGGCCCAGCTCCGCTTCCATACTGGTTGGAAAGCTCCGCCATGATATTGTCGGCAGAGTTGTTTCCCTTGTAGGTCTGCATCGTCTGCCGATCCTTGCCGAAGTACATTCCTATCAGCTCTTCGTTCCACAATCCTCTTGCCCCGCTCTCGTCCATCTCCATCAGACCACCCCCTAGCGATGTGGTCAGCGCATATGTCCCCTTAGCCTTGTCCTTGAGCTTTAGGTTGACGGCCACGTCTTCGGAGTACGCCCTGCCCTGCAACATCTTGACGGGCTGGTGGTGCTCCATGACCTGCACCTTGCTCACGTCGTCGGCACTTAAGTTGTTTACGGCCAAACCGTAGCGTCCATGGAGCATGTCCATCTCCTCAACGTAAAACTTGCTAATGGGCTTGCCGTTGTAGCTGATGCCTCCGCTCCCAGACACCTCAATACCTGGAATCTTCTTCAGCACGTCGCCTATGACTCGGTCGCCCTGCTCAGCATACGCCCCCACGAGGTAGTCGGTGGTATCGCCCTTTATGGTGACAGGATCAGCTTTGATGTTGACCTCCTTCAGCTCGACCTCCCTCTCCTCAACGTTGAAGTCCACAATCTGCGACTTATTAGCCACCACCTTAACGTAGTTGCCTATCATGAAGCCAGAAACGCGAACGCACAGGCTGTCCGCCTTACCCGTGTAGGTAAGGGTGTATATTCCCTTCGTGTCAATGTCAGAATAGTAGAGAATTGTCGACTCGCCCGGCAGACTCAACGTGACGAAGCCTTCCGAGGGGGAGCCAGCCTTATCCAGCACACGTCCCGTTATCCGGGTTTGCGAGAGAGTGGGAAATGCCCCAAGAAGTAACGTTAGAATTATGATGTAACTTCGCATAGCTTATCCTACCATCATTTCTATTTTAGGATGAAAATACCTTTGTCATTATTTCCCTGTACAGCGAAGGCCTCTGACTGATAAGCAACATGTTGCGTGCGCTGTAGGCCTGAAAAGCTTTCTTATCCATAAACCCTTTACATTCGGGCTTTTCGTCTATTCCCTCCAGGTTATACATGCATTGCGAACAAGCCTTCTTATTATAACAGGCTTTACAGGTTGCCTCCATCCGTGCAAGGCGTTCATTGCATTTATTTGCAATTAAAGCCGGATCAAGCCTTACTTCTGTGTCCGTTACTTCGCCCAGACCGAATTGCTGACCTATGCGTTCGCATGGAAGTATTTTCCCATTGACGGAAAGGTAGAGTTTCCGTGTAAAGGGGAGGCATGTTCCAGTCGGGATGAAAGTAGGTTCTCCCTTCTCAAATAGCAAATCCGTATAGTCTTCGAATGCGAATCCGCTGTGTTGTTTCAAGAAAAGTGTGAGGGTGCGGTACTCTGGATTCCTTAGAGACAGAGCCTCCTTTATCTCGTCCTTTTTCCCAGACATATTTAGGTTCTGTGTGGATGACTGGAACATCCTCTCAAACTCGTCCTTCTTGTCTGGTTTGATGCCTACGTTGTTCAGGTCGCTTATACTTGGAATCTTATCATACCGCTCCTTGATGAAGGAATATACATCTTCAACTGAACTCCTATTATGGAAAACTGAATTGAAATTCACACTCCGACGGAAATAGTCAGGATGTCTCTCCTTTAACAAATCAACATTACAGACAACCCTGTCAAACGATGGATTGCCGGAATGGTCAACACGATAGCTGTCGTTCCTCCTATTTCCGTCCAGACTTACCAGCAACGAGAAATCGTGTTCCACAATGAAATCCATGTAGCGGTCAAGCAATATGGCATTAGTGGTCATGGAGAAACGAATAGTACGATGAGGAATACGAAGCCCCTCCATGTAGTCCACAACCTTTTCTATCAACGGCATGTTCATTAAGGGCTCACCTCCATAGAAGGAAATATAGAGCGTTTGCTGCGATGAAGTATTATATTTCGAAGTCCATAGGGGATATAGGTAATCAATTATACGACGCACCATATCGAAACTCATTTTCCTATTATGTCGCTTATCATAGTCTTCATAAAGTTCCCCGTAGGCACAGTACTTGCACTTCAAGTTACAAGCATCAGTCACCTCTAAAACCAGTTGTGGCAGATTGGAAAGTGCTCTGACAATATGTTCTGGATGTATGTAATCTATCATCTTATCATGTATTAATCTCTTACCACCATGTTCCCGAAAAATAGTGGATAGCGTATGCTGAATCAATACGTCTTTCCATTTCTGCGGAAACCTTATTGCACACTATTAGTTTTGCTTCACCTAATATGATAGGATAGATTGGTCCTGGCTCTATGACTTTAACAAGTTCCTTATGCGAATAACTTTTGTAGGCATCTGTCAACAGCCAAGGCCCTGTAGAGGACAGTATGTCTCCTCCGTGACGGACATCCCAACCATGAGGGTGGTTCATCATTCGACCGATGAGGTGTTCTAGGAATGGATGATTCGGCACTGAGGCCATCAATGCATTGCATATAATGTATTCCATCCCATAACGTGCAGCATGGGCGTATGGCTCCTTGCCTGCCACAAAACCTACATCCTCCAAGAGTATTTCAAACTCTGGATCCAGACATTCAAAATCCAAATCTACATACAGCCCACCATAAGTTTGCAAAAGAAGATACCTGATAGCATCGGCTCGCTGGATATTCTTCGGATAGGCATCGTATTTTTCAAGGAAGTCAGGGTAATGCTTGCTGACAAAATCACGGTTCATATCGTCCGTCCATAGGCGATACTCCCAATCTGGCAGCATTTCACGCCATGTCTGGGACAACAGTTCAAATGCCTTGGGCAAATTCTCATCCTTCCATGTCTGGTGTATTATCTTGGGAATTCTTATCATATATTTGTCCTCTTTTGTTCAATCAGATTTCTTTTCTCCAAGTTCCAGCGTGCAGATGAACTGCATACTTGCCAAAAAGGCATGTTTCTTTACGACCGTCGGGCAGTTCTACATACCAGCCTTCGTTACGCAGCAAAGTGATGTCCGGGTAGGTTGCTGTATTGTCCCAATATGTATCCGTAAGTAACCCGGGGCCCGTAACGTCCAGAATTTCTTGCTGTGAACTGACTTTTATGGTCAAGCGTTCTGCCATTGCATCCATCATTTTTCGAAGGAAGGGATGTCCAGCTTCACCTCCGAACATATAGTTTGCAATACGATTACGGTATTTTAGATTCAGAGACTTCTGGGTTTTTTCACTGACAGTCATTTCTTCAGCCAGTACGAGAGACTTCTCTAATAAATTGTCCAAAGCTTGAAGTGGATACATATCCAAATCCATATAGAAACCACCCATACCATATACTAATGCCAAACGAAGAAAATCTGCCCGTTGTACATTATATGTGAAGGATGTATAGGCCTGCACATATTCTGACAATTCATTTTTGAGATATTGCAAACCTGATTCTTCATTCCATAGGGTAATGTTCCATGACGGATGCATTTCCCTTATGCGATGCTTGCATTCCCGAAATAAGGATGGAATGGCTTCGTCTCGCCTAAGAAAGATAAGATGAATACTCTTTGTTATTCTCATTTGCTGATTCATGTTTGATTTCCGCTGTAAATGAATGAGTTTTTCCAGATTTCCGCAAGAAGTATCTATAATAATCATATACATATATCCAGGCACTCGGCATCATGTTTCATTTCAGTTCCTCCCACACGAAGTACCTGGGCCGGCGCTTCACTTCGGTGTATATCTTGGCGATATATTCTCCCACCATACCCGTGACGAAGATCTGCATGCCGCCCAGCGCCCACAGGGAGATGAGCAGCGACGGCCATCCCAGACTGGTCCTTCCCTGATGCCAGTTGACCAGGGCCCATACGACCACAGGGAGTGACATCAGCACGCACACTAAGCCCAGGAGCATGATCCAGCGTATGGGCCGCACGCTGAAGTTGGTGATTCCATCCACGGCAAGCTCCATCAGCCTGGCCGTCGAATACTTGGTGTCACCCGCAATCCTGTTTTGCCTGTCATAATACTCCATCCTGTACTCGAATCCCATGAGCGGGACCAGACAGCGTACAAAGAGGTTGCGCTCAGGATAGGA
>JBJEKL010000158.1:0-1962 GCA_051878615.1 Bacteroidaceae bacterium | reverse complement strand
CGCTTACAGTCCGCTTCATTGATGTCGGACAGGCAGATGCGGCTCTGCTGGAATGCGATGGGCATTTCATGCTGATCGATGGCGGTAACAAGGCCGATTCTCAGATCATCTACACGGTCCTGAAAAACAGTGGGGCCATGCATCTTGATTTGGTGGTCGGAACTCATGCGCATGAGGACCACATTGGCGGCATCCCAGGCGCATTCAACTACGCCAACGCAGATGTGACGCTTTGCCCGGTCAGAACATATGATTCAGATGCTTTCAAGGATTTCGCACGGTACGCTGAACAGAAGGGGAACGGCATCACAGTACCATCGGCGGGCGATACATACGCTTTGGGTGGCTCTACTGTGACGATTCTGGGGCTTAACGAGGGGACGGATGCCAACAATTCCTCCATAGTCCTTCGAGTTGACCTTGGAGATGTATCCTTCCTGTTCACAGGGGATGCGGAGAGACCAGAGGAGCAGATGCTTCTGAATGCCGGAGCAAGGCTGGATGCAACTGTGCTGAAGGTCGGTCATCACGGGTCAGACACATCCACAACATACCCGTTCCTCCGGGAGATAATGCCGAAAGCGGCTGTGATATCGGTGGGCGCAGGGAACTCCTACGGGCATCCCGATGACAATGCACTCAGTCGCCTTCGTGACGCGGATGTTGATGTTTACCGCACTGACCTGCAGGGCGATATTGTCATCACGACCGATGGAACAGACCTGAGTATCCGAACTGAGAAGTCGGCCAGCCGAGAGGAATTGCTCACAGCAGGACAAATCGTACAAACGAAGCCGACGAGTGCGCCGGTAGGGGGCGGCAGCACTGGGGGCAACAGTGCTGGAGGCAGCGAAGGTGCTGGAGGCACAGACTATATCGCCAATAAGAACACAGGGAAATTCCACTATCCATATTGCAGCAGCGTGAAACAGATGAAGGAGAGCAATAAGCTCTATTTCAACGGAACACGCGACGAGCTTATCAGTAAGGGATATGTCCCCTGCAAGAAATGTAATCCATAAAACAATCCCATAAAACAAGCCCGCTGGCGCACTGTGTAGAATCCTACATGGTACGCTGGCGGGCTTTTTCTTCTTTCCGTTTTCAAAATGTTCACAGGTGCATGACTTGATAAATCCGACTTTCTGTGGTAACATAGAAAACAAATACGGTTATGGTGGAGGTGTGGTTATGAATGAGCAGTTGCTGAAGATGAATGGCCTGTCATTGGACATTCTGGATGCATTATCATTTGAATCGCATCTTGGAATTCCACTGAAAAGAAATCTGCATTATTTCGATAAAACGCTGTTAATCCAAGAGCTATGCGAAATGGCAGATTGGCTGGACGGCCAAGAGTGTCTTGCAGATATTGCCATAGACTATAGGATAAAGTGTTTGGATTCTATTCTTCTGAAGTATGATCGCTACTACCCAGATCATCAAACACGGAAAGTATTTAATGATATTTTAGGTTTCCGAGCTTTTTGCGACAATTACGATGATGTTCGAGCCTTTGAGTCAGAGCAATTTCGGGTCGCCGATATGTCAATGGGCAAGGCAAATGATGATGGATACCGCGGTGTTCATGTTTATTTTCAGAAAAGTGGTAGACATTATCCGATAGAGATTCAGTTTAATACGCTTTTTGATAGGCAACTGAACAACTGGTTGCATGATTATTTATATAAGAAAGACCTTCCAAATTCAGTTGGAAGAATAATGCGTAATAAGTATGAAAGCGGCCTAATTAGAGATGAGAACAGTTTTAAGGAGGTGCTTGAAGATGTGTTATCTGATTGCGAAGGATCGTAATGCGCATGGTTGCTATGCGCTGAAAACGAAGCACGGTCAACATTTGGTAGAAATGAAGAGAGAGCTTAACAAGGCGGTTGGCTATAAAGGAGTACAGCTTGTAACAATCAGCAGACCGACAGCATATGGCGAGTACGCTCCTTACCG
>JBJEKL010000157.1:8158-28402 GCA_051878615.1 Bacteroidaceae bacterium | reverse complement strand
GTGGCTGTGGCCACACCCCCTTATGTGTTTGGGTTATCCCCCGTGATGTCATTCTTTCTAAATATCCCTCTGCTATATGCGGTGATGGCTTATTGGATGGCCTCCAGCATACGCTTGATGACTACCTGAGCGGAGATTTCGCGATTGGCTGCTTCGGGGATTACCAGGCTGTTGGGACTTTCTATGACATCATCGGTAACAATAAGCCCACGACGTACGGGTAGGCAATGCATAAACTTGCCATTGTTTGTCCACGACATGTGTTCGCTGTCTATGGTCCATGACCTATCGTTGCTGAGTATCTTGCCGTAGTCCTCGGGACGTGTCACACCAGGACAGCTCCAGTTCTTTGCATAAACGAAGTCCGCTCCCTCAAGGGCTTTCTTCTGGTCATG
Source organism: Bacteroidaceae bacterium (assembly GCA_051878615.1). Classification (GTDB taxonomy): domain Bacteria; phylum Bacteroidota; class Bacteroidia; order Bacteroidales; family Bacteroidaceae; genus Physcousia. The sequence continues at coordinate 28,007 of JBJEKL010000157.1, read as the reverse complement.
TTCCACGAAGGCATTACCTACAAATTTACTGTCGAGTTCGTAGCCTTTGGGATGAGTGACCACAAAATCTACATCAGCTGCATTCATCCACTCGGCAAAGGAGTTGGGGACGGCTTGGGGAAGAGCGCGGCAATGTGGTGCCCAGGTAAGAACGACTTTCGGACGGTTCGTCTGTTTATGCTCTTCGATGGTGATAAGGTCAGCAAATGCCTGTAGAGGATGTACCGTGGCGGTCTCCATGGCAAAGACGGGCTTGCCGCTGTATTGTACGAACTGCTGTACGATACTTTCTGCATAGTCAAACGCTCTGTCCTGAAGTCCTGCAAAACTTCTTACACCGATGATATCGCAGAAACTGCCCATTACGGGAATTGCCTCCAGGAGATGCTCGCTCTTGTCACCATCCATGATGACACCACGTTCGGTCTCCAGTTTCCAGGCACCTGCGTTTACGTCAAGCACCATCGCGTTCATTCCCAGATTCATCGCAGCTTTTTGGGTGCTCAGACGCGTGCGCAAACTATTGTTGAAGAAAATCATCAGCAGAGTCTTGTTGCGTCCCAGATGTTGATGACCGTACTTGTTTCTCTTTACTTCCTGTGCCTCGGCAATGGCCTCGTTCAGGTTGCCCAGGTCTTTTGCGTTGAAGAATGTTTTCATAGAGTTATATGTTCGGTATATTGCGTCCAGTCTCACTAATGTTGGCATGGACGGATATGTTTGTTTCTTGTGTGTGGTCAGCACTTGTCCCGCGTGTATTCCATGCTTGCGGAAGAGGTCATAATAGAGATTGATGAGTTTGGGTTGCCCTAATGCGGAGAAGATCTGCCATCGCACCACGCCATCCAATCGGCGTTATATGTGAAGTTCTCCTCTGACACAAGTACAACTCTATTGGACAGCAGAATGGCTTGATGTCCTTCGGTTCTGATCCATGCTACCTGGTCCGCCAATGCAGAGAAACGTGTGATGTCCGGTTTCCCATTGGCGTGTGGGGGAGTACATTGAACCTGCTTTTGATAACATCTCTCTTACCTTGACGCGTTCTATTTGATACTTGCTTTAAGTCCACGTATCACAGCCGATGAAAAGCCTGCGTGTTCCATCTCGTTGAGTCCTCTGATGGTGAAGCCGCCAGGTGTGGTCACCTTGTCTATCTCTGCTTCTGGATTGCTTCCGTTTTCCTGCAATAGTGCTGCGGCTCCAGCCATGGTCTGGAGTACTACCTGAAGTCCGTCACAGGCTCGTATTCCCAGTTCCACGCCGCCTTCAGTAGCAGCACGAGCATATCGCATGGCATAGGCGATTCCGCAGGAGGCCAGTGCCATTCCGGCTGGCAACAGTCTCTCCTCGGTAATCATCACACGTCCCAGTGCTTCGAAAAGAGTAGCGATGGCTTGTGTATGACTCTTGTCGGTATTGACTGGTACCAGGAATGTCATGGATTGACATACGGATGCTGCCGTATTGGGTAAACAGAGAAGTACTTTGGGGGATGTCCCCTTGCTTTCCATCAGTTGGCAGATGTCTTGTCCAGACACCCCTGCTACTACAGATATGAGTGTCTGTCGGTTGTAGTCCATCACAGGCTTGATCTGCTCCATCACCTGATTGGCCAGCCAAGGTTTTACGCATAGTATTACAACATCGGCTTGTGTGACAGCCTCACAGTTGTCGGTTACTATGTTGGCACCCTGCTGTTGGAAGAATGCAAGTTTCTCCTTGTGAGGGTTCGCCAGCCAGAGGTTGGCGGCAGGAATGTTTCCTGAACGTATCAGTCCCTTGGCGATGGAGCCACCCATGGCACCCACGCCTATGATTGCAATTTTTGGTTGATGTATCATGATTTATTGTCTTTTTCTCTGATTTCCACACGACGAATCTTTCCCGATATGGTTTTGGGCAACTCGTCCACAAACTCAATTATACGAGGGTATTTATAGGGAGCTGTCACATGTTTCACATGGTTCTGAAGCTCGGCCACCAGTTCTTCACTAACTTTCTGTTTCCACTCTTTTGCCAAAACTACAGTAGCTTTTACTATAGCCCCACGTATCTCATCGGGTACACCAGTGATGGCACATTCCACTACTGCAGGATGAGTCATGAGTGCATTCTCTACCTCAAATGGACCTATGCGATATCCGGAACTCTTGATGACATCATCTATCCGGCCCTCGAACCAATAGTATCCTTCTTCGTCACGCCAAGCCATATCTCCTGTGTGATAATATCCGTCGTGCCACACGTCTCTCGTCAACTTGGAGTCCCGGTAATAATATTTGAAAAGTCCCAATGGCTTGCTGTCAACAATGCGGATGCATATCTCACCTTTTTCGCCATCTTCACATTCCGACAGGTCAGAACGCAGAATGTGTACGTCGTACTGTGGATTGGGTTTCCCCATGCTGCCCGGCTTGGGCTTTATCCAGGGGAATGTGCCCAGGGTCATCGTGGTCTCTGTCTGTCCGAATCCTTCGTATATCTGTATGCCTGTAAGTGCATGGAACCGTTCTGCCACAGAGGGATTCATCGCTTCACCTGCTGTGGTGCAGTATTCGAGGCTACTTAAGTCATATTGGCCAAGGTCCTCACGGATCATGAACCGGTAGATGGTGGGCGGAGCACAGAATGATGTCACATGGTACTTTTCTATCTGACGCATGATGTTGTCTGCGCTGAATTTCTCATGATCATACACAAAGACCGTTGCACCGGCAAACCATTGCCCGTACAGTTTGCCCCACACGGCCTTTCCCCAGCCGGTATCGGCTACAGTGAGATGAATGGAGCCTTCGTGGAGATTGTGCCAATAGACACCTGTGGTGAGATGTCCCAAGGCATATAGGTGGTCGTGAGCCACCATTTTGGGCTCTCCACTTGTCCCGCTTGTAAAATACATGAGCAAGGTGTCTTCGTTGCAGTTCACATGGTTTGGCCTTTGGAACTCGGGTACACCTGTCCATTCCTTCATCCAGTCATGAAATCCGTCAGGCACTGAAGGGCCTGTACTTACCAATGTTCGTACACTTGGACTTTCGGGCATGGCTTCCATAATCTGTTCAAGCACATATTCCTCTCCACATGCAATGATGGCTTTTACCGATGCCCTGTTGTTGCGGTAGACAATGTCTTTGTGTGTGAGCATATGTGTGGCCGGTACGGCTATGGCTCCCAGTTTGCTGAGAGCCAGCATGGCTATCCACCACTGGTAGTGCCGCTTCAGGATGAGCATTACCACGTCACCATGTCCGATGCCCAGGGACTGGAAATATGAGGCGGCACGATTGCTCATTTCGCGCATTTCACGATAAGTGAACACTTTTTCCTCACCCTTGTCGTTTGTCCATAAAAGGGCGATGCTTTCGGGCTTGATACGTGCCCACTCGTCCATCACGTCATATGCGAAATTGAAGTCCTCGGGTACGATGAACTCAAGATGGTCGGCAAAGTCCTGCTCGCTACAGAAGGATGTCTGTTTTAGGAATCTCTTAATCATTTCTTTCCTCCTTGTTTTAGACTATGACGCAGACAAATGTGGCGGGTTTCCCATTGAGTGCACGGAAGCAGTGCATACGTTTGCTGTCAAAATATATGCTGTCACCAGGTTCCAAAGTCAAGGTCTTGTCCTCTATAGTGAGTTCCAGCGTGCCGTTGAGCACGTAGTCAAACTCTTGTCCGTCATGATTGTTCTGTGCATATTTCCTGTCGTTGTGCAGTGGGTCAACTTGAACAATGAATGGGTCAACCTTGCGGTTCCGAAATCCCATGGCCAGGCTCTGGTACTTGTAGTCGTTGTTCCTGTCCACTTCGGGACCTTTGCCTGAGCGAGTGACAAAGTAACCTTTCATGCGTGGCTCTTCGCCAAAGATGAGTACATCCAGGTCTATTCCGTAGCGCTTGGAAATGCGTGAGAGACGGTATACAGAGGGATCAGCCTTGCCCGCCTCAATCTTTAGATAGTGCTCTATGGATACTTCGCAGAGTTCGGCAACTTCTTCTGCCGGGATATTGAAAATCTCTCTCAGCCCCTTGAGACGCTCGCCTATTTGTTTGATGTTGTCTTCCATAATCAATGTATTTATATGTTATGGTGTGTGATGGCCCGTTCGATGGACGTCAATTAATATTATTAAGTACAGTTTCAAGACGGCCGATGAAGTCATCCACCTGATCTTCTGTGAGGCATAGTGGTGGCAGGATGCGTAGGATGTTGGTACCAGCGCAGCCAGTGAAGCAGTGCTGCTCGTAGATGAGGCGTGAGCGAACCTCTTTGTGTGGTATATCCAGTACGATACCTATCATCAGTCCACGACCTCTAACCTCTATTATGTGATTGGTGCGATGTTGCAGCAGACAGAGTTGCTGTATTATGTAATCGCCCACCTTGCGTGCATTCTCAACCAGATGTTCCTGCTCAAATACATCAAGAACAGCCAGCGCAGCAGCACATGCCATGTGGTTTCCCCCGAAAGTGGTTCCTAATTGTCCGTAAATGGGTTTGAATGTAGGGGATATGAGTACGCCCCCCATGGGGAATCCGTTGCCGATGCCTTTTGCTACGGTAATGAGGTCGGGGCGTATGCCGAGCCATTGATGGGCAAAGAACTTTCCGCTACGGCCGTATCCGCATTGGATTTCATCACAGATGAGAAAAGCACCGTTCTGGTGGCAGGCTTCCAGGAGACCTTGTGCAAACTGCTCTGTGAGCATGTTGCAGCCTCCTACTCCCTGTATGCACTCTACGATGCAGGCACACACGTCACCCTTCTCCAGTTCCCTCTTCCATGCGTCAAGGTCATTGATACGTAGGTATGTCACATGCTGGTTGTCATTGATTGGAGCAATAATCTTAGGATTCTGTGTGGCTTCTACAGCCAGTGATGTGCGACCGTGAAAGGCCTTCTCTGCCGAAAGAATGCGTGTGCGCCCATTGGTGAATGAGGCCAGTTTCATGGCATTCTCGTTGGCTTCTGCTCCCGAGTTGATGAGGAAGAACTGATAATTCTCATAGCCGCTCAGTTTGCCCAGGCGCTCTGCCAATTGCTCCTGAAGACGGTTGATGACAGAGTTACTATAGAAACCGAGTCTTGTGGATTGCTCTTGCAGTCTCTCTACATAATGCTTGTGGCAGTGCCCGATGCTTATGACGGCATGACCGCCATACAGGTCCAGATATTCCTGTCCCTTGTCGTCCCACACCTTGCAGCCTTTTCCCTTGACAATGTTGATGTCAAAAAGGGGAAATACATCAAATAACTTCATTACTTATCGGTATATTCTTCTGTGTAATCATGTTCAGAAGGCCGAAGCCTTGAGGCGCAGACCGGTGTCCTCTGGTATTCCGAACATGAGGTTCATATTCTCTACAGCTTGTCCAACTGCTCCTTTCAGGAGATTGTCGATACAAGACACCATGAGCAGTTGGTCAGCATAACGTTCCACATACACCAGGGCCTTGTTGGTATTGACCACTTGTTTCATGTCGGGAGAGGTCTTGGTCACGTGTGTGAAGGCTGCGTCCCGATAGTAGTTCTCATATATAGTTCTCACCTCTTCTATCGGAGTGTCACAATGTGCATAGGATGTCACGAAGATACCTCTGGCAAAACATCCGCGTTGTGGGATGAAATACATGTGTCCATCGTATTGCGGCTGCAGCTCGTGTATGGTTTGTCGTATTTCGTGCAGATGCTGGTGCGTGAAGGTTTTGTATGTGGAAATATTGTCATTGCGCCACGAGAAATGTGTGGTGGCGCCTGGCTTTTGTCCTGCTCCTGTGCTACCTGTGATGCCGTTGGTGTGTATGTCCCCGCTTATGATTCCTGCTTTCAGGGCTGGCAGAAGTCCCAACTGGATGCATGTGGCGAAACATCCTGGGTTGGCCAGATGCTTGCATGTGCTGATTTCCAAACGGTGGGTCTCGGGTAGTCCGTACACATAGTCGTGCTCTCCTGCGATGCGGAAATCTTGTGCCAGGTCGATGATCTTCACGTGATCGGGGATTGTGTGCTCTTGCAGAAAGGCTTGGCTCTTGCCGTGGCCAAAGCAGAAGAACACCACATCGACTTCATTGAAAGGCATCTCGGCGGTGAAGCGCATGTCAGTCTCTCCCAGGAGTCCCTCGTGTACATCGCTTATGAGATTGCCTGAATTGCTCTCGCTGTTGGCAAACACAATTCTTGCCTGAGGGTGATTGATGAGCAGGCGGATGAGTTCGCCACCTGTGTAGCCTGCTGCTCCCAGTATACCTACTCTTATCATACTATCTTTCTTCATCGGGATGAGCCAGATAATAGGCACGTAGGGGTGTGCTTGTTACCTTGATGAATCCTTTTGCTTCCTCGCTGGTCCAGCCTTTGGCTCCTTCGCCGTATTCTCCCAGTTTGTTCTTCACCAGATCGTTGGGTGTGTCGCAGCCCATAGTCTGGAAACTATAAGGGCGCAACTCCAGTGTCACAATGCCGGTTACGTTGCGTTGGCTGCTGGTGAGCATGGCCTCAATATCGGGCATGACGGGTTCCAGATACTGGCTCTCGTGCAGGAACATACCATACCAGTTGCTGACCTGATCTTTCCAGTACTGTTGCCATTTGCTCAGCGTGTATTTCTCAAGGAAACGGTGAGCACCAATGATGAGCATGGGAGCGGCTGCTTCAAATCCTACACGACCTTTGATGCCAACGATGGTGTCACCCACATGGCAGTCACGTCCGATGGCATAGGATGCTCCAATCTCTTCTACGGTCTGTATGGCTTTGATGTGATCGTCGTAGTGTTGCCCGTTGACACTCGTCAGTTCACCCTTCTCAAATCCTAACGACAGAATCTCTGTGTTTTGCTTGGTGGGATGCTTCAGGTATGCACTTTCGGGCAAGCCCTGTGTGCTGTCGAGAATCTCTCCGCCGCAAATACTTGTTCCCCAGATACCTACGTTGTAGGAATACTTCAGTTTTGTGAAATCGGCATGGAATCCGTTCTTGTTCAGGTAGTCAATTTCTTCCTTGCGGCTGAGGTTCCCGTCACGTGTGAGTGTAATGATTTCCACACCGGGAGCCATTACAAGGAAAGTCATGTCGAAGCGTATCTGGTCATTGCCTGCTCCTGTACTTCCGTGTGCTATGGCACTCGCACCGATCTCCTTGGCGTATCGCGCTATGGCCAATGCCTGAAAGATACGTTCCGAACTGACGCTTATGGGATAACAGTTGTTGCGGAGCACGTTGCCGTAGATCATATATTTGAGTGACTTCTCATAATATTCCTTTGTAACATCCAGGGTGACGTATTTGGTAGCTCCCAGTTTGTAGGCGTTCTCCTCGTTGGCCTTCAGTTGCTCGGGACTGAATCCTCCGGTATTGGCGCATGCTGCGTATACCTCATAACCCTTTTCCTTGGCCAGGTACATTACTGTGTAACTGGTGTCGAGGCCACCGCTGAAGGCAACCACCACTTTCTTCTTTTCCTCCATATATGTGTTATGCTTGTTGTTTTTTTCTTACTCAATTCCTCTCAGGACGAGGGCTCTCATGACATCCTTGAATATCTCCAGCGAGGTGGGTTCTCCGTGGTGCTTGTCAGGATCCCACAGCATACCTGTACAGATACAGAAGTGTCGCTCTTTCTCCTCCAATATGCTATGATTGCAGCAACCTTGGCATCCTCGCCAGAATGCCTCATCGTCGGTGAGTTGGTTGAAACTCACGGGTACGTATCCCAATGCTGTGTTCATCTTCATTACTGCGTCACCGCTTGTGAGGCTGAATATCTTGGCGTGCGGCCAACGTATGCGTGCCAGTGTGAAGGTGTAGTCTTTGATTCGTTTTGCAACGCCTCGTCCCTGATAGTCAGGGTGCACAATCAGTCCGCTGGTGGTAACATAGTGCTTGTTCCCCCACGTCTCTATATAACTGAACCCTGCAAATTTATCTCCGTCGAGTGCCAGCACGGCTTTTGCTTCCTTCATCTTGGTGGCCACATACTCATGAGTACGTTTGGCGATGCCTGTTCCGCGTTTCTTTGCAGCTTCCTCTATGGTGGCGAGTATGGTGTCCACGTATATTTCGTGTGCCGCTTCGGCGACCACTATCCTTATGTCATCTTCTTGGTTCATCACTCTTTCGTGTGGGTATATGTGTCAATTCCCCTGCTTGCCTATTCTTATGGTTTTGCTGTGTATCGGTTATTTTTCTTCACTTGTTTGCTCGTTGTCCAACTGAGGTATGATGCCTAGTATGACGCTACGTGCATCCTCCCTCATTACGTTTTCGTTGAGTACTACCAACACGGTATCATCACCTGCTACCGAACCGAGAAAAAACGGATGGGCTGTAGTGTCAATCTCCAGAGCCACCATACTGGCATGTCCAGGTGGAGTATGCACCACCATGATATTGCCGGAGAACTTTACACTCCATTTCTTCTTGTTGATTTCTTCACGTGTTGGAGCTACCAGAAATTGTCCTTCGTGTGGCAAGGCATAGGCGCTGTGACCGCTTTTCCCGCGCACCTTACTGATACGTAACTGCTTGAGATCACGACTCAGGGTAGTCTGAGTGCATGGGAATCCTGCCTTGTCAAGTTCTATCATCAGATCTTCCTGGCTACATACCATCTGTGAGGATACTATCATCCGTATGGTTTGCAAGCGAGTCTTCTTGTCGTTACGGTTTCGCATATTATTTCCTTTTTCGTGTGCAAAGTTAGAAAAAATACCGCATATACAGCATATTTCTTTCAGATAATATGCGTATATATTCGGTTAAGTGCATATTTATGCAGGTTGTATGGTGTTTTCTTATATGATTCTTTTGAGAATTGACATGCTTCAAACGATTTGTCCCGCGCGTGCACGTACAATTAATATTATAGTATGGCATTTGCCAGAGATAAGTCTTCTGTTGTGCTCAAAAAGGATATTGATATACTTGCCCGTTTATATTGTTATACTTTTTGAAGCAGCTATGCTTGTCTGTGGATTATGGTGCTTTTGGGGTCTGTGTGGCTGATGATGCAAAAACAGGAACCCCTTTTTGTCATCCCAAATAATATTATGAAGAATTCGTCGGTGAGTCTCGTCTCAAAACAGTCGTACAAACTTTTCTTGGCTGAATTACTTGTGGAATAACTAATGTCGTATGTTCGCATTGCTTTTCTCCGTACTCCTAATTTAGCCTGCTCCCTGTTTGTCCTTGCCTATGGGAATAAGGTAAGGTTCTTCATTCCTTTATGTTTATAGTGATATACTTGTAAGTCTGATACCATATAAAAAGAGCTTCTAATGCTAATAAACGTTAAAAATATGAAGTTTTTAGTTGAAAGATATTGCCATGTATGGTAAAACCTATACTTTTGTGGTGTACTATTTAACTAATACACTAAGATAATATGATAGACATAAACAATGTAACGTTTGAGTATCGTAAAGGGAAGCCTGTTTTGAAGGATTTCAGCATGTCATTCCCCCAGGGAGGCGTATATGGTTTGCTTGGTAAGAATGGCACAGGTAAGAGCACTTTGCTTTATCTTATCTCTGGGTTACTTTGCCCCCAGCATGGAGAGGTACGGGTGGATGGTATGTTATCAAGCAATCGTCAGCCTGAGTTACTGCGTGAGATTTTCCTGGTTCCGGAGGAGTACGATTTGCCGGCAGTCAGTTTGCAGAGTTATACCCGTGCGCTCAAGCCCTTCTATCCACGTTTCAGCGATGAGCTGTTGCGTAAGTGTATCGAAGGTTTTGAACTGGACATGGATATGCAGTTGGGAGCCCTGTCAATGGGACAAAAGAAGAAGGTGTACATGTGTGTGGCTTTGGCCACCGGGACACGTGTTCTCTTGATGGACGAGCCTACCAATGGGCTTGATATTCTGAGCAAGAGCCAGTTCCGCAAGGTGGTTGTTCAGAGTATGGATGAGGACAAGACTGTGCTGCTGAGCACTCATCAGGTGCATGATGTGGAGCGACTGCTTGATCATGTGACCATTATCAATAATAATCATGTTTTGCTGCACGATCCCCTGAACGAGGATGATGGTCCCGTGGATTTGGAGAAGTTGTTTGTGGAGACCGTTGAGGGTGCGCGAATGAGTGGGCATGATAATCAAATGGAAATAAAATAAGGGAGGAGAAATAGAACTATGATACAGTTTGATATGAAACGTTTTCTGAGCGTTGGACGCTGGGATATGACCATCAATAAGAAATTCTATCTGAGCCAGGTGGCCAGTTTGTTGGTGTTGGCTGTCACTCCCGTGGTTTTTCAGTACCTGCTATGGTGGTCGAGTGGCAGAATCTCCATCCTTGATTTTAGTGGCAGTGCGGGCGATCCGAGTATTGTTCAAAATACTTTGGATTTGGGATTGTTCTATATGATAATTACAAATTTCATCCCAATAATTTACTTTGGATATATGTTCCATAACCTATTGCGTAAACAGGGGCGTATAGCCGAACTTACTCTTCCTGCCAGCAACGTGGAGCGTTTCCTATGGCATGCGCTATTCTCTTTGTTTGCTCCTTTGCTGGTGTTTGGATGCTGTGTGGTGTGTGCTGATATCGTCAATCTGCTTTTCGCTCTGCTTTTTGGATGCCTACCCATGGTGTCATCTCTGACATGTTCTTGGTTTGGCTCTCTTGCTGATATGTTGCCCAAACGTTTTTGCAGTGGTCTTGATTGTTCTTGCTGGATGTTCGCATTCATGACACTCTCATCCCTATGTTATGTGAGTACCTTCGCATTGGGTAACGCCATCAAGTATCGTTACAATATCATACTTACCTGGCTGGCGCACATGCTGTTCTGGATGGTTTTAGGGTTGGGCGCAATGTTTACTTTCGGCCTGCTCCTGCAAGTGTTTGGTCGTGAATGTTTTTCTCATATGGTCATTGATATCAATATCAATGAGCCTCTTTGGTTGGCATTGGGATGTGTGTTCATGCTCATTCTGCTGATTGGTATATGGGCTCTGACTTATTGGTTGTATTGTAAGGCACAGATTACGACCCGTCGTAATCGATAAACAAAATCCGCTTATTATGGAATTCAAGGAACAAAAAGCTATATATCTACAGATTGCCGAGCATGTTTGTGACGAGATTCTCGCAGGTAAGTATCATGAGGGTGATAAACTACCTTCGGTGCGTGAACTTGCCATGGAGGCCGAGGTAAACGTCAACACAGTGGCACGATCGCTGGAATGGTTACAGCTGAAAGGAGTGGCCAGTACGAAGCGTGGCCTGGGTAATTTTGTTGCAGAAGGTGGCATGCAGGCCGTCGAGACTTTACGTAGAGAGGAGTTCTTTACAGAACAGTTGCCTGACCTCTTCCGTGTGATGCGTGCTTTGGGTGTGGGCATCGATGAGATTGTCTCACACTGGCAGGCTGAGGAGCAGTAAAAAATGAGAATATTCACATTAAATATAAATCAATAAAAAACGATTAAAATTATGATTAGTTCATTGTCACAATTGCGCGCCAAAGGCCGCGCTGACCTTAGTGGTCGCTGGATGGAAGCAGCCATGTTTACGTTTGTATATATGATTGTCATGGGGTTTGCCTCCATGTTGGGAAGCGGACTCGATAATCTTTTCTTTGGACCGCGTGCCTTTGTTGTCACTTCCAATACATATCTCGTGAAGATTTTTGCGGATTCAGCATCGGGTGTGTTTGGGCTCATATTGACTTTGCTTCTCCTGCCTGTAGGTTGGAGTTATTCTGTTGCCTTCTTGGGTAACCGCCGTGCTGAGAGTGATGACCCCTTTGGCGTGGGTAATCTCTTTGTAGGTTACAAGGATTTCCGTCGTGTACTGGTTACCATGCTTATCAATGCCCTTATGCAGATCCTGTTCTATATCCTGTTCATTATCCCTGGCATCTGGATGAGTTTGCGTTTGGCTTTGGTTCCATACATCTTGCGCGACAATCCTGAACTCAGTGCCAATCGTGTGCTGCGCCTCAGTGCCGAGATGATGAATGGATACAAGTGGAAACTTTTCCTTTTGGCACTTACATTCTTGGGATGGGCTATCCTGTGTGTCTTCACTTTGGGAATCGGATATTTCTGGTTGGCTCCTTATATTGACCAGACCATGGCTAATTTCTATGAGGAGGTCAAGGATGATTATTTTGCCAGGAAACAGGACAATACATGTGTGTGCTAATAAATATGTGTGGGAATTAAAAGAAAGGATTAAGAAGATGAAAGGTAACATTTTTCTGGTGGCACTCTTGATGTGTGCCTGCATGACGACCTCATGTAACCATATGGTTAACGGGATATTGAATGCATCTATGAAAAAAATCCTAAATCACGAGTATGAGGATAGCAAGACACGTGGTCCTGTGGGAGACAATCAAATGGAAATAGATTCTTTCAGCGCACTTAAAATTTCGGGAAATGTCAAGGTTGTATATGCCCAAGGTGATACCTGCCAACTGACCTTCCATGGTAACGAGAAGGACCTTCAGCAGTATGCCGTAAAGGTAAAGGATGGTTGTCTGCGCGTCTCTCTGAAGGATGGATCGACAAGCGTTAACTCTGATACTCCCAGGCTCACGGCCATCATCACTTCTCCATCGATGGAGAAGGTGGTAGTGACAGGAGCATGTTGTATGGAGATTCCCGATACATTTGTCCAGGACTCTTCGCTTGAATTTGATGTGAGTGGCATGGCAAGTCTGGTGGCAAACCATATTGAGGTTCAGAAGTTCGATCTTGATGTCAGCGGTGCTGCTAATATGAAGATTGAGAGTTTGACGGCTCGAGAGGAAATCGAACTGGACATGAGCGGAGCGTGCAATATGCAGGCAAGTTTTCAGAGTCCTGAGGTGGATGTTAATATGAGTGGTGCAGGAAATGCAGACCTCAGTGTGGAATGTGATAAACTTGAGGCTGATGTCTCAGGTACAGGTAACCTGGTGCTTGGCGGTAAATGTGGACGGCTGCTCGTGGATACCAGCGGTATGTCCAATTTGAATACCAGGAATCTGGAGGTAACGGAAAAATGATACATTTGGAGGGTATTCATAAGACCTATCAGGGTGTACAACCCCTGCATGTGCTCAGAGGCATTGACCTTGATATTGCACAAGGCGAACTTGTGTCCATCATGGGAGCTTCTGGCTCGGGCAAGAGCACTTTGCTCAATATCTTGGGCATACTCGACTCGTATGACAGGGGCGAGTACATCCTGGCGGGAACACCCATCCGAAACCTAAGTGAGAACAGGGCTGCGGATCTTCGCAACAGACTTCTTGGCTTCATCTTCCAAAGTTTCAACCTGGTTGGCTTCAAGAATGCCGTGGAGAATGTAGCTTTGCCACTTTTCTATCAGGGAGTAAGCCGACGTAAGAGAAACGCCCTTGCTATGGAATATCTTGACCGTCTGGGGCTTGCCGATTGGGCTCATCATTATCCCAGCGAACTATCCGGTGGACAGAAGCAACGTGTGGCCATAGCCCGGGCGCTGGTCACCCAGCCCAAGGTGATACTGGCAGATGAGCCTACCGGTGCCCTGGATAGTCATACCTCAATGGAGGTGATGCAGATCTTGAGACAGCTGCATGAACAGGGCATGACCATAGTGGTGGTGACTCATGAGAGTGGAGTTGCTTATCAGACGGATAAGATTGTGCACATCAAGGATGGTCTGATAGAGCGTATTGAGACAAATCCCAATGCTTCTGCTGTCCCCTTTGGTGTCAACGGACTTATGAAATAGGATGGTATGAGCTTTTTCAAGGATTTCCAATGGCCGTTGGCGGACACTTTCCGTGAGGTGATGCACACCATAGGCATGAATGGGGTGCGCACGGCGGCCACTGGATTTGCTATGGCAAGTGGAATTTTCCTGGTCATCGTGTTGCAAGGCGCAGGTAACGGTGTGATACACACTTTCGAAAGGGATTCGGAGGAGTTTGCTTTCGATGCCGTACATGTGTTTGGTGGACGTACCACCATGCCCTATAATGGAATGCGTGAGGGACGTCCCATCCAGTTGGAAGAGCGTGATGTGGAGATGGTCAGGCAGCAGTTCTCAGACAAGGTGCAATCGGTGGTGCCTGTCATAGAACGTCAAGGGCAGAGCGTCAGTAAGGGTAAATGTCACATCAGCAGTGTGACCGTCAGCGGAGTGTATCCTCAGTATACACAGATGCAGAGGGTTGACATGTGTGCGGGACGGTTTATCAATGATATTGATCTGGCAGAGAAGCGTAAGGTGCTGGTGCTTACTTCCACTCAGGCAGACATCCTCTTTCCTCATGAGCAGGCAGTAGGTAGATCCGTGGAGATGGATGGGATGACTTGGCGTGTGTGTGGTGTGTACAATGCAAACATGCACGAATGGAACACAATATTCTATGCACCCTATACCACCATGAACACCCTCTATGTCAAAGGTGGGAAGATTGACCGGCTCTCCATGCTCATGAGGCAGGTATCCAAGGACGAGGAGATGAAGTCGTTTGAGAAGGATTACATTCGTGCCACCAGTCGTATTCATGAATTCAGTCCTGAGGATGTGAGTGCTTTGTGGATATGGAATCAGGCCGAGAACAGTCGCACGATGAGTCAGGCTATGAATATTCTGGATGTGGCATTCTGGATCCTGGGATTGCTGACCATGGTTAGTGGAGTGGTGGGAGTGAGCAACATCATGTTGATATCTGTAAAGGAACGCACTCGTGAGTTTGGCATACGCCGGGCTATTGGTGCTCGACCATGGAATATCGTACGCATGGTCATGCTGGAGAGCCTGGTCATAACGCTTGCCTTCGGGTACATTGGCATGGTGCTCGGTGTGGGATTCTGCCAATATATGGATATGGCAGCAGGCAATCAGACTGTGGATATGGGTATGGTGAAGTTTCAGATGTTCGTTGATCCCACGGTGGATTTCTCTACCTGTGTGACAGCTACCCTCATTATGATTGTGTGTGGCACGCTTGCAGGATTCTTCCCTGCCCGACGTGCCGTGAAGATGAAACCTGTGGATGCCTTGCGTGCATAGTATCTCGAACATGAAGAATAGAGATAGGAGACAATGAGAATATTCGATGCAGATCAATGGGAGGAGATAGCTGACACCCTCTTGCGTAACAAGACCCGAACTGTCCTGACGGCATTCGGTATCTTCTGGGGCGTATTCATGCTCATCCTGCTGATGGGTGGAGGACGTGGCCTGGTAAATATGCTGGGCATGAACTTTGCGGGTTTTGCTTCTAATTCGGGCTTTTTCTTTACTGATAGGACAGACAGATCCTATAAGGGATTACCCAGTGACCGATGGTGGACACTGGAGATGAAGGATGCTGAGCGTGTCAGAAATGTTGTTCCCGAAGTGGATGTGTGTGCTCCTTGTTTGGATAGATGGGGGATGGCCTCACGTGATAATCACAATGGGTATGTGCATATACTGGGACATAAGGAGGATTATCATCAGGTGGATGACCCGAAAATACGTTTCGGACGTGCGATTAATGACAAGGATGACCAGCAGCAACGCAAGGTATGCGTTGTAGGTACTCGTGTGGTGGAACTCCTTTTCCCGGAGCTGGGCGCACAGGGTGATCCCACAGGACGTTATCTCTCTCTGGATAGTGTGTACTATCAGGTGGTGGGCGTGAGTGGCAGAAAGGCCGGAGGCATGCAGGTGGGAGGTAATCCCGAGAATACCATAGAACTTCCCTTGGGCACTATGCGTCGTGTGTACAATAGGGGCAACTCCATTGATTTGCTCTGCATAACGGCACGTGAGGGATTTCGTATGTCGGACGTCCAGGATGATGCCGAGCAGGTCATCAAACGTGCTCATCGTATCCACCCCGATGATAAGCAGGCCTTGAAGCGCCTGAATACAGAAGCTCTCTACTCCATGGTGGACACGCTCTTTCAGGGCGTGCGCATACTGGTGTGGATGATAGGCTTGGGAACCTTGCTGGCGGGGGCTATCGGTGTGAGCAACATCATGGTGATTGCTGTCAAGGAACGTACGGTGGAGATAGGTATCAGGCGTGCCATTGGTGCTACGCCAAGAGATATCCTGTGGATGGTAATGACCGAGAGTATAGTGTTGACGCTCGTGTCAGGGATGGGAGGCATCACACTTTCTGTTCTTATCCTGCAGGCTATAGAGAATTCAGTGGCCGGCACAATGCCTGGAACACATTTCCAGATTTCTTTCGGATTGGCAGTCACTACGGCACTCCTGCTTTCTCTCTTGGGAGTGTTGGCAGGACTCGCGCCAGCAATCAGAGCCATGAAGATACGCCCAGTGGAGGCCATGAGAGAGGAATAAACGGTAGAAGCATAACATAATATAATATAATAATGGAATATAGTCAATGAAGAGGATGTTGAAATGGACTGCCATAATGGCTGTGGTTGTCCTGGTAATTGGAACTTTTGTATACCTGTACATGAAATCTCGTCCCAAGGAACAGGTGTATGAACTGAATGAGGTCCAGAGAAAGGATCTGGAGAAGACCACTATTGTCACTGGAAAGATAGAACCGCGTGATGAGGTAAACATCAAACCGCAGATATCAGGAATCATTACGGAACTCTACAAGGAGGCCGGTGAAATGGTGAAGAAGGATGAGGTTATTGCTAAGGTGAAGGTGATTCCTGATATGGGAAGTCTTTCTGCTGCCGAGAATCGTGTGCGTCTGGCTGTCATTTCACTCGAACAGGCACGTAAGGACCATCAGCGCATGAAGGCCTTGCTCGATGAACAGGTGGTGAGCAAGGAGGAGTACGAGAAGGTGCAGGTCGCTCTCAAACAGGCGGAAGCAGAGGAGTCACAGGCACGTGATGCACTCAATATTGTCAGAGATGGTGTCTCGCTGAGCAATGCCAGTATGAGCACGACCTTGATTCGTAGCACTATAGATGGTCTGGTGCTGGATGTTCCCGTCAAGGTGGGAAACTCTGTCATCCTGAGCAACTCTTTCAACGACGGTACCACTATAGCCACCGTGGCTGATATGAAGAACTTGATCTTCAAGGGAAATGTGGATGAGACAGAGGTGGGACGTGTGCATGAAGGCATGCCCGTTACCATCACCGTGGGTGCCATAGAGAATCTTCAGTTGAATGCTTGCATCGAGTATATCTCTCCCAAGGGGGTGGAACAGAATGGAGCCAATCGTTTTGCCATCAAGGCAGCTATCTCACTACCTGATTCTCTGACTCTGCGCTCCGGTTACGGAGCCAATGCTCAGATTGTGTTGCAGAGGGTCAAAGGAGCTGTGAGTGTGCCGGAATCATCTCTTGAGTTCTCGGGAGACAGCACTTTCGTGTATGTGCTTACAGATAGCGTACCTAAGCAGAGTTTCAAGCGAACCTGTGTGGTGACAGGGTTGAGCGATGGTATCAATATGGAAATCAAGGGAGGCCTGAAACCTGGACAGAAGGTGAGAGGTATCCTCAAGCAATCCAATAATTGATGGGGGGATAGCAGTTATGAAACGTATATTGATACTCGGTTTCCTGCTTGCCAGCCTTAGTATGTCTGGACAGCAGGTGTGGACTCTGCAGCAATGCATCAGTCACGCCATTGCACACAATATTACTGTGCAGCGTCAGCAGAACAACGTCAGGCAACAGGAAATAGCGCTCAGTACGGCACGTAACAGTCGTCTGCCTAATCTTGCCGCCAGTGCAGGAGAGAATTTTTCTTTTGGCCGTGGGTTGACAATGGACAATACTTATGCCAACAGAAACACCCAGAGTACCAGTTTCAGCCTGGGAACAAGCGTTCCCCTTATTACGGGTGGACAGATTCCCGCTCAGGTGCGTCAACAGCGATTGGGCCTTCAGGCTGCCTTGCAGGACTGCCAGAAGGCTCAGGATGATGTGACACTTAATGTCATATCGGCATACCTGGAGGCTGTATGCCAGAAGGAATTGGTGGGTGTGGCGCGTCAGCAGGTGCTTTTGAGCGTGGCTCAAGTGGATAGGATGCGCAAGCTTCAGAAAGAGGGAAAGGCGGCACCTGCTGATGTGGCCCAGATGTGTACCACGTTGGCTACCGATAGTCTTACCTTGACCCAACAGGAAAATAGTCTGATGCTCTCGTTGCTCAGTCTGAGTCAGTTGCTCGAATTGGATACACCAGAAGGTTTTGATGTAGAGGTTCCTTCCGAGACTGTTCCCCTGGATGCACTCCTGCCTGCCCCTGATGCTGTGTATGCCGAGGCTCAGGGATTCAAACCACAGGTTGTGGGTGAACAGTTACGCCTGTCACAGGCAGAGGCCGGGATATCTGTAGCCCGGAGTGCCCTGTTCCCCACTCTGCATTTCAATGCAGGAATTGGTACCAACTACTACAAGACATCCGGACTTGCCGTTACCAGCTTTGGCTCACAGATGCGTGACAACTTCAATCAGTATTTTGGGCTCTCGCTCAATATACCTATCTTCAACCGATTGCAGACGCGTAACAGTATACGTAGTGCGCGTCTTGCCGTGAACACGCAGTACTTGCAGTTGCAGGAGACACGCAAGGCGCTGTACCGCGAGATACAACAGGCCTACTATAATGCCGTGGCTGCGCAACGTCAGTGTCTGAGTGCCGATGTGGCGGGCGAGAGTGCAGAGATCTCTTTCCATCTTATGAAGAGCAAGTATGAGAATGGAAAGGCAAATGCCACTGATTTCCAGTCAGCCAAGACACAACTGACCAAGGCGCGTTCTGAGGCTGTTCAGGCTCGTCTCACCTTCATCTTCCGTCGCCGTGTGCTTGATTTTTACCGACAACCGTCGTAATGAATATTAAGGAAAGCGCGTGAGCGTGAGTATAGAATACCGTGTAGGTTTTTGAAAAGTGATTTTACGTTGTGACCGCCCACTTGTTTCGTATACAGGTGGGCGGTTTGCTGTTTGCAGGTGATTCTTTGCACCTGGCATTTTAGGAATTGTGTACCTGAATCTGTGGGAAGGGGAAGCAGATGCCTCTACGGTTAAATTCTTCGTACACAATACGGGTAAGGTCGAAATACACAGGCCAGTAGTCTGCACCTTTTACCCATGTCCTTACCGTAAAATCAATGGAGCTGTCAGAAAGCTTGCCCAACGCTATGAATGGTGCAGGGTCTGTCAGGATACGGTTGTCTGCTTTGATAATATCCTCGAGGGCTTGTTTGACCGCATCCACCTGAGTGCCATACTCGACAGCCACCGTCAGGTCCACACGGCGCAGGGGTTCACTACTATAGTTGATTACACTTCCACTGGAAAGCGCGCCATTCGGCACATACACCTGTTTGTTGTCACCCGTCAGAATGATGGTGTGGAAAATCTGTATTTCCTTAACGGTACCACATATACCTTGTGCCTCAATGAAATCACCTACTTTGTAGGGCTTGAAGAGTAAAAGAATGATGCCACCTGCCAGATTCTGTAAATTACCACTCAGGGCCATACCAACAGCCACACCTGCTGATGCCAGAAGGGCGGCAAAAGATGTCGTGTTTACGCCAAGTGCACTTACGGTACTGATGATCAGCAGGATGGTGAGCAGGACGTTTATAAAACTCTTGAGGAACGACTGGATGGTGGGCTCAACCTTTCTGCGTTCCATCATGCGGCCGACCAGACGGTTGATCAACTTGATGAGATAACGTCCTACGACAAAGATGAGGATGGCCAGGAGAATGCTTTTGCCCGCCTCTATGCACAAGGTGGTTACCTGTTGCAGGATCTGATTTAATTCACCTTTCTCCAAGGCCATGACAGTTTCGGTGGCAGCAATGGAGGAATTTGCCTGTAGAATAATCATAATGTTGCTGTTGTTAAGAGTTTGTAATTGTCTTATTTCTTGGGTCTCTCGTTACATGTGTACTCTTTT
>JBJEKL010000157.1:0-8058 GCA_051878615.1 Bacteroidaceae bacterium | reverse complement strand
CTGAGCGTTCGCGTGCAAAGATAGCGTATTTTACTTTCCCGATAGCTGGAGATCATATTTTTCTTCATTTCGTCAACTATCATCTAAGGAATAATGCTTAACTTCGTATCGAATATTCTTGTCGGCATGGATAATCTGAGGCAAATACTTAAGACCTATTTTGGATATGATTCTTTCCGTCTTCATCAGCAGGAGATCATCCGGCATGTGTGTGCTGGGGGAGATGCATTGGTGTTGATGCCCACAGGTGGAGGAAAGTCGATATGCTTTCAAGTGCCGGCTTTGGCTATGACGGGAGTGACCATTGTCATATCTCCTCTGATATCGCTTATGAAGGATCAGGTGGATGCCCTCAAGGCTAATGGCGTGAGGGCTGAGGCTCTCAATAGCGCAAACTCTGAGAGCCAGAATGATGAAATCCATCGTCGGTGTCAATCGGGCGAGGTGAGGTTGCTGTATGTGTCACCGGAGAGGTTCCTTGCCGAGGAGGAATGGTTTCGGCATGCTGTACGTGTATCCCTGATAGCTGTTGATGAGGCTCATTGTATCAGTCAGTGGGGACATGATTTCCGTTCTGAGTACACGCAGCTGGGACATCTGCATGATAGTTTCCCGGAGACTCCCATTATGGCCCTTACAGCTACAGCCGACAAGATAACCCGACAGGATATCCTTGAGCAGTTGCATATGCAACATCCACGTATCTTTATCAGTTCTTTTGACCGGCCCAATCTGAGTCTGGATGTCAGGCGAGGATATTCGGCCAAGGATAGGTTACGAACCATCATGCAGGTGATTGCCCGCCATCCTGACGAGAGTGGCATCATTTATTGTCTCTCCCGCAAGACAACAGAGAAGGTGGCCGGGGAGTTATGCTCGAGGGGAGTAAGGGTCGGTGTATATCATGCCGGTATGTCGACTGCCGATCGTGACAGGGTTCAGGAAGAGTTCCTTGGCGACCATGTTCAAGTGGTGTGTGCAACTATAGCATTCGGCATGGGAATAGACAAAAGTAACGTGCGGTTCGTTATCCATTACAATCTGCCACGAAGTATCGAAAACTTTTATCAGGAGATAGGCCGAGGTGGCCGAGATGGCCTTCTTGCAGAAACGATACTCTTTTATAACCTGCAGGACCTGATTACTCTGCGCAAATTTGCAGATGAGAGCGGTCAGATAGAAATCAATCACGAGAAGCTCACTCGTATGCAGGAGTATGCTGAAGCGCAGGTGTGTCGTCGTAGGATACTTCTCAATTATTTTGGAGAGCCTAATGATGGGGCATGCAATAATTGTGATGTGTGTCACAACCCACCGCAGAGGTTTGATGGGACATTGTTGGTGCAGAAGGCGCTGTCAGCCATCAGGAGAGCAGAGGAACACATTGGTCTTGTGACCACCATTCATATCCTGCGTGGGACAATGAGTTCCGATGTGGTGGTACATGGCTATCACCAGATCCGGACATTTGCTGCCGGGAGGGACATTCCTTATCGGGACTGGCAGGATTATATGTTGCAGATGCTGCAGATGGGATTTTTGGAGATTGATTATAGGGAGGACAAGCATTTGCATGTCACACCCTTGGGTGAAGAGGTTCTCTACGGACGACGTCCTGCAGAACTGGCGTTAGTCGAGAAGAAAGATTTCCGCGTGAAGAAAAAGGGCAGAGAAAAGGCCACTCCCCAATTGTCTATGGGCATGGGAATCGAGGATGCCGAACTCTTCGACAGCCTCAAGAAACTTCGTAGGGAAGTTGCAGAAGAGAATGGTTGGGCTGCTTATATTGTTATGTCTGACAAGACTTTGCATGCCTTGGCAACTGAAAAGCCGCTTTCTCAAGAAGCCTTTGGTAATGTGTATGGAATAGGGGAGAGGAAGAAAAGGGACTTCGGAGAGCGTTTCGTCGCTTTGATAAGAAAGCACGAGGGGCTTGACTACTGATCAAAAAACGGAAAAGAACATCTTAATATAATATGAGGCATTATGAAAGTATCAGATATCAAACCGTCAGTGTTGGTTGATTGCTCTTCTAAACTGGAGGAACTGAAGGTAGTGCAAAATGAATTTATGAGAATTGCTATCAGGGAAGCGTATGACGGAATTTCCAATGGCGATGGCGGACCTTTTGGTACGGCAATCGTCAAGGATGGAGTACTTGTGGCATCTGGACATAATCGTGTCCTTGCCAACAACGACCCCACTTGTCATGGTGAGGTGGATGCTATTCGTAGAGCATGCCAAAGGCTTGGTACGTTTGACCTTTCAGGTTGTGAACTTTTTACTACGGGAGAACCATGCCATATGTGTCTGTGTGCATGCATGTGGGCTAATATCAGTAAGATATATTACGGATGTACAATAGCAGATAACGAGATAGTCGGATTCCGGGATAATACGTTTGATCAGATATTCGGTGGTCGGGACAAACTGGGTGATTATATGCAGGAATTAGACAGGGAGGCCTGTCTGCGTCTCTTTGAGGAATACAGCAAGATGAATGCCACAAAATATTGATTCGCAAGTGAAACAATACTTTGTGCTGCTAACCATGGGGAGACTTACATTCCTCTTGGATTTAAATTCCGCATATGATATTTCTTATCCAGATGATAAGTTCCATTAGGAGCAGGGGGATGAAGCACGCCTTCAATCCCAAGATGTGCATCATCCGCTTGAAGATTATGTACATGTGGAACCTTCGGGTGAGGATGTCATACAGCAAAAGAATGGGGTATATGACGATATAGCTTATGGCAAACAGTACGTTAGGATTCATTTTTACAGCATCTTCCATATGCCCGTGAATCCATAGTATGCATGCTCTACTTGTGCCACATCCCGGACATGGGATGTGATAGAACAGCTTGGATGGACATATACTTATGTACGTGTGTCCCTCCATAGCGCTCCATAGCCATAAGCAGATGATGGCGTATGCAACGAATGAGATTGTCGTGAACCAATAGCCTTTGTTATGGCAAGAATCTGCGCAACTTTTCAAGGTTGTAATCTTTGGTTGCGCCGAGAATCAGAAACCAGTCGACGATTGTCCATACGCCAAGTCCTCCGCAAGTGATAAGTTTGAGGATGCCATATCCTGTTTGTCCGAGATAGAATCGGTCTGCACCGAATCCTCCCACCAGTAACGATATTACGAGTGCTGTGGTAGGGTCTTTCAACTGTAGGGTAGTGAGTATGAATGCTTTGCTATCGTCAAGGCTTGTAAGATGATTGCGGAGGAAGAGCATGTGCCCCTCTGGGAATTTGCTGGCATTTGACATGAGAAACATGTCCACTCTTTGTTGGTCCATAGTTTTTATGTGATATGTTGTATGTTTTTGTTTGGCTTGAATCGTTATTGATTATGCAAATGTATATTTTTTTTAATTAGTAATCACTATATGTGTAGGAAAAACATTGTCTTTGTGTATTTCTCAGCGATTATTTAGTGAAGTGGCTCAAAAACCGATAGTCCATGGTTCATTTCTTTTGCATACATCGTCGTAATCCAAACTTCCTTTTAGAGAAAAACCCTTGATAATCCGTTTCCTGTCTAAATTGTAGAGGTTGTTTATTGGACTCCTTGAGGGAACATACCATTTGGTGCTTATGCCTGCAATGTCAAACATTAGATGAGGGAGGTCATCTGTCATAAATGGCCGGTGAATAGCTTCGCTGATTCTCTTCGTAGTTTGAGGGTGCTTTTGGACGAAGGTATTGGATGTGTATATGATGAAGGGAATGTCCAGTTGACAATGAAGACAGGGTGCCCCCAACTTCTCCATTCCTCTGGAACGTCCTTGATGGATTCTGTAATCGTTTGCTTCGTCACCATGGTCTGCAAAATAGATGATAACCGCATCCTCGTTTTGGTACATGTCTATTATCATGGATACTACGGAATCATTGTACCTGGTGGCGTTGTCATAAGTGGCGACGTATTCTTTCTCTTCTTCAGAGAGTTCTTTGCGTTCTGAGTAATCTTTGCAGGAGAAATGTGAGTGTGATTGAGGATATCGTTGACGAGGGTCCACGTGTTGGCCGTTCAGATGATGGATGATTAGGTTCATCCTGCTCTTTTCGGCTTCGTTTCTTCGGCTTTTGTAGTTGTTGATGAGTTCCTCGTCAAATTCGTATTTCTTTGTGTTTGTGTAGGAGAACAGGTGTGCACGGATGTCAGGGTGATAGAAGAAACCACAGGAGGCGTTCCAACAGTCCACATTATTCTCTGGAGCAAATTGGTTTGAATTAAACACAACATTGTAACCTGAGTTCTTGAATACTGTGAGGAATAATGGTTCGTCGCACCAGGCAGTCTTGCTATCTACGCAGGCAGTTGACAGAAAATTCTTGAATGAGGGTGCAGTTCCGTTGATGGAACTTATGACATCGTCAAATACATGTAGGTTTTCTTTTTTTGAGAGGAAAGGATTGGTGTCTTTGTTGTAGCCATACAAGCTAGCGTGGTGACGATTGTAGGATTCCCCTATGATTAGGACAATATCCTCTATGGTATCTCCTTCCACGCAGGCATATACATTCAGCTGTGATTGAATACATTTTTTAAGGTCATCTTTCTCGTCATTAAACTGCAGGATGGAATTGTAGATTTTAAAGGCAAATGCTCTATGGATGCCGTATCTTCCCCTTCTTATAGATTTTGCAATATTGTCGTTCCATGATTGACAAAATAGAGGGAGACTCCATATAAGGAAACTCAGACTAACCCATAGGTAAATTGAGAGCGCGCATTTTGAGGCCTTCCATGGTGTGCGACACAGGTGTATAGATGCGAGAAACGGCCTTAAGTTCCCGCTATACATGTGGAGACCTGTTTGGATACACAGGAGAAGGGCAACGATACACACGTATTTAATGGCAGAAGTACTGAAAACGTACATGGACAGAAATTCGCTGCTTTCTTTGGATGTTGTCTCGTTTAGCAACTGAAGTGCAAAGGCACTGATTTCCATGCCAAAAATGTCGTGTAGAAATAGTTGGCAGATGAACATTGCAATCAGAATGCATTCTACAAGAACAAATAAGGAAATGCTTAGAAGTCGCGAGATGTTTCTGATATAGTGGATTACCGCTATTGTCAAATATGCCAATGCCACATTGAACAGAAACTGGAGGTTATGTCTTAGAATCACATTTGCCACCATTACTTTTATCATGTGCCAGCAGTTTTCGGACTCCATGTATGTGCTTGGTAGCCATAAGAGTATCAGAAAGAGTATGAATTCTGTGGGATTTGCCTTTATTGGAGACAATGTCTTTTCTACAGTGTGATGGAATAAGGATGTCATTATAATGATATAAAAAGGGCGAAACTGCTAATTGCTTTTCCGCTTCACAGGTACCGCCAAGCACCTTACACATAGAAAAGCATGAGCAGTTCACGCCCCATACGGAACGTGAACCTTCATCGCTTGTTCTCATGTGTAGAAATTGGCGGTTTCGTGAAGTCGAGAACAAGGACTTTTAGTCCAGGTATTTTATAAAGACATTGATAGCAGCCTCGCAGGTGAATATTGTTTTTTTCTCTCTGTTCGCCAGTGCGAAGTGCCTATTGGAATCTGTTGTCTGTCTGTTTCTTGATGCCTATATCTGGGATTTGTGTTCCCTTATGGTGGCACTCTATGTTCCTTTCTTTATGTAGTTATACGTTTTCAATATTTAGAAACCGATGGGGCATCCCATAGTTGTCAAGACAAAGTTAAGGTTATTATTCTTCTCTTACAAGAGGTTGAGTCTATAAAATAAACTCATGTCGGTCGTTGGATCACTATGCTTTCGAAGTCCCGAATAGAATGTGCTTTTTCGCGCAAACGTTTGCGTTGAAAAGTACAATTAAATGTGAGAGAACGGGACGTCTCTTTTTAGGGAGATGCCCCTGTATAATCATGCCATTCTCATTCGCTGATATGCGCATTAGTGACTCGCTCCAGATGGAACCTGTCTTTATTGGGATGGAAGGCTGGGAATGAATGGTTCGTTCGGAGGGTATTGTTCCTGAACCATAGTCCGTCTACGGATTTTGCATACAGAATCGGTGTGTCGAAGGTGTCAAATTCGTTGTCCTCTATCACAATACCCTTTCCTTTTCCTCCGTGGAAGAAGCTCTGTTGCCCGTCAAGGTTGGGTATCTCTGGATATATCGAGATGATGGCACTGGTGAACTGATACATGCTGGTAAGTGCGTTGACAAAACGATTGCGTCTGATTATCACATCGCGACATGCACCTGTCTCATACCATCCGTTACAATCACCACAGAGCAGTATGGCTGTGCCTGAGGTGTGGTCGAAAAAATTGTCTTCTACAATCACGGGCTTGGGAGTGCTGAACAGGGCACCGCGCGCCCGGTTGTTGCGAATGGTATTGCGTGCAAACAGGACTTCGGGAGTCCATGTGAGATTCTCAATGCCGAATCCTTCTTCTGGTATTACGGAGAGTGGTATTTCTTTGTCAAGTGCGATGATGAACTCCTTCGCTCCGTCTGTCGTCTCTTTGTCGTGTGGTGCGATGCTTGTGATGGTGAGTGTGTCGGGGATTATGTCCATGGTGCTTGATCGGATAAACTGCACCTTGTCTCCCTTCCTGCCCCATTCAAAGCCCCATGACTGGTCGTGCATGTATCGTCCGATGACGGTATGGCTGTCCACGCGTTTTATGATACGCAGATACGTGCCGTGCACGTTGATGGCATCGTCCATCATCCCTTCGTAGAGGCCGTCCTGGGAGATGATTTTCCCCTTGCATCCCGAGAAGTGGGTGGCGTCGGCTTGGGTGGTGAAGAAACGCGGGTCATCGACTCCTTTCAGGCAAACTCCGAATCTCGTTAGGGTAATGTTCTCGCACAATTGTGCCAACAGGCCCATTCCTTCAGCATAATGTATCTTTACATCCTCTATGGTGGTGTTTATGTCATGACTCATGAAGATTCCAGGGGCGGGTCGCTCCCAGGAACGTAGAATCATGATACTGCCTGTCTTGAGACGATAGTCCTTCCAGTGTGGAGCTCTTATAAGGCCGGGGGTCTCCTCTGTCACTTCGTTGATGGAGCATCGTGTATCGCCTGTGTTGTACATTACATGACGTGTGTCACCATCAAAGGGTATTCCGAATGAGTATCTTATCTCCCATCCTTCTCCGTATGCTGTGAATTCCCCCTGGTTGACCTTATAGTTCACCCACGGAGCAGGTTGGAACAGGATGCCCTTCTCTGAGTCGTTCTCAACCACTTTCACTTGGGCTATATGTGGGTTCTCAAAGTCAATGCTGAGGCTTCGTATGGAGCAGTCTTGCGACCTCATCAATGATATGGGCAGCATCCGTCCATGAAATACCAGTTGGGCGCCTTGTCCGTCCAGCACTACATTGCTCATGTCCTCCATGGCTATTCCTACGTGTTTGGGATTTGTTTGGTCGTGATTGGAGATATAGTAGGTCCTTTGTGCTGCATCTTTCTCATGAAAATCATATCTTCCGGGTTTCAATCGGATAACGGATTGTGTACCAGCCTTATGTTCCTTTCGGACTTTCTTTATCAGTTTGTCCATTAGCGGAGAGGCGTTTTTCCCCTTGTTGGGTACAATTCCATAATCGGATGCCTCGTAAATTTGTTCAGAGCGGGTTTGTGCCATGCCGCACATGGAACTTGTCAGAATGGTGATAATTGCAATGATCAGACGTCTCATATGGTTTGTTTGGGGTTTGACGGTTTTGTCATTTTTCGGATTCTCTTTTTCAAGGAGAGCACATCGCATGCAAAGGTACAATTTTTAGACATATTCCCGAGGAACTGGAGTACATTCTTCCATATCGAACTTTCACGTAAATGTCTTGTTGAAGAATATTTATTCTTTTCCTGCCCCCCCCTATATTTATTGTGTGAACTGAAGGTTTTTCTGTTTTCATTTTCATTATTTTATTTGCGTCTTTCGCGCGCGTATTATATATATAATGTATAAATACAAAATTTGTCGTTGCATT
The DNA here is from genome assembly GCA_051878615.1 of Bacteroidaceae bacterium. GTDB lineage: Bacteria > Bacteroidota > Bacteroidia > Bacteroidales > Bacteroidaceae > Physcousia. The sequence goes on along the minus strand of JBJEKL010000157.1, from coordinate 57 downwards.
GAAAAAAAAGTCGTGATGCCCTTGCGTGTTTTCAGGAATCGTCCTACCTTTGCATCC
>JBJEKL010000156.1:0-1975 GCA_051878615.1 Bacteroidaceae bacterium | reverse complement strand
TGTCATGTCTATCGTTCTAAGAACGTGCTTGTTGATGGGCTTATTGTAAATACCTGTCCTGTGGGTGGCTCTGACGGAGTGACACTTCATGATGTAAGAAGTATTTCACATCCCAGTTGGGGTGATGGCTTGAATGTCTTTGCATCTTCCAATGTTCTCTATGACCGTGTGTTCTGTCGCAATTCTGATGACTGCACTACAGCCTATGCCACCCGTAAGGGGTTCAGCGGTAACACTCGAAATGTTCAGATGCGTAACAGTACGCTGTGGGCTGACGTGGCACACCCTATCTTCATCGGCATACATGGCAATCCGGAAGTGGGGGATACCATAGAACACTTGGTTTATGAGAATATCGATATTTTGGGGCAGGCAGAGCCACAGGTGGATTACCAGGGATGTCTGGCCATCAACTGTGGTGACGGCAACCTGGTGCGTGATGTGCTCTTTGACAATATACGTATCGATCAGATCGAATCCGGCAGTATTACGCAGGTGAAGGTGGGTTACAATCAGAAATATTGTACGGCTCCAGGCCGAGGGGTTGAGGACGTTACTTTCAGGAATATCAGATGTAATTCACAATTACCCAATTTCTCTATAATCAATGGTTATGATAAAGATCGCATGGTGCACAATGTCACCTTCGAGGGACTGAAAATCAACGGACGCCTTATCTACGATGATATGCCAGACAAGCCCCGATGGTATGCTACCGCTGACTATGTGCCGATGTTTGTGGGTAATCATGTCTGCGGAGTAGCATTCTCAAAGGAGATTAAACAGTTCAACGTAAACCAGCAACTATCCTATTGCAGCAGTCAGGTAGATAGGGCGTTGGAGGCTTTGCGCCCCTATGATTATACGAAGATGCCAAGAAACATTTTGAATGATTTACAATGCGCAATGTGTGATCCGGCATTGCAATCAGAGAAGGACAATATGCTCCCTGCCAAGAATCATGAACTGTCCAATATGAATTGGAACTTGCGTCCGGCAAGTTCCAAGGAATGGTGTTCTGGTTTCTGGCCCGGTATCCTATGGATGTCTTTCGGCTACAATAGGAGCGAGGCTGTCAACAAGGCTGCTGTTGGCTACACTGATGCTATCGCTCCCATCATCAATAGTCCTGTCTACGACCACGATCTGGGCTTTATTACCATCAATTCGTTTCTGAAAGGTTATGAGGTGACCGGAAACGAACGCTACCAGCAGCTTACTTTACAGGCTGCAGACTCGTTGGCCACCTTATTTAATGATAAGGTGGGCACCATTCTCAGTTGGCCGCGCCACGTGAAGGACTACGGAGGTCATAACACCATCATGGACAATATGATGAATTTGGAATTGCTTTATTGGGCTGCTGAGAACGGAGGCTCGCCGCGATTGAGGGAGATGGCTACCCGACATGCCGAGACCACGATGAGGAACCAGTTCCGTAAGGATGGCAGTTGCTACCACGTCGCTATCTACAATTCTCAGACGGGTCGCTTCATCAAGGGCGTTACGCATCAAGGTTACAGCAATGAGTCGATGTGGAGTCGAGGCCAGTCGTGGGCCATCTATGGCTATACGATGGTTTATCGGTACACTAAGGACAAACGTTTTCTTGCTTTTGCCCAAAAGGTGACCGACATCTACCTGAAACGACTGCGTGAAACCAGCAACGATATGGTACCTGTTTGGGACATGGATGCACCCATCGGTCAACGTGAAAAAGATGTCTCTGCGGCCTGTGTCGTGGCCAGTGCTTTGCTGGAGTTGTGCCAGTATGTGGAGGATGGTGACCGTTACCGCGAGGCAGCCATTCGGATGCTCCGTGATCTCAGCACCGACCGTTACCAGAGCCGCAGTCGTAACGTCTCTTTTCTGATGTACTCCACCGGACATCGTCCCGCTGGTTCAGAAATCGATGCCAGCATCATCTATGCTGATTATTATTACCTCGAGGCACTTCTTCGACTAAAACAACTAC
>JBJEKL010000155.1:0-1991 GCA_051878615.1 Bacteroidaceae bacterium | reverse complement strand
GCATCAAAGGAACAGTCGAGCGGACTCTATGCCATGAAGATGGCGGAACGAGGATTTGTCACTTGTGCTTTCGACCCTTCTTTTACAGGGGAAAGCGGCGGCGAGCCCCGACGCACTTCTTCACCTGACATCAATACCGAGGATTTCTTGGCAGCGGTGGATTTCCTTGCCTGCCTTCCCGATGTGGACGAGGAGGAGATAGGCATCATCGGCATCTGCGGATGGGGTGGCATTGCTCTGAATGCGGCTGCAGCAGACCCTCGCATCAAAGCCACGGTGGCGAGCACTATGTACGATATGTGTCGAGTAAATGGCAACGGCTATTATGATGAGAACGACAGCGAGGAAGCCCGTTATGCCGCTCGCAAGGCGATGGCTGCCGAACGCACCACGGCTATGCGGAGTGGCAAGCTGACGCAGGCGGGAGGTGTGGTAGATCCGTTGCCTGCCGATGCCCCGCAGTTTGTCAAGGACTATTATGACTACTACAAGACAAGTCGTGGCTATCATCCCCGTTCGGGCAACAGCAACGACGGTTGGCACACCTTTGGCTGTCAGGCCTATTCCAATGCGCGCTTCCTCTATTATATCAATGAGATTCGTTCGGCGGTGCTCATCATGCATGGCGAGAAAGCCCATTCCCGTTACTTCGGCGAGGCTGCTTACAAGTATATGGTAGAGGGTAAAGCCACTGGATATGATGCAGTCCGCAAGCCTAATCCTGTGCCCGGGAACAAGGAGTTGCTCATCATCCCCGATGCCAGCCATTGCGACCTCTACGATGGAGGCTATACCGAACTGGAAGGCAAGGGCAAGGCAAAAAATAGGATTTCTTGGGACAAGATAGTTGATTTCATCAAAAAGAACATGAAATGAGAAATACAGTAGCGCTCATCTTATTTGTTTTCCTTTTTCTTTCGTGTTGTATGCGTCAAGCGAAAGTCACAGGTATGTGTGAAAAAGATACCATGTCTGCTGACGACATCGTTCGTTTATCAAATATTGAGGTCTGTCCTCAATATTTAGATGTTATGCGAATGAAACGTTTTATCCTATTTTTATCCTTATGAATACATATAAAAAAAATCTTACCGCTTTATTATTCATAACTGCCAACATGTCAATGGCTGTTGCTGACGACGTAACAATAAGAAATCTGTTGGTTGAATACGAACAAAGACCGATGGGCATAGAGACACTACGACCGCGTTTTTCTTGGCAGATGGCTGACAAGGAGCATAGTAAGGGACAATGTCAGAAGGCATACAGAATCGTTGTTGAAGATGAATATGGTAAGAGAATATGGGACAGTGGCAAGGTTGAGTCGGACGAGTCGCTTAACATCGTTTTTGGCGGTGAGAAACTTGCTCCAGCCACAAGTTACACTTGGGCCGTTGAGGTCTGGGATAATAAGGACAATATGCATACGGCTTCATCGACATTCGAAACGGGGTTGATGGCAAATGATGAGAATGATGCCATCTGGAATGGAGCACAATGGATTGGTACAGATGACGATGACCAGTTTCTTTATTCTCAGTATTTGCCTGTCTTTCGTATTGGATGTTCTGTAACTCTTGACAAACAGCACCATTCGACAAAGGCCTCAATTCTTTATGGCGGTAACGACGAAAGACTGCTCGATTCGCACCTCAATATGATGGCAATCAAGAACAAGATAGATTCAACTTATATTAGGGTTGAACTTGATGCTTCAAGAGTTGAAAATGGAGAACTGGCGCATCTGAACATCTTTCGCAAAGGATATGGCGACAAAGAAACAGGCGAAAAAAAAATATGGTCGGTGGAAATACCTGACGGGATTGTGAACAATGACAATGTCTTTGGTTCACACAGAATAGAACTGTCGTCAAATCTTGGTGACACAAACATCAAGATAGATGGTAAACATTTAGGACGTGCCAACCTGAATCCGTTGGGACAGGGAGGTGATTTTATTGCCTTTCCCGTTCTTGGCGAAGTTGGAGTAT
>JBJEKL010000154.1:0-1997 GCA_051878615.1 Bacteroidaceae bacterium | reverse complement strand
CTCAGACAGCAAGCTTGCTTGCATGGATGAGTCTACACAACTGGCTGTAAGGGCGTAAGCCCGGGGAAAGGAGACAAGTCTCCGAAGGAGAAATCCGTCAAATCCGTCAAAATCCGTCAAATCCGTGTTAAAGGAAAAAGAACCTGAGGACAGTTTTCTTATGAGGATAATCCGTCCCATCCGTGTTTGGGAACAAACAAACACAGGTATCTCGCAGAGCAAAAAATACACTTTTATCGGTTATATGCGAAGAATACAGAACGATTTTGTCGTTTATAACCGATAAAAAACATACCTTTGTGTCGGTTATAAGCGATAAAATATGGAAAAAACCCTTCTGAAGCAGTTGATTCTGGAGTATCAGCAACTGGTATGCCACATCCAGGTGAATGAGCGTGGCATTACCCTCTCCGAGAACATGAACTATGTCCTGGTGGGTCTGAGGCGTGTAGGCAAGTCATATATGCTCTACCAACACATACAACATCTCATCAGTAAGGGACATTCATCGGAGGAGATCCTATATTTCAACTTCGAAGATGACCGTTTGGGTGGCTTTACATTGCAGGATCTTGACCTTATGAAGGTATGCTATGAGGAGTTGTACGCCCACAAGCCCATCTTCTTTCTGGATGAGATACAGGACATACAGGGATGGGAGCATTTTGCCCGCCGACTGGCTGACCAGAAATATCGCGTCTACCTTACCGGCAGCAATGCCAGGATGCTCAGCATGGAGATTGCCGGCACCTTAGGCGGCAGGTATATGATCCAACGTGTATTCCCATATTCTTTCCGCGAATACCTTACGGCATCCGGCATACAGCTCCCGGCCAACTGGCAGTATTCCCCTATTCGTTCCGAGGTGGCACGTCAGTTTGATATATTCTTCAGGTATGGGGGGCTTCCCGAGGTGCGACCCGTAGAGCCTCTGATGAAGCGTATGTGGTTGAACAATCTGTACAGTAAGATCTTCTTCGGTGACATTCTGGCACGCTTCAACATCCGCAATGTCATTGCCCTGAAGACCCTCATCAGGAAACTGGCAGAGAGCGTGAAGCAGCCTTCTTCCTACAACAGGTTGGCAAATATCGTGTCGTCGGTAGGCAAGAAGACCCGTGTGGAAACCATTGCCGACTATCTGGAGCACGCAGAGGAGAGTTGTCTGATATTCAGTATTGAGAACTATGCGGGAAAGATAGTGGACAAGGTGACCACCAGGAAGTACTACTTCATGGATAATGGCCTCCTCAATCTATTCCTGTTTGACGCGGAAACGTCTCTGCTCGAGAATCTGGTTGCCATCACCCTCCACGCCCGCTACGAGAGTGTATATTACTATAACGAAAACATCGAGGTGGATTTCTACCTGTGGGAGCAAAGAACTGCCATTCAGGTCTCCTACTCTCTCGCAGACGAGGAGACGCGCAAACGCGAGGTCAATGCCCTGTGCAAGATGGCGGAACGCTTTGATGTGAAACAGATGCTCATCATCACGAGGGACGAACAAGAAACCATAGAGGTCTCCGGTCACACCATCCATGTGCTCCCCATATGGCAATGGCTCCTGACTGACAATATACACGCGCGCGTATAATATATAATGAGAGAAACTTTTTGATTTTATCCTTCCACAAGCACTCTGAGAGATCCGAGGGCGCTGCCCCCGGCTACTCATGCTATAGCCTTAACTTCGTTGAATCTCGGCTGCACTCGGCATAGTCGGAGCAAGCTCCACTCTGCTCTCATTTGCACGAGATTTCCAGGCTATCTGTCCTTGGGGAGCACTGTGGTCATCACTCCGCTGCCTGGAAGGCTTCTATCCTCGGGGATGATGTAGTACCACTCTGCTGCCTGGAAGGCTTCTGTCCTCGGGGATGATGTAGTACCACTCTGCTGCCTGGAAGGCAGTACCATGAGTAACCGGGTACACCGACCAAAGGGAGGTGTGCTCGGATAAGACCAACCCCTAATCACCTGCCTGGAGGGCAGTACGC
>JBJEKL010000153.1:0-7697 GCA_051878615.1 Bacteroidaceae bacterium | reverse complement strand
ACCATCTATCTTTTCCTAACCTCAACTCAAGAGGATATGGACATCACGGCTTCGGCTATTGACAGCGAGGGAAACACCTTTATCGAACGTTCTTTCTCTGATGTACCCATGAAGGTGAACACCCTAACCATATACAAGGGTATGTTCTTTGCCGACACGCCTTACGATTTCAGCATTCAAGTAGAGGATGAATGGGGTGCAAAAGAAGAGAACACTTTCTGACAGCCCGTTTCCAAGATATGACATAAAAATAGAACCTCCCGACTTCCTGCACTCACGCATCGGAAGTTGGGAGATTCTCATTCCTGGGGATTGCATCTTCTGGACTCACCTGATAAATCCGGGGGAAAGATGACAGGCAGGATGTGGTGGTTGGCTGGTCTTATCCTGGCACACCTCCCTTTGGTCGGTGTACGCCGGTTACTCATGATACTGCTCTCCATCCACCAGAATTATCAAATGAGCCCTTTTCTGATGACCCGGAATATCTTGCACAAAAAAAAAAATTATTACACAAATTCGACAGAAATTTTATAGGGGAAAATCCGAAAGGGATAGTCCCTTTCACGCAAACGTTTGCATTGGCCTTTGCAAACGTTTGCGACGGCACTTTCAAACGTTTGCGTTGAAAACGCGCAAAATTGCCGGAAAACCCAAGGATTCTACTTTGTGCGCACACACAATAGCAATCACGTAAAACAATTTTACAGATTTCATCTGATTCGAATATTGACTTACTCATGCAACCAAACTACCTGAGATTAGTCCTGTCCCTGTCCAATATCGAGACGAGACTGTCACTCTTGCCCGTAACAACCTTACGGCAGAACATCTTTCCACTCCTACGCAAACGTTGATAGTCCTCCTCAGTCATTACATGGATAGCACCCCGATAATCAATAAAGTGAAGAGGAGTGAGAGCCTCCAGTCCAGGATATTTACCTTCAGTTAGGATACAACGACTACGCCAGGAAGGATTATTGAAGGCTATCGTCTGGATAAACGTCTCTGCCGGACAGAAACTGCTGTCAAAATACCGATGAAGGTCAGCATTATGATCATACTGGTCAAGGACAAATTGAGCCAGTTCCTGGGAGATGCACCACCATGCGCTACCCTTATATAAATGCCATACATTTCCTTGTACAGAGAAATGCAACTGTTTTCTGTAACCCGTAAGACGCAGCAATTTACGCAATAGGATACCCATTCGCACATTGCGACAGGCCGGACGCGCCACAGTATATGTCTCCCTCTGCCAGGCATCCAGTTCGCTGGTATCCATACAATACCCCTGCAGGATCTCCCTCTCACCCTGTTGCTCAAGCCACCGGACAATACGAGCATTGCTCCACATGGGATAATCCATTCCGCTCAGGAAGAATATTCGGTCAAACTTACGCGGGAAAGTAACAGCCGCACGAATAAGGTTCATCTGATACTGAACCTCACGCATGGTACCCCATCGCACATCCACACGCTCGTCAATATAATGCACCCGGGACAACTGCAGGCAAGAGGTAAACTGCTCCAGCCGGCTCTTGGCATCAATATGTATGAAGAACTCCGCATCGGAATGTAGCGAAAGCACCAGTCTACACAACTGTGCAGGATCGGTATGAGCAGATATCAGATAGGCTATGTTCATCGTAAGGAGGGATTAAGATGCAAAAAAGATTCAGGATAAGTGCCTACGACGAAACAGATAGTCTGCAGACTCCCTCATGATACGGGCACCACTGAGCCACATGACCGTGACATAAAGAACTGCCGCCATCACCACTTTGGCCAAAAGGAGTAACCACAAGGACTCTATCGGCCGTGTAATCCACCATGCAAAAGCCATACAGGCCGCACTCAGGAACATGAAAGGCAGTACATCGGAGAGTGCCTCCCATAGGCGCAATCCTATCAGCCGGTGTGCAAAATACTGCCACACAAAGAGCCATACAATATTTATCCCGATGAAGTAGAACACCATCACATAGAGTCCGAAAGAATGCAACAGGACCAGCCCAAGCAGGATCAAAGTGCTGAGTGCCATGGTGGAATACATATTGATATTGCTCTTCCCCTGACTAATAACCATCTGACCATATAAGGTGAGCAGCGGAAACACAGCACCATATACACTCAGCAAAGACAGCAGATAGGCACTCTCCTCCCACTTGGGTCCCGTAAATATCAAAAGGAACTCTCTGGAAATAAGTCCGATACCAAACATACAAGGAAAAGAGACAAAAGACACGAAACGAAGCATTTTGCGAAATACCTGACGGCTGCGTTCCTTGTCGTCACACACCTGTGCCATAACTGGTTGTGCCACGCCTGTGAGCATACCATTGATAGAACTGGAACACATATCGTCCCATTTACGAGCATTTCCATAGATACCCGCTGAGTGTGCCCCGTAAAACTTACCAAGCAGGAAACTGAAGGCATTGCTGCTGAGCGTATTTACGATATTCGTAAGCAAGAGTTTACTGCTGAAGCCAAACATCTGCCATGCAGGACGCATATCGATACGCCATGACGGGCGCCATGGGGAGTAATACCAGTTCATCACCACCATACAGGTAACAAAGAGCAAACTCTGTGTGGCAAGTCCCCAAAAGGCATATCCAAGCCAAGCCATCAGGATACCCACCACATTGGAGACCACCAGACTGACCACTGCAATGATGCACGTCTGCTTGTTCATCATATTACGGAAAAGCCACGCACGCTGTACAGTTCCAAAACTCGTAACAACGAAACCCAAGAACATGTATCTGCTCAGCCAAAGCAGGTCTGCATCATTGTAGAAATCAGCAATAAGAGGAGCACAAAAGTATAGCAGCACATAGAGTGAGCCACCCATCATGATATTAAACCAGAATACCGCATTATAATCTCTGTCTGTGGGGTGCTTAAGATTGCAGAGAGCGGCCATAAAACCGCTCTCTTGTAATGTACTGGCCAAGTTGGCAAAGACGGTGAGCATGGCTATCTTGCCATAATCACTCGGAGAAAGCAATCGGAGCAGGAAGATGCCAAACAAGGCACCCAACAACTGTACAGCACCATTGTTAAGTCCTCCCCAGAGGAAACCTCGTGCAGCCTTCTCCTTCAGTCCACCTGCCATATCGCGACACTACTCAACAGTACTTCCGCCCTTGACTTCTCCCAGTGTGGTGGTAACACTCAGATTTCCATCATAGTTTACTGCGCTGAGTATCATGCCATGGCTCTCCTCTCCCATAATCTTTCGAGGAGCAAGGTTGGCAATGAAAAGCACACGCGTACCCACCAATTGTTCGGGCTCATACCATTGGGCAATACCACTCAGAATGATGCGGTCCTGTCCAGTACCATCGTCAAGAGTAAAGCGCAGAAGCTTCTTGCTCTTCTTCAGTTTCTCGCATGTCTTCACAATTCCCACACGGATGTCCAGCTTCTGGAAATCCTCAAACTGTATGAGATCCTTCACAGGCTGCGCTTTATAGGCGGCCTCCTCATTGGCTTTGATAGTATCCTGCAATTTCTTCATCTGGAACCCTATAGTATCATCTTCCACCTTGGTGAATAGCAGTTCTGGTTTGGGAAGAGATTTTCCAGGAGTCAGGAGATCAGTCTTTCCGAGATCCTCCCAACTGAATTCAGGCATATCTATCATGGTGCGCAATCTCTCGCTACTGAACGGCAGGAAGGGTTCAAAAGCAATAGCCAGATTGGCAGTCAACTGAAGACTGATATAGATGATAGTCCTGACACGATCGGGATCGGTTTTCACCACCTTCCAAGGTTCACTGTCGGCAATGTACTTATTACCTATACGAGCCAAGTTCATGGCCTCCTTCTGTGCATCACGGAACTTAAAGGCCTCCAGCAGAGCCTCCAGCTTCTCCTTTACGCCACGGAACTCGTCAAGCGTCTGCCGGTCATACTCTGTCAGTTGCCCCGGTACAGGTACCTCCCCACCATAATATTTCTGGGTGAGCTGTAAGGCACGATTGACAAAGTTACCATATACAGCCACCAACTCGTTATTGCAACGTGCCTGAAAATCGGCCCATGTGAAATCATTGTCCTTGGTCTCTGGGGCATTGGCCGTAAGCACGTAGCGCAGTTCATCCTGTCTGCCAGGCAACTCATCCAAATATTCGTTGAGCCATACAGCATAATTCTTGCTGGTGCTTATCTTATTCCCCTCCAAATTGAGAAATTCATTACTTGGAACATTGTCGGGCAATATATATTCGCCATGAGCCTTAAGCATGGATGGGAATACGATACAATGGAACACGATATTGTCCTTGCCAATAAAATGCACCAGTCTGGTCTCAGGATCTTTCCACCAGGTCTCCCAGTTACCAAAACGCTCAGGCTGGGCGTCACAAAGTTCCTTGGTGTTGCTGATATAACCAATAGGGGCATCAAACCACACATAAAGCACCTTACCCTCAGCATCCTCCACTGGTACGGGAATACCCCAGTCAAGGTCACGGGTTACGGCCCTGGGATGCAATCCGCCGTCCAGCCAGCTCTTACATTGCCCATAGACATTGCTTCTCCATTCCTTATGCCCCTCGAGTATCCATTTCTCCAACCATGGCTGATATTGGTCCAAAGGCAGATACCAATGCTTGGTAGCACGCCTCACCAGAGGATTTCCCGTCTCGGCGTTATAGGGATTGATGAGTTCCTCCGGGCTAAGGGTAGCTCCACACTTCTCACACTGGTCACCGTATGCCTCGGGGGCATGACATCGAGGACACTCTCCACGGATGTTACGATCGGTAAGGAAACGACCCGTCTGTTCATCATAGAACTGCTCGCTCACCTGCTCCACGAACTTACCCTCATCATAGAGTTTACGAAAAAAATCGCTTGCAAGCTTATGATGAATCTCGCTTGTGGTGCGACTGTAGACATCAAAGGATATACCAAATCGGCTGAAACTCTCCTTGATGAGTGAATGGTAACGGTCAACAACCTGCTGAACGGAAATCCCCTCCTTGCGTGCACGAATGGTGACAGGCACGCCATGCTCATCACTTCCACCGATAAAGATAACCTGACGTCCCTTGAGACGAAGGTAGCGCACATATATGTCGGCAGGGACATACACACCTGCCAAATGTCCGATATGCACAGGACCATTGGCATAGGGCAAAGCCGCTGTAACTGTTGTTCTCTTGAAATTCTTTTCCATGCTGATTTTATGATTTGTGCAAAGGTACTATTTTTCCTGTGTAATAGGTGTGTCCGAGACAGAATTTTCCCAACGTTGCCACTCCTCCATAGCCTTCTTCCAGTCTGCCTCCTCAGATATTGGATTAGCCTCAAGACGTATAGCCTCATCACACGCACGGTCACGCGCACGTTTCGCCTTCATATTGGCTATTGTGGCATCATCAAGTATCAAGATGGCCCCACGCTCAACAGCAGCATCAAGTTCGTTCTCTCCAAAAGCCTTTCCGGGTTCATTGAAATCTGAGATGTTAAACTCATAATCAACGCGTAACACATGTCGAATCATCTTCTGCCCATAGCGCTTGGTGGAGTTCTTACGCCTCAGGAGTCCTTTGATTTCCTTGATTTCCTGAGCGGAAAACTTGTTTCTTCCCATCGCAAGGTCAACAAGAGAAGGTCTCGTCCACAGTCCACTCCTTCACGACCAGTCCATGCTTGTCAGTACAATGATCATGTATCTTACGCTGACGCTCTTCGTCAAGGGCATTCCACAGCACACTGCATTCAGGATAGACCACAGTACGCCCGGCTATCTTGGAGGCTATACGCTCTTTCTCTACCACGGTGAGCGAGGCCCACCACTCATTCATTGAATAGTCCATTTGCAAATTCAATTAATTATCAAAAACAGGCAGACAGGCCAGAACTGTCTTATATCTGCTTTTCACAACAAAGTTAATGCAAACCGAGCAAAAAGAGCCAAGCATGCAGGAATATTTTTTGCGCCAACGCACATCGTCTCCCAAAAGCCTTGTTTTTGAACTCAGAGAAGCGGCTATTGTTGATTTATATCAAGAAAACAGATTCCCATATCACTTTTTCTGCCATTCATTTTAGGAGTACCAGACATTCGTCTTACCTTTGTGCCAGAAAAAGGAACGGAGAAGAAAAGGAACTGAGAAGTTCTGAATTCCGTCTTAGGTGTTTTTAGGTTATAAAGATTGTTAGTTTTTGTTTTTTAGGTTAATAAAGATTGTTAGTAAGGAGAAGCTTTTCCGTGAGGAAGTGCTTCTTTTTTTGTTCCTATTACAAAAGAAGGGGGGAGGATAATGCATCAATAGAAAATTGGTGGGGATTAAGGAACATATCCTTTGGGATACTTCCCTCCAGGCAACACATCCCTGGGAGGCCATCAGCTCATCATCCCCAGTATTTTTCCGTTGAGCCTATATATATCTTCTCTAAAACATGATCCTATTTGGAAAAAGACATGGGGGCAGACGATGCTGCCCCCATGTTTGACAATCAATAGAGTTTTCCTCAGAAAATCATTTTACCATGACCTTAACACCATTCAGGATATAGATACCGCGTCCCAACCTCTTTATATCAGAGAGTGAACCATCCTCAAGTATCTGACGGCCATCTATCGTATATACAGCCCCATTTCCCGTCACTTTGGATACTGTGGATGAGATATCCTTGATACCATTACTGTCGTCCTGGCCGATATAGATACTCAGTTCATAATCGCCATCCTCACTTATGACAGGACAGTCTGCCAGACTAAGTATCACCTTGTTGGCTTCGATGGTCTGCTCCTTGTCATCCACACGCACGGCTTTATTGCCTTCGAAGTAGATATCACCTTCTGCCAATGGGGTTGGCACAAGACAACCTCTCAGCCCATTGGCACTTCCTGCCGTCAGAGTCATATCCTTGGCATCCTTCATATTGATAGCGAATGCCATAGGATAGCTGGGAGCATCCGTTGAATAAGCAATGGTATCACCATAGAGGTATATGACAGGTTGAGCGGCAGTGATGTTTTCCGTCTCCTTAAGCGCCAAGAATGTACCCTCATCCTCGATGTAGTACTTTCCTTCCACAGTGTAGGCAATGCCGTCACCAGTGTTCTGGATATCTACTGGATAGCACCATCCGTATAATTCACCTTCATTGATGTCCTTGTAGAAAATGAACTCGGTATTGTCCACGCTTTCTGCCTTCTCAAGCATGAGACCTGAGTTTGTGCCTGCCGTGGATGATTCCCAGGTCACCAGTCTCTGGTTGGAACGCTGGGCGTGCAGGTTGGTGCAATCTGTACCATCAAGATTAGTGCCATGAAGCAGACATTCGCCATATCCAATGGCATTAAATGTATAGAAAGTCGGACTGAGTTTCAGCGTAACATCGTTGTTGTTTGCCTTTGCACTATGGACAAACAGACCGTTTGCCTTATTCTGTATGATATAGGTCTGTTTCCTTTCTACTTCCGGAACCAGATACTTGCCCGCTGCATTCATATCCTTTGCCACAGCCTGATAGGCTGCAAGAAGGGTATTGCAATCCTCGCTGGTAACCCGATTGATTATGATGGCATTTGCGGCAGCATATACCTGTGAAAGCGAGGGAGACTCGTCACTTGTGAGTTTGACAGTACGCACCTGGAATTCTGCGGCATGGAAGAATGTCCAATCCTCTCCCATGGGGATGTACTCCTTACTGTCCTCGCTCCTCTT
>JBJEKL010000152.1:0-7712 GCA_051878615.1 Bacteroidaceae bacterium | reverse complement strand
CAGGGAGAAACCGGAGAAAGGTCTCTCCCTGCCTGTTCCTGTATGACATGCCAAACCAACTTCTGTCTGGATGCCAACTATCCCCTCCGCAAATAGCAGTAACGTCCGTCCTGCATTCAGTCCTGGCTGAACGAAGAGTGCAATTAAACTCAAATAAAATACGAGACAAGAACCCTGGTGGTAAAACCACATATAGCTCTCGCCTCGCATTATCCTCCCTATGTACGATTATACGCAACCACAAGACAAACGTACTTATCCGTTTGGATCTCACAGCGAACCGTACACCCAAAAGCACTCGCCCGTATTACAGAGAGATTGCGCCGCTGGGACAAGCATCTGCACAAGTACCGCACTCTGTGCACTGCTCGGGGTTGATAGAATACTTCTCGCCCTCAGAGATAGCTCCTACGGGACATTCGTCAATACATGTGCCGCATGCAACACAGTCATCACCAATTACGTATGCCATAATCTTTAAATTTAATAAGTGAATACTCTTTTCCAATTATGTTTGCAAAGATAGCAGATTTTGATGATAAGTAATACTCATGTACCTCTCTTTTTTCCCCAAGCATCATCAAAAATGGTTATTAAGACAATAAAGAGACATGCAAACTCGTTATTGTAAGAGATGAAATCCCTATTCATACATACCCTATGCCTGTTGCTTGGCCTGTGCTGTGCCACGGGTGCAGAAGCACAAAAACGCAAGGTGATGAACCGCCCATATCTGGACCAGCGGAAACTTCACTATGGTTTCCTCATAGGTATGCACATACAGGATCTGGAGTTTCAGAACAACGGATTCATTGACCCTGCCACAGGACAACAATGGTATGCAGATATTGACAACTACAACCCCGGATTCAGCGTGGGTGTATTGGGGGAGTTGAGGCTCAACAGATACCTGGCCCTGCGTCTCTCACCCACAATGCATTTCGGGCAAAAACATGTTCTTTTTCACGAACAGACCAGTGGGCGCGACACCACACAAAACATCAAGAGCACCTACATCTCCATACCACTCGATCTGAAATTCGCAGCGCCACGATTCAATAACTTCAGACCCTACCTGATAACTGGCGTCAACCCGATGATAGACCTCACCACCAAGAAACATGCCGCCCTGATGCTCAAACCTTTTGACTGCTATCTGGAAGTAGGAATGGGGTGTGACATATACCTGCCTTTCTTCAAATTGAACCCAGAACTCAAGTTCTGTTTTGGACTTGCTGATGTTTTAAAGAAGAACAGGAAGGACCTGATAGACAACTCACTTCTGAAATACACACAAAGTCTGGACGGTGCAAGTTCGAAAATGATTGTGCTGACCCTCTATTTCGAATAATCTCCTGGCTGTCTACATTCAGGCCACCTACACATTATATATAATATATAGAAAAGAGGCCGCATCACTTTCGATACAACCCCTTTGCAATTTCAGCCAAATTCAGCTCAGAATACCACAGAAAAGCAATCTGCCTTTCCAAAGCACATAACAAGCCACATTTACTTCAGACGTGCCAACGTATCAGCTATGCGATGCATTGCCTCTATGATATTCGCCTCGCTGGTGGCATAACTCATACGGAAACACTCAGGCGAGCCAAAAGCATCTCCGCCCACCGTGGCTACATGACCCACCTCAAGGAGATACATAGCCAGATCTGTACTATTGTTTATCACACGATCGCCATCACGTTTGCCAAAGAAACTGCTACACTTTGGGAAGAGATAGAAAGCGCCCTGAGGATTATTCACCTCCAGACCAGGAATCTCACGGGCTAATCGTACAATCAGTTTACAACGACGCTCGAATGCCTGACGCATCACCTCCACACATTCTTGGGAACCTGTATATGCTGCCTCGGCAGCCTTTTGTGACACTGAGCATGGTCCGCTGGTATATTGTCCCTGCAGTTTGTTACAGCCCTTCACCACCCATTCGGGAGCCGCGATGAACCCAATACGCCATCCTGTCATTGCATAAGCCTTACTTACACCATTGACTATTACCACCCGGTCCTTGATATCAGGGAACTGGGCCATACTGGCATGTACCCCCACATAATTGATATGCTCATATATCTCGTCGGCAATTATCATCACACGCTCATGCCTGAGCAAGACATTCTTGAGTTCCTCCAATTCGGCAGCGCTATATACAGAACCCGTGGGATTGCTGGGCGAACACAGGATAATGGCACGTGTGCGCGGTGTGATAGCCTGTTCCAGTTGATCGGGAGTAATCTTGAAGTCCTGCTCGATAGTGGTGGGGATTGTCACAGGTGTTCCCTCTGCCAACAGCACCATCTGAGGATAACTCACCCAATAGGGAGCAGGAATGATGACCTCATCGCCTTGATTGACCAGAGCCATGATAGCATTACACACGCTCTGCTTGGCACCATTGCTACATAGGATCTGGCTTGGCTGGTAATCCAGTCCGTTCTCATTCTTCAACTTTGCCACAATGGCCTTTTTCAATTCTGGATAACCTGGTACAGGGGAGTAGCGGGTCCAGTTGTCCTGAACTGCAGCAATAGCAGCCACTTTAATGTGGTCAGGCGTATTGAAGTCTGGTTCTCCCACACTCATGTTAATAATGTCTACTCCCTGAGCCTTAAGTTCGCTGCTGCGCTGGCTCATGGCCAGAGTAGCGCTCGGCGACAGACGATTGAGTCTATCAGACAGAATGTTCTCCATCACTTGTTTATTTAAATATTACCTGATTTTCTTCTTATATATCACAATGTTTGGCAAAGACATGCCATAGGCTGCAATGGCGAGAGCAATATTCATTCACAGCTTGTGCCCCATCCGAATACGCTTTGTTTCCAAATAACGCTTATTGTAAGGGTTAGGGGCGACCACGATGGGGACATTCTCAACAATCTCCAGACCATAGCTCTCCAGACCCACACGCTTGACAGGATTGTTGGTGATGAGACGTATCTTGCCCACACCCAGTTCGCTCAGAATCTGTGCGCCTACACCATACTCGCGTTCATCCGGCTGAAAACCAAGATGTATATTGGCATCCACGGTATCATCGCCCTGCTCCTGCAACTTGTAAGCCGCAATCTTATTCATCAGACCGATACCACGCCCCTCCTGATTGAGGTATACCACAACGCCCTTACCATCCTGGTCAATCATCTGCATGGCCCGATGCAACTGTTCACCACAATCACAACGCCTGCTGCCGAAGATATCTCCTGTCATGCAACTGCTATGCATACGCACAAGGACTGGCTCGTCGGACTTCCATGTCCCTTTAATAAGCGCCACGTGCTCCAACCCATTACTTTTCTGACGGAAAGGAATAATGCGGAAACTGCCATACTCTGTGGGCAATTCAGCCTCCACTCCTCGTTCTACGAGTGATTCCTGCCGAAGCCGGTAGGCAATAAGATCGCGTATACTGATAATCTTCAATCCGTGTTCCTGGGCCACCTGCCTCAGTTGCGCCATGCGGGCCATGGTTCCATCCTCATTCAGAATCTCAATGAGTGCAGCCGCAGGACGTAATCCCGCCAGACGTGCCAAGTCTACAGCAGCCTCAGTATGCCCGGCTCTCTTGAGCACACCTTTATCCTGAGCATAGAGTGGGTTGATGTGCCCAGGACGTCCGAAATCTACCGGCCGGCGGGATGGGTCGGCCAAAGCACGTATGGTGGCAGCTCTGTCATGGGTGCTTACGCCTGTGGTGCATCCATCCAGGAGGTCAACGGTCACTGTGAATGGGGTCCCAAGCATGCTGGTATTCTCCTGCACCTGATGCGGCAATTCCAACTCTCTGGCCCTGCTGATTGTAATGGGGGCACAGAGTACGCCACGTCCGTAACGCAGCATGAAGTTGACCTTCTCAGGAGTAATCATCTCGGCAGGAGTAATGAAGTCGCCCTCATTCTCCCGGTCTTCATCATCAACAACAATAACGAAGCGCCCTTGCTTGAAATCCTCAAGAGCCTCCTCAATACTGCTTAGTGTTACTTTGTCATTCATATTGCTGCTTGTTTATGCGTTCGATTATGAGTGTATTTATCCTCTGAATAGAGTTCATGTCGTTCCACAAGCGCAGGCGATATCGCCAGATACGCAGCCAAAAGAACAGGCCAAGTGGGAAGAACACGCCCGTAACAATATTCAGGCGTGCCGAGTGGAAGGGTCTTGTGTGGGCTTCGGTCTCCAGGATGGGATATTCGTTGATTCGCACCAGAATCACGCTATCCTGACTGTTGTGCAACTCATCCACAAGCGCTTCAAGCCTGTCATTGATTCTCTCCACCTCCCTGTCTTCCTTGTACTGGAAGAAAATGCGCAGATACGAAGGCATTCGCACCAGGCGAGCCTCCTGCTTGTATGCCTGGCAATCGGCCGAAAGGACAGACAAGTCTGTCACGACACGTCGATAATCAGGATCGTGGATGATGACCTCCTTGCGATTGATGGCACGTGAGGCCCGCAATCCAAACAGACGGCGCACAAATGAGCGGAAACCCTCAATATTGAACACAGCACTATCCTTATTGGCACGACTGGTCAGGAACACACCCACGGGCAAGAGTACAGCACTACTCAACCAGATTCCGGACATCACATTCCATTCTCCGGTCTTGGCCATCTTTTCTCCACCCACATTGACGATATAATAGAAAATGAAGATGACCACACTTATAACAACAGGGAGCCCCAGTCCGCCCTTGCGGATGATGGCTCCCAAGGGTGCCCCGATAAAGAAGAAGAGCAGGCAGGCGAGACTTAAAGTGAACTTCTTCTGCTCCTCCATGCGATGACGCCGCAGGAGCATATTGGTGTCAGATGTGATTATTGAGCGAAACTCATATTCCGAACGAAGGCTCTCTGCACGATCCTGAGCCACACGCCATGCTGTGGAGCGTTGCTGGTCAGTAAGATGCGTATAAATAGAATCCAAAGGAAGTGCCCTGTCCATCCCACTTGCCACCCGAACCGAATCTCGGAGCCTTTCAGGAAGGTCTTTACGCAGTAACGTGCCCATGACACTTGCCGCAATAGCATGAGCTGTGCTGTCAGACATATGCTGTAGTGAATCTATTCCAAACCTGATTTCCCTCAGACTTTTGGTCTGGGCATTACCCGAAAAGAGATTTGCATCCATAAGATTGAAGTTGGCATCAAAAGGTATCAGGTCAACTTCGCTTACAAAAGACTCTCGCATGTAAGGCACGCTGGCCCTGAGCATATTACCACCACCCTGGGAGTCCATATTGCGGAAACGTTCGCCATGCATGAGTGTCAATTTCAGATGTCGCTTGTCGGCCGTACTCTGCAAACGTGCGCTATCAGCCAACACAATCTGAGCATCCTCATAGCCATCTGTATTGCTGTATATCATGACACCATACAGCATACCCGTACGTGTATCCTTGTGATGTACATACAGATTATAGCCCGGAATCTCACTATAAAAAATGCCCTCGGGAATCTCCAACTCAGGCGATTTCTGCTTCATGCTCCACACGAGGGTAGCCAATTGTTTGGTGGCCTCGGGGCCCACCTTATTCTGGAAATAGAAACTGCCCATACACACGAATAACGCCAGGATGAATACCGGCTGAAGTATGCGCACCAAAGGAATACCACTCGCCTTCATGGCCAAGAGCTCCAGGCGCTCACCCATATTGCCGAACGAAATAAGACTCGCAAGCAATACGGCCAAAGGAAGTGATATAGGAATGAGAGTGAGACCGCTATAATAGAAGAACTTGGCCAGCACCTCCAGCGAAAGCCCCTTGCCTACCAGTTCGTCCACATAACGCCACATAAACTGCATCATGAAGATGAAAAGACATATGAAGAACGTACCTGCAAACAGTAGCAGATAATCCTTCAGTATGTATATATCAAGCTTCCTAAATATCCTCATATTTTCCAACGCATGCGCGCACATACGTGTATATTTTGTTCGCAAAGGTATAACAATTTCTGCTGAGCCAAAAAACAATGCGCCACGAAACATCACGTGGCGCATTTCCTAAACTTATATTTCAAGTTTATAGGATAAAAAGAAAAAAGAAGCGACTCTCACGGGCAGCTTCTTCTAACTAACAATCTTTATTAACCTAAAAACTAACTAAAACTAACAATCTCCGTTATCTGTCAAACCGATCTTTTCTTTCTTTTTTGCACTGCAAAGGTACAGCGAAATTTCTATTCCTACAATACTATCTTTGCTAAAAGTTACTAAATTTTGTTACTTTCTTGATATATATCAATTCTATAAGAGCAAAACTTCATTAGGACGCAAAATGGTCATTCTCGCAGGTCAGAAAACATCATGTAAGTCACAACATCCTATTACATTACATAAGCATGATTCCTCCACGCAGCAGAGCACGACATGTGCATTTTATACTAAAAAAACTAAAAAGGTCATTCCAAATGCCTGGCTTCTGATAAAGGTTGAAGATTTAGTGGTAAATTTGTTGCGTATGAGAAGGACTATTATCATCACCACCAGCATGCTCGTCCTGGCAATTGCCATTTTACCCTGCCAGGCACAAGAGGTCATAGACTCTACTTCTATCACATCGGAAGCAGATACAGAGATATACATCCCGAGAATCAGAAGCACCAGGCAAACTGCATCCACATCCGACGATTATGTGACAGGATTGCCCTGGATGGGATATGGAACCGGAGGATGGGATCTTCACGAAGGACTGAATGCACAAGTGGGAGCTGGTGTACGGGTCGGTTGGGGTAAGAACAACCCCTGGAAAGGTGCATCCTTCTTCACCGATTTGGCAGCCATGTACTGCACGCCAATAAGCAAAGACGGACGATGGAATGTAGCCGTAGGGGGATATTTCTCCAACTATCGTTTGTGGGGCAGACAAGCAAACAGTGTGGGAATATGCGGATTGGTAAACTATCAATTCAATGATAGAATCGACCTGAGCGGATATGTCATGCATGATTTCGGAGTGATAGGCGGTCATGCCGCCAATTCGCCCTTCATGCCATTCCTGGAAGAGCCGCATACCACCATAGGCGCACAATTAGGCATCAACATAAGCGAGAAAGCACGATTGGAAATAGGGTTGAGTTTCACACGACAAAACAATCCTTTCCATTATGGATACGACTCGACTGGACGTCCTCAGAGCATACGTTCCACACGCTCCATACTTGATCCCGATTTCTAAAGAGGCAAGCAAGTCTTCACTATAAAGGTCGATCACCAACGATATGAGTTCCCCTTGCCAAGCAAAATAAATTCATATTGCCGTTGCAACTTACAAGGAAAAATAAACCCGAATCTGTCGTCAGGCCGCCAAAGGACGTTTTTGCAGACTATTCAAATCGCTTTTCCCATCACTTACGTCTCTATCCGTACATCTTGTCCCCTCTGGATGCCCTCAAAGAAGCAGTCACAATCCGGCATACAGACAGGAAAAAACTGACAGGAGATCTAATGACCGATATGGGGTTGACATACGGGAATCCCAATCTTGCAAATTATTGGCTCAGCGGAAATTTCATGGGGAATAAGGAACACGTCCCCTGGGGTACCACCCTCCAGAGGAAAGAGGTTGGCGGGAGGGATGGTTGGTACGGTTTAGACGCAAACGTTTGCAACCGCTCCCGCAAACGTTTGCGGGAAAAAGGACCGTTTTAGAGGTTCAGAAGGCGAGGCGGACCGGCATCAGGCAAGTATGGGA
>JBJEKL010000151.1:0-2009 GCA_051878615.1 Bacteroidaceae bacterium | reverse complement strand
ACAGGGACTTGCCTTCCTGCTTCGTCCTGACTTCAGTCGCATCACCGGGAGTGTAGTGCTCAGTGCCATGGGACAGGCCTTCTTCTCCCTGAGTCTCGCTATGGGATGCTTATGTACTTATGCCTCCTATTTCAGCTCGGACACGAACCTGCCCAAGACCGTGTTCAGCGTATGTGCCATCGACACGTTTGTGGCCATTCTGAGTGGTTTTATCATTTTCCCGGCGGTGTTTAGTGTTGACGGGGCAACGGTAGATGCAGGTCCTGGTCTGGTATTCCAGACCCTTCCCAATGTCTTCAACATTGCCTTCCACTCAGTTCCTGTTGTGGGCTATATATTCAGCAGCCTTTTCTACATGCTGCTTATTCTGGCAGCCCTCACCAGCGCCATGTCCCTTCATGAACCGGTCACAGCCTATCTGCTTGAGGTTTCCGGTATGTCACGACGTGCTGCCGCCACATGGGTGTCCTGCTCATGTGTGGCCTTGTCTTGTCTGTGTGCTCTCTCCTTTGGCTTGCTGAGTGACTGCAGGGTGTTCGGGATGACTGTCTTTGATCTGTTTGACTTCATTTCCTCCAAATTCATACTTCCTTTGGGTGGCATTATCATCTGTTTGTTTGTGGGCTGGCATCTTGACCGCAGACTGGTGGAGAGTGAGGTGACCAATGGAGGGAAACTTCGTTTCCGTTTCTTCAAGGCCTACATCTTTCTGGTACGTTACGTAGTTCCTGTGGCCATCGCCTCTGTTTTTGTCAACGAGCTGATAGGCAAATGAGACGTCTTCCTTTTCTCTCTAATGCAGACCGACGTGCTCTGCTCGTTGTAGAGTGGATAGTCATTCTTGTGGTCATAGGCCTCTTCGTTTATTCCTGGATGCAACCTCAGGGCGGTCGGGATGACAAAGGCCATCCTGTGAATAGTACTTGGGAGAAGGATACTCGTAAGAAGTCATCCCAGAAGACCTATGTATATGCCACAGCAGAGACCCCTGTGGAGACGTTCCCCTTTGATCCGAATACGGCAGACAGTACACAGTTGCTCCGTCTGGGTTTGGCACCGTGGCAAGTACGTGCCGTGTATCGTTATCGGGCCAAGCATGGACGTTATCACACTCCGGAGGATTTTGCTCGTCTGCCGGGAATGACAAATGAGATGTGGGAAAGACTTGCTCCTCAGATCCATATTGCAGAGCGATTCAGGTATGTGGATGTCAAGGCCATCGCAGCCTCTTCAGAAAGAAATATCGCCTCTTCCAAGGCCGATGTGACCATGCGTACCGACACCGTGGCTGCATCACATAGTACCGTTCATGTTCCAGACTCCGCATCCGGCACTTCCTTGGGCGCATCTTCCGTTTCCTCGGAGCATGTGTCCGTGAGGGATACCTCTCTTTATCCTGAGAAATATGACCGGTTGGTTCAGGTGGATCTGAATACGGCTGATACCAACCAGTTGAAGAAGATTCCCGGCATAGCATCTTATCGTGCGGGTCAGATCGTGCGTTATCGTGAGAGTCTCGGAGGGTATGTCGACGTTGAACAGGTCATGGAATCATGCACATTACCGGATGAGGTGCTCGACTGGTTCTGTCTTTCCCATACACAGACGCGCAAGATAAACATCAACAAGGCATCCGTGCAAGCTATGCGCAGGCATCCTTATATCAGCTTCTATCAGGCTCGTGCCATCTACGAACGTAGATACAGCAAGGGGGAGTTCCATTCCGCCAGTGAGCTTCTGCAGTTGAAGGAGTTCACGCAGAAGGATGTGGATCGTCTGACCCCTTACATGGAGTTTTGATATTTCCTGCTTCTTTCCGTCATGGAATTCTAATGACTGGTTTGGGTTGAGGTAATCCTGTACGTGATTCCGCAGACCTCAATCTTTCCCCCTCCCGGATTTATCGGATGAACCATGCGTTCGGCAGATCCAATTCGGTTCGCCGGATAATTCTGGTGGATGGCCGTACACCGCAGGACTTTTTTCTTTAGACACGGATTGGGACGGAT
>JBJEKL010000150.1:0-7716 GCA_051878615.1 Bacteroidaceae bacterium | reverse complement strand
TTCCCTGCTACAATGAGGAACTGGTGGTGGAGGAGTCCTGCCGCATCCTGCTGGATTATCTGCATACCCTCCCCGAGGATATTCGTCTCCTCTTCGTGGATGATGTTTAAATACGCCCATTATATACTGTTTATTGCTTCTGAAAGTAAGGTCTGATATTTCTTTATCCATCTCCAAACAGTAGCTCTTGATACATCAGTGACGAGATTTTGAATTTGTGTGTTTGAGAGACCTGCTTTTAATAAATAACACACACGTAACTGATTTTTTTTCATCACTCCCAAAGTCTTAATCACATCATTATGATAAAGAGGATATAGATTGTCCACTGCTGTGATAAATTGTTTCCATGTCTCATCAGACAGGTGTTCCTCTCCATTTGCTGCTTTTTTGATGGAATCAATTACCGTGTTGGCATTATCATGTAGGTCTGATTGGTGCAGCATACGGAAAAGAGACTCGTTTTGTTTCAGTTTTTCTTCCAGTAATATCGTTTTTTTTCTCAGTTCTTGTTCGGTATGCTGCAACTGCAGATCGATTATTGTTATCTCATTAATTCTGTTGTGAAGTGATTGTTCATTATTTTTAAGTTCCTCTTCCTTATTTATTAGCGCGATTTCCTTTGTTTTACATTCTGCTATTGCATTCTCTAGCGATTCCGTCAATTCAGTTATGTGTACATTTGTTGCAGCCAGTTCTTGTTCTATGCACTCTTTTTCTTTCTTTGTTTCTACAAATTTTTTCGTGATTGCTTCAACTAGTTTTTCCTCATTGAATAGTTCTTGTTCTTTTTCTCGTTTCAGCTCGTTTGTTATTTTCAATGAGTTGGCAATCCCCAACAGCCTTTTAATACGTCTGTACTTTTGGTAATAGTATAAGGCTATACTTATAATCGTTATGATTAGGCATAATATACCTGTTGCCCACGCTAAAGATGCAAGAAATCTTCCTTCTTTCCTTATTTTCTCTTCTTCCTGTTTATCGCGGTAATATTTGTACTGATTGTTGACCGTTGCCGCAAGTTCTTGTCTTTTGCTAAGATTTAACTCAGCGCTTATGTCATTAAAGATGGTTGCGTAACGCAATGCTTGTTCGCTATCGCCTTTACCCATGAAATATTGAAACAATTGGTTAGAGGCGTCATATTTCGCTTCCAAATCGTTTGATGACAATACATTTTCGTAGCACTGAACACAAGAATCTGATTCTCCGACAAAACTATAGTATCTTGCTAATGCTAAATAATTGGCGGGAGATAATGGTTCATGACTAGATAACAAATGGAAACAAATCCCAGCCTTCTCTTTGTCTCCAATATAACTATATGAATACAAAAGATCAAATAACACATCGAAGTCTCGATTCTCTTCTGCAGTTATTTCTTCCTGCAATATCTCCTCCATTAACTTACATGCTATGTCCTCATTATTACGTCTGAAATGAGCATTCACAAGGTGCATTCGGGAAACGTCATCCAATATTCCCAGCCTGCTTGATATATCACATTCCTTTTCCGCAGCAAGGAGAGCGTTACCATAGTCTTGCACGCGCACGTATAAATTATGTAATTGTGAGTAACTATTTCTTAGCATCAGGGTGTCAATATTTCCATTTTTAGCAATTTCTGTGGAATGAAGGAAATACTCTAATGAGCGTGGTATATCCATTAAGTCACGATATACACTCCCAGCGTAGTAAAAGGCCTCTTGCTTTTCTTTGCTTGATCCATGAGTCCTAAAATACCTTAATAGCTTTTTTATCTCCACATCGGAAGTTGCCGTATAGTAAGCTTTGTCGTTTAATCTGACTCTTAAAAGTTGCACCTTCTTCCTCTCGTATTCAGAACTAAAATCAGCAACCTTTTCAAGAGAATCCAATTCAATTAATGCTCCCAGTGGGTCAATGTCTCCATGTTTTTGAATTCTTTCTATAGTTGTTCCGAATTCATTATCACAGCAACAAGATAGGATTAAGCTAAATAGTAAAAAGAAATAATTTCGCATAGAAGATTGTATTAGTTAGATACAAAAATACACATTTTGCTTAATGCGTACAATAATAACCTACAATTTTGTTTCATCATGTCTCAAAGCAGATATATTTATTAAAGACAGCATACAGAACGTATAATGCTATATTTCTTTTTGTTATATATCATAGTAACATATTTTAACATAAAAATGAGACTTAATAATACGCATATTACTCGTTTTGATTATTGCAACAAATATAATTTTGTCGCGATAACAAACAAATAAACAACAGATATGAAAAAGACATTATTTATTGTTCTTGTTGCACTTATGTGTACAAGAACCTTCGCCCAAACGGAAAATGAACCGATGGGAATTCAGGTATCTATGCAATTGGTAGAGAGCAAAAACATAACTGTGAGTACAGGTGCGCATAGAGTTCCTGCCAAAATTGATATACCATGCGTCTATATTAACAATGAGGGATCGTTGCTTTATGTAGAAAAGTCTGACATGTGCGAGGGAGCTACTTATAGAATTATGGATGAATATGACAATGTTGTTCTTTCTGGTACAATATCATTTGGCGAGAATAGTTTCTGCACGATATATTTAGCAACAGTATCACATGGAAACCATGTCTTAGAGATTGAAACGCAGAATTACATATTTGGTGCACAGCTTCTCTATTAGTATTATAGAATCAGCATTTCTACCAATAGTCAAGAATATTATGGATACATTGATTTCTAAGAAGTGTTTTATTAATTGCTTTGCAGAATGCTGAAAGTGCATATATAATATATAATGAGAAAATGAATAAGGAAACAGTGAAATCATTCATCCACAGCCATCAGCATGCGATGTCACTCTGTGTCATCTGCCTGCTGACGGTATGCGCCTTCCTGCCTACCTTCCGGAACGGATTCCAGATGGAGTGGGATGACCAGTGGATGCTGATGAATCCCTTGACAACAAGAAAAACTATATAATAACCCATTAAAACAAATGATTATGAAGAGATTTTTTATTTCATTAGTGGTAGTCTGTACGTTAATGTTCAACTTCTCTACCTTATATACAGGTACTCCTTTTGTACAGGCACATGCACAGAATTCTATTGTCTCTATAGTATCCACGATAATTTCCTTTCTCTCCAGTTTGATGTCTGGAGAGAGTAGTAGTAGCGGGAATGAAGATAAAACAAATAGAGGATTAGAAGCGTATGGCACTCAAGATTGCCATGATGAACTGGTTTGTTATTATAAAGATGTGGAGTTGGAAGATGGGACCATAGAGAGTCAATATGTAGGCAAGAAGGAAATTAAATTTGGATGTATAATAGAAATTTATCTAGGTGATTATGACCATTCAGAACGTGTTTATTTTAAGGAGAATACACATTACGAACAGATGGCATGCACCGGTGCACCAACCACATCTTCATGTACGCCCTACTTCCTTTCCTGCGAGGAACAAAATCCATAATAAGATGAAAAAGAATCTGATTTCCCTTGCATGCCTCTTCATGACATGCATAGTACTGCAGACGGCATGCACATGGCATCCTGCCGGCAACGACAAAAAAATTACATTGAGATCCTTGGACGGGGCGTCGGTAAGCGATACCCTATCGGTGAATGAGACCCTTCCCCTGTTGCCCCAGAGAGAGGACGCGCCTTATCACATAAAAAGCCTTTCCGGTATTGGAGAAACCAAGCCCATATATATCACAGATGTGATAAGTCCCGAATACAGGATAATCCCGCTTGAAACATCAGAGGAATGCCTTATAGGACATGTGGACGATGTGGTCAGGGATGACAGTCTGCTTCTGGTGGTGGACCAATGGAACAGCTATGTTTACTCCTTTGACCTGAACGGAAAGTTCCTGAACAGGATAGGACGCAAGGGACATGCCGAGGATGAATACGTACAGATGATGTGCGTGGCTATCGACAGGAGGAACAAACGGGTGTGCGTGTATGACGGAGACTCCCAAAAACTGGTATTCTATGATTACCAGGGAAATTTCTTAGGCAAGGAATCGCTCTTTTTCGAGTTTAAGCACATGGCCTTTGCTGACGATGGAAGGAGAGTATTCCTGACGCTCCCGTACAGTCATAAGGACTATAAAGCGATTGATGCCTTCCAGCTTACGGTGACAGACGGGAAGGGCATGCCCCTATACGGCGTCCTGCCGGATAAAGGGTACCCGAAGTATGGACTTGACAACAGCCCATTTACTGTAGGAATGGAAAAGGCACTGCACTCTAATCCCGACGGGGTGTATTACATTGACATCCTGAATCCGGACACCATCTGGAGAGTGAATGAAAAGGAATGCGTACCTTTCCTGGCCGCCGATTTCGGAGAACCGTTCACCACCCCGGAGTCCTATCGTGAGATGACCACTCAGAAGTATTCAGAAAGGATGAACCAGGTAAAATACCTGCATGATGATTTCATCTTTACCAAGGATTTCGGGTATATGTACATGGCTTTTTCTGAACATGCCATCCTGAACCTCAAGACCGGGAAGTATCTGACAGGAGAATTGAGTCGCAAACCGAGGATGCCTTTCAAGAATTTCCAGGAATTCACCTATGAGAGTTTCCCCAATGAGCAGATTCTCCTATATGACTGGGAGAAGAACCAGATTATGAAAATGTGGGATGCTGCAGAACTTGTCAGGAAGATGAAGATGATTACCAGCGATGAGCAATTGAATGAAGTCTATCAGACCTGGCCAAAGGACGAGCGTGATTTCCTGGAACATCTGACGCAGGAAGACAATCCCGTGCTGGTGGTGGCGACCCTCAAGGAATTTGACAATGAAAAAGAGGCTGATTAAAAACGCGGCGTTTCTCCTGCTGATATTCTTGTGCATGTATGTCACCTATGCCAATTATAGACAGAAGGAGAAACGCTCCAGAAAAGAACTTCGTGAGAAAGTCCTGTGGATGCAATCGCAGGATGTGGCCAGTGTGCATCCTGTGGATACATTACTGGTTGCCAGCACGAACAGGGACACCCTCAGTCTGTCCTCTCTCGCACAGGGAGGACAACGTATAGGTGTCTATGCACACTGCTCCCAATGCTCGGATTGCTGGAAGGCGATTGCCCGGAATATGAATAACATCTGTAAGGCTTACCATCTTGATGCTCCATTCGTCCTGGCCGATGGCTTTCGCGCCATAGACATGCGTGTGGTGGAGCGTGAGGATTCGCTGGACGTACCCATTTACGTCCTGCTTGAGAATGAAGATCCGTATATCCGCAATCTTTCCTTTGCAGGCAAGCCCTTCGTGTTTCTGCTCAATCCCAACTCCACCATTTCCTCCGTCACCTGTTATGACGATATCATCGTTCCTGTGCTGAAAGAATACCTTAGGTCATTGTCCAGGGACAGCCTTTATACAGGGGAGGTCCTTTTGGAACCGGCACGTTTCCGTTTGGGACTGGTGCTGCATAACCGTGAGTTCCCTCTTCGTTTCACAATCAAGAACAATACGCGCAGAACATGCCGGATAAAGAGCATAGACACCTCTTGTATCTGTATCCGCCTGGAACAGACTCCTGACAGTATCCCTCCTGGCGGGACTGCAGAGGTGAACATGGTGTACTTGTCTGACATGGTAGGTCCTTTCCAACGCACAGTGAAAGTCTATACCGATTTTCAGAAAGAGCCTTGCCTGTTTAGCATTGAGGGGTATTGCAAATAGAAATTCCGAACAGGATAATGTTCTGTAAAACAAGAAGCATGCAAAATAATTTGAGAAAGCATGACAAACCGAATAATAATGAAATGGAAATCCGTGGGGAGCATCATACATAGACAGACTCTCACGTCGCCAAGCTTTATCTGCCTGCTTACATTGTGTGCCTTTTCCCCAACTTTCGACAATGATTTTCAGATGGGATGGGATGACCAATGGATGGTGTACAATCCTATGACCAAGGGGCATTTGGACTGGAGTCTTGTAAAGAATATCTTCACCACATCCTTCAATGGTCAGTGGGGACCTTTGAACCAACTTGCCTACACGCTGATATTTCGAGTTACAGCCTATTCCAGCTTTGCCTATCATGTCTATTCCTTTATCCTGCACATAGCTAACGTATGCATGGTATACCTGTTGGTGGACAAAGTGTTACGGGACTGCAGCAATCTGTCGGGCACTCGCATCAACCGAATCAGCTTCATTACCACCCTTCTTTTTGCCATCCACCCCTTGCAGGTGGAGTCGGTGGCATGGATAAGTGCCTCCAAGATACCCCTCTCCACGTTATTCTATTTGGGAGCCGCCTATGCGTTGACGGCCTTTCTTAAAGTCAGGGGCCTGAAATGTTATCTGGTTTCAATTGTGCTTTACGCATGCTCCTATCTGTCAAAGGAGAACGTGCTTATGTTTCCCCTATTGGCGGTGATGCTCTGCCTTATGTACCGGATACCGCTGACGTCGCGTATGCTCTGGCTGACAGTATTACCGTTTTTTGTCGTGACCATAGGGTTCGGCCTGCATTTGGTGTACAAGGTCAGTGGATACAACGAGGTAGTGCACATTGAGACCTTCGGTGTGGTTCAACGCATCATGCTGTGTGCAAGCAGTCTGGCAATGTTCGTTTATAAATGGGCTTTCCCGGTGAAGTTGAGTTGGATGTACTGGCTTCCTGTTATGCCGGGAAGTGAGTTTCCCTTATGGATGATGCTTGCCCCTATGGCTCTTGTGGCTGTATGCTTTGCTGCCTGGCCATGGATTCGCAAGCCCGTAGTGGCCTTCCCTCTGGCCTTCTTTGTCATTCATCTTCTGTTTGTCATTCATCTGTTATTCCTTCCCAGAAATGCCATTATTGCCGACCGATACATGTATCTCCCCATCTTGGGACTGAATATTTTGCTGGCCTTTGCCCTATCGTGGTGCTTAGAGCGTGTGAGAGTCCGCTGGTTGCGCCACACAACTGTAATCATATTGTGCTCTATTATTATTTCATGCTTCACACTCAGTTTCCATAGAACAAAACAATGGCATGACAGCAAGGTGCTAAGGGAGTGCGACTATCTTCTATATAATAAGAATGAGGAGCCTACGATTTTCCCTGTCAATCACATGAACAACTGAATCCGATGGTAATAAGAAACCGATGAAGAAAACAACTAACGCACAGACAAACCTACAAGACATGATCTATATCATCCTTCCCTGCTACAATGAGGAACTGGTGGTGGAGGAGTCCTGCCGCATCCTGCTGGACTATCTGCATACTCTGCCTGAGGATATCCGTCTGCTCTTCGTGGATGACGGGAGCAAGGACTCCACATGGGAGTGCCTCAGGACATTGCATGCCCGTCATCACGAGGTGCGTGCCCTCCGTCTGTCACATAACTCGGGGCAGCAGGCGGCCACCCTGGCAGGCATAGAGACCTGCGTGGACGAGGCCGATGCCGTGATAAGCATGGATGTGGATTTGCAGGATGACATTCAGGTCATAGGACGCATGGTGAAGGATTATCATGAGGGGGCTGACGTGGTGTATGGGGTGAGGCGCAGCCGGAAGAAAGACTCCTGTTGGAAGCGCGTGACGGCATCACTCTTCTATAGGACCATGAAAGCCATGGGATGTGACCTTGTGGCCGAGCACTCTGAGTTCCGTCTGCTGAGCAGGCGTGCCGCACGTGCCCTGCTTTCCTATCCTGAGCGCAACCTCTTTGTACGCTGTCTGGTCCCGCTCATGGGATTCG
>JBJEKL010000149.1:0-7717 GCA_051878615.1 Bacteroidaceae bacterium | reverse complement strand
GCAGGCGTCGTGGGCCTGTGTGGAAGTGATGGAGAAATAAATCTTCTCGCTAAAGAGTATCTCTTAAGAAGTGGGAAAGTGGAAATGTGGGATAGGTGGGCGCCCTCAGGTATTCGTATTACAAAAGGCAAGTACTATAACATCTCTCTCACATACAACAATGCTAACCCAGACAGCTTGTTTATCCTACGTGTCATAGACGAGGATGGCAACATGAAGAGAAAGGTTTACAAATCCTCTTCTGTACCCGCAGCCACCAGTACCACTTTAGGCGAATGCTATAATAAGAACATAGGTAGTACAAAATCATGGACCAGAAGAAATATATGTTTTGGAAATACAGGTAATGGCAATAATATATATTGCGTTGCCAACATAGACGAGTGCCGCATCTGGCGTAAGGCTCTCACCGATGCCGAGTTGATGCGCAACTACAACCGTGTGCTTTCCGGTTCCGAAGATAAACTCTGGGTGTATTACAAGTTGGATGAGGGCATCGAGAAACCATCCATAGCCTACGACTACTCGAAGACTGGCGGCGTGTCAAACGGCAACCATGCTACAGTCGTGAGCATGGATGATTCCGATATCGTACCAAACAAGGACCAGCTCTCTGCCTGCGGTTTGACCGATTTGAATGGTAACTATACCATCAGCGGCATCCCATTCTCAGGTGATGGTACTACCTATTCCATCATTCCGTCAAAGGGTGTTCATTCCTTCTCTCCGTCTAAATCAAGTCGCTTTGTGAGCGGCTCATCCCTGGTATATAGCGGAGTGGACTTCACCGATGAGTCTTCCTTCAAGGCAAGTGGTAAAGTGCGCTATTCAGGTACCACCATTCCTGTGGAGGGTTGCACGGTATTTGTGGACGGCCAGGCTGCAAGCATGAATGGCAATCCGGTAATGACCGATGAGAATGGTGAATTCCTTGTAAGTGTACCAATAGGTAATCATTATATTGAGGTCAAGAAAGACGGGCACAACTTTGTTGACAACGGACGCTATCCCGCGGACAAGAACGGAGTGGGAACCACGATATTGTTCAACGATGAGAAGAGTAATATCGCATTCTGGGATACCACTTTGGTCAACTACACAGGACGCGTAGTGGGTGGAACCGTCCAGGGAGAGAAGACGTTAGGATGCAAGCAGAGTAAAAACAACGTTGGCCGGGCAACACTCAAATTGATGTATACCGACAGCGGAGTATTCAATGCCATGAAGGTAGTGAATGACGCCTCAATCGCTTACAATCCCAACACATCAACTGTAGAGGTTGTTTCTCAAACCGATAACATCCTGAGCCATGCTTATCGCGGAGCTGACAACTTGTCGCAATATGTATTCATCACAACCGACAGCCTTACGGGCGAGTTCTCGGCTCTTCTTCCCCCGTTGAGATACGAGCTGCAGGAGATAAAATTCGTCAACAACAGCAAGGACAATCCAAATGCAGGGAAGAACCTGTTGAAGAATAAGGTGGATGTTGACTTGAGTGACCCATTGACTCTGGTGACTGACACTACGGTGATGGAAAATGGCGATATATATACGTATGACTACCATACAGCCTATAAGCTTGCCTGGCGTACGGATGCTTTCTTCGAGGTTACTCAGCAGGACTGTATAGCGGACGAGTTCGGTATTGACAGTTGTATGGTAAGTGACGAGCTAGGCGATTTCCCGGTAGAAGTGCGCAAGCGCGTCATAGGCAGCAGCAATCAGAATTCCGTTGTCTACAACTATGGCTATCCTCTCTTCGTGTCACAGGACAAGTACACCTTCAACATCAAGGCGTATGAGCAGTATGTCAACTATGACATGCGTTCCACCGAGAACAACGAGTATCCAATGGATGTGGTGCCCTTGAGCGGACTCCCTGTGACCATCAGCAACGCCCTCTCCAGTGACCAGACTGTATACATGCAAGGTAATTCAGAAAATGGCACACCGGGTGAGGTACACGAGTTGAAGACAAACAGCATTGAGCTTGACAGTCTGGGACAATTCTCTTATACATGGATGGCCGGACTACCAAATATCACATCTCCTTTCGTCAGAGGTATTCAGTTCTATTATAACATCGACGGAGAGATGAAGGAATGGAGGGATGGCGGACTCAAGGCAGTCATCCTGGGTTCGTTGCCCACTGGAAGCAACTTTGTAACTCAGGGTCCCGACCTAATTGACATGGTGTTGCGTGATCCTCCAGGATCATATTCAAGCGCCAGCTGGACCAAGGGAACCATAAAGAGCCAATTCTCTTCCTATGCTAAGGTGTGGTCTTCTGATAATACGGTTTCCGTTACTAAACAGAATGGTCTCGTGCTTGCATTCCAAGTAGGTACCATTGGCTTCACAACTGAACACTCAACAAAGGTTGAGAATGACGAATCAATCGGCGTGAGCTTTACGTCAACCGGAGAAAATGCAAATTCCTGGACAAGAACCGTCTCCACAGAGAGGAGCATCTCCACTTCCACAGACCCTGAGTATGTGGGTGCCAACGGAGATGTATTCATCGGATCGTCCACAAACATTGTCTTCGGCAAGGCTAACGAGGTAGGACTCTTCAGAAATACGGGAGGGGAAACTGCGGCAAAATTGGACGTGAAGGAAGTAACCACCACGGGATTAAGCTATGGCACAGAATTCCAGCATTCGCTATCTCATATTGAGAATTACCTTCTGCCCAACCTGGAAATGCTGAGAAATAAATTCTTGGTAACGGTACCCAATACAGATGAGTATGTCAACGATAAGGATCATGTGGTATATGTAACTTCACTCGATCCCGATGACCCTCGCTTTGGCTCCGACAATGATGATTCTGACGTATGGGGAGATGCTGCGACAGACCGTCCATCTTCTGTGGG
Source organism: Bacteroidaceae bacterium (assembly GCA_051878615.1). Taxonomy (GTDB): domain Bacteria; phylum Bacteroidota; class Bacteroidia; order Bacteroidales; family Bacteroidaceae; genus Physcousia. Next base: position 4,838 of record JBJEKL010000149.1, on the reverse strand, counting down.
TAAATCCTACAGGATGGTACTGCCTGTGTCGGTTCCCAAAGATTTCGTGGCAGTCGATTCAGTGATGTATTTCAACAGCTCCATCAAGAACTGGCTTAAGCATCTGGAAAACAATGAGAAACAGAAAGTAACAGCTTATGAGAAGCAAAAGGAGTATTTAGTCAACAACTTGTCATTTGATGGAGGATCTTCGGTCACCATGACCCAGACCACAGATACCACCAAGACAAGTAGCCACGATGAAACCGATATGGGACTTTTCAACATGAATCTTTCCACAGGAGTTACCGTTGATGGTTTCGGCTTTTCTGCATCGTTCTCAACTATTACTGGTGGTGGCTCACATGTGATGTCGGAGTCTTCCACCACAGAGTCCACCAGCTTCAGCTATACTTTGGAGGATAACCCTGGCGATGCACTCTCTGTGGACGTCTTCGACTATCGTGACGGATGGTCTCCCATCTTCCGCACAAGAGGCGGACAGACCTCTGCTCCTTACGAGTGCGAGGTACGTACCTCTTATTATATGCCCGACGAGAAGATTATCATGGAGGGTACCATGCAGATAGAGAAACCACAGCTTACTGTTGACAGCCTCAAGTGGTCAATGGTCAGCAATGTTCCTACTGGTGGTGCTGCCAGCTATACGCTAAGTTTCTACAACAACTCTGAGACAAAGGACGACATGTACTACAGGCTACTTGTCAACGATGAGACTAACAGCACAGGTGCCAAGCTCACCATCGACGGACTGCCTCTCACAGGAGAAGGTAGGGTTATCAGGATTCCTGCCACGGAGACCGTAACCAAGACTCTGCTGCTGGAGCAGACCAATCAGAGCATACTCCAGTATGACAGCATCAGTATCACTCTGTGTTCTCTGGTACAGTATGATCCTGCCAGCGACTGGGCACCTATTGCCGACACCATCTATGTGTCAGCACAGTTCGTGCCTTCATCCTCTTCTGTACACTTGGCTCTTGACAAGGATGTCATGAACACCATCACCAATGACACCTTGTGCATCACGTTCGACCAGTTTGATCGCAACTATGCCAACCTGAAATGTTTCCGCATCCAGAGCTTTGCGCCTGGTTCCACCGATTGGACCAACCTGCAGGAATACGTGCTTGATCCCAACATGTTGACGTATGGGAAACTGCTGTTGCCAAAAGAGGCCAGTGTGGACTACATTTACAACATGCATGGCAAGAGCGATGGTCTCTACCGCTTCAGGGTGCTCTCCGTAAGCTCTTACGGCGGTCGCGAGATTACACGTTCCAGCAACGAGATATCCATTTACAAGGATATGCTGAAGCCCAAGCCACTTGGAATGCCTCAGCCCTCGAACGGTATCCTGGGCGTGGGTGATGACATCAGCGTCACCTTCAATGAGGATGTTGTCAGCGGTGCGCTTACCAGCGATGACAACTTCGAGATTACAGCCGTGATGAACGGCTCGCAGATAGAGCACAACACAGCACTGTCCCTACAGGGAGAGGAGCGTACGGCATCCACCGAGGCTTCCATCTCGCTGGCAGGCAGAAGCTTCTCTACGGACATGTGGTTGTATGCTGAAAGTGATGGAACCATTCTCTCACATGGAAGCGGAACCGAGAAGTTTACCCTGTCTGTTGACAAGAATCAGCATCTCGTGATAAACGTGGGTAAGGACACCTATGTTTCCGAGGGTGTCATGCCAAAGGATACCTGGTGCTACCTCACGGTAAGTTATGAGGCTGCCGATGGCGTGGGAATCCTCAATGCAACTGTTTCCGAGTCAGCAAATACCAACAGACTGTTCCGTGACTGCCAAACAGCAGCTTACAATGGAGTGGGCGCGCTCAGCATCGGAGAGAGAATGAAGGGCGCCATCCACGAACTCACCTTGTGGGATGTGGCTCATGACAATGCCAAGGCACAGTTGGAGCGTCAGAAGACCAAGTCTCCATCTACGGCCAACCTCATGGGCTACTGGAAGATGAACGAGGGCGAGGGTAACAAGATTACCGACTATGCACGAAATCGTCATCTGGTTTCCACCGGCGAGACATGGTATATAAATAATGAGAACAAGGCTGTCGTGCTGGACGGCTCTTCCTACCTGAACTTCTCGATTAGAGATCTTGCTGTAGATGCAGAGGACAATCAGGCGGTAGAGTTCTGGATTAAGGCCGATAAGCAACAGGGCGAGGCTCAGCTCCTGGATATGGGAAAGAATGGCCTCTGGATGGATGCAGACGGATTGCTCAAGTTCACTTCTGACGACAACACTTACGATGCAGGTACCAGCGTGCTGGCCGACAACGAGTGGCATCATATCGCCATCAATGTCCTGCGTTCTGGAAACACCTCAGTATATGTGGACGGACAACGCACCCTCAGCACATCCTCACGCAATATCGCCACATTCAATGATGATGTTCTGGCGATAGGAGCACGTTGTGAACTTGATTCTACACACAGCCATATCGTATCTTCTGACCGTCATCTCACAGGTCTTGTTGATGAGGTAAGGTTGTGGAACGCCACTCTGGATGCTTCCTCGCTCAGCAACAACCGCAAGCTGAGACTCACAGGCAAAGAAACTGGTCTGGTGGCTTACTTCCCGTTTGAGATTAAGACACTTGACCAAGCTGAACAGGTTGTGACAGATACCACCAGCGTCAGCATCGTTGCAGACGGAGTGAAACGTGTGGCAACGTATGGTAAGAATTCCCTTGCGTATACCGACCAGGCACCTGCTCTGATGGCCAAGCCTACGCTTACCAATGTGGCATTCTCTTACACAGCTAGTGCCAACAAGGTGGTCATCAACATCAATGAGGAACCAGCAGCCATTGAGGGTTGCACCATCAACTTCAAGGTAAAGCGTGTAAAGGACAACAATGGAAATTCCTGTGATCCCATCAGCTGGACAGCTTATGTGAACCGCAACAGTCTGGCTTGGGCTGAGGATAAGGTCAGCATCACCCAGAAGGGTGGAGAGGAAACCTCGTTCGGGGCTACAATCTCAAACAAGGGTGGTACTCAGCAGGAATGGTACCTGAGCGGCATGCCGTCATGGCTGAAGGTAAATACCGAGAACGGATATATCGACCCGCTGTCATCTGTTAATCTTGAGTTCACAGTGAGCAAGTCATGCCCCATAGGCAAGTATGCCGAGACAATCTATCTGGTAAATGGTGACGACCTGGCTCTGCCTCTGGCCTTGAATGTTACCGTCACAGGAGATGTTCCTAATTGGGCTGTGGACGCAAGCAAGTACAGCAGCTCCATGAACCTTGTGGGCACACTCTCAGTCAATGGTGTTCCTTCTACAGATGTCGATGATATACTTGGTATCTTTGTTGATGGCGAATGCCGTGGTGTGGCTAAGCCCACATACAGCAAACGTTATGACGAGTACTTCGTGATGCTCGACGTGGCATGTCAGTCATCAGAGAAAGACAAGGACGTAGAATTCCGCATCTATGATGCCAGCACAGGCATGGTATGGCCAGTGGTAGAGAGCACTCCAGATGTAAAACTGACCGCTGGAGCCATCTATGGTTCGTTTAATGCTCCCGTTAAACTCAATGCCCTTGACAAGATAGAGCAGACCATCGCTTTGGGTACAGGCTGGAACTGGACCTCTCTGGCTGTGAATTCAGAGGACATGAGCGTGGGTACCGTGATGAGTGGCATTACAGGAGAAAGTGTTCTGATGAAGAGTAAAACTTCCTCTTCCATGACGTATGATGGTATCTGGGAGGGTACACTCACCAACCTCAATGTCCGTGATATGTACAAGATACTCATGACATCAGCTGTTTCACTCACCATCACAGGTTCACGTCCTGATGATACAGAACGTACCATCAGCGTCGTTCCTGGTTGGAACTGGATAGCTTTCAACAGTACCTCTATCCAGAGTGTTGATGATGCCTTTGCCGGACTCAGTCCCGAGGATGGCGACTTGGTAAAGAGCAAGCAGGGTTTCTCCATCTATGACGGATACGAGTGGAATGGTTCACTGCAGGCTCTCACACCAGGTCAGGGTTACATGTACATGAGCCAGTCCAGCGAGACAAGAACCTTCCGTTATCCTGTCTCCATTTATCTCAATACTCGCCGTATGGCGGCAGAGCGTAGCCAGAATGGTGTATTCGTCCCCACCGACAACAGCCAGTTCTCTGGAAATATGACTGTAGTGGCACGCGTAACCTATGACGGTCAGCCTCTTGCCAACAGCGAGATAGGAGTGTTCAATGGAGACGAATGCCGTACGGCAGAATTTACCAATGACAATGGAATTGTCTTCCTCACCATACCAGGAAATGGCGGAGAGGAACTCTCGTTCATCATTCCTTATGATGGTGTTATGCTCAAGTCCACCGCCACTATATCATACGAGGATGACGGTATCATCGGAAGTCCCAACACCCCCTATGCTATTGACTTCAATGAAAATTCAATCGTAACCAGCATAGCAGGTCTGAGCGACTCAAGCAGCAATGAGAATTGGTACAACGTCAACGGCATCCGTATCAATGCTCCCCAGAAAGGTGTAAACATCTTCCGCAAGGGAAGCGAGATCAGGAAAGTCGTAGTGAAGTAAAAAAAGCCTCTAATAAACAAAATTCCCCAGCCATCTACAATGTGAGAAGGCTGGGGATTTGTTTATAGGGGACATTCGCGTCCTTCAAACTATCCAATCCCCTCTTGGGGAAAGTTCCGGTTAAGCGAGAACAATGAGAAACTTGTTTCCCGCTTGCCGTGTATTAGGAACTTCGCCGAAGGCTGTAAGCGTATCCGCGATGCTAGTATATACACGTCAAAAAAATATCGCTCAAGCT
>JBJEKL010000148.1:0-7719 GCA_051878615.1 Bacteroidaceae bacterium | reverse complement strand
TCGCTGAATTTTACAACCTGAAATCAGCAAGTTGAACTTGCGAAACTTAAATAATCATATATATGGAAATGAGAAAGTGGTACCATTATGTTATCAAATACAACATATAGAGTTGCTTTCGCCTGTACATGATTAGATGATTGGATAGGAAATCTGCTGTTACGTTTTTGAGGCTAATTTTTAATTTGGATATTTATATCTTTTTTCCATACCCTTGCCTCGGCAAGTTACTAACAATCCCTTCCAGTTCCCTGTCCACCTTGGATAGTTCCTCTTTGGACAAAGCATATATGCAGTCAATCGCAAGTCGGTTGGCTGCTATTTTTCTGTGTGCGAGGATGGTCTCTTCGCCACCTATGGAGGGGCGGTTTGCACCGCATGATTCCAGATAGTTGTCCACAGCATCACGCATGGAGTAATAACCCCAGCCTGTCTTTGCCCAGCTGATGAGGGCATTGACGGCTGCTTGTCTTGGGCTGTTATCTTGTTGTTCGCTCATATTCATTTTTGAGTTTTGTTGTTGGATTTCATCCGACCTTTTCTCGCCACGGTAATGATTAAGCAAGCTTATCATTGCTCATTAGTCTTAACGAAAACGTTTTTTTGTGGACGAATGATTGGTACGGTTTAGACGCAAACGTTTGTAACCTTCCCCGCAAACGTTTGCAACCGCCCTCGCAAACGTTTGCATCCTCGGTCGCAAACGTTTGCGTGAAAAAGGCTGTCCTGTTTGGGGGCCGGACTCATCCAAATTTATCGGTTCAGCCGATATTTAGCGAGGGCAGCGATGCCGCAGGACAGGTTCTTAATTCCCCACTGAATATCTACAGAGCCGTTTTTCCCTGACGGTTCCTTTCTTCTCAAAATAAGGAACGAGACGTCTGATGTATGAAGCAGCAAAGCCTTGTTCCTCAGGCGTATACCCAGCAAGGTGTGTATTTACTACGTACGTAGGTTGCCCCCCCCTGTGAGTTCATCTTTCAGAGAATCATACGAGGCCAAAGCCAACTGTGGATTGGAATTGCCTAACTGTTTTATCTCTTCAATCCTGCTTATCTCCCTATCAGAACCATAATCTGTGCAGGTCACGAATGAAACAAGCAGCAACTGGCAGATGAGAATATGTTTAATCGTGTGCTTTTAGTTATATTTACGAAACAAAAATACGGGTAATTTCGTCACCTCTACCCATTATTTTATGCCTTTTTTGTTTCACTCTCAAAAATTTTATGCTCGTGAAACAAGATGAAACAATAAAAGTTTGGTGAGTATATTCGAAACATATATTTTTGCATGAAGCAAAAACAAAACCCATATGAAGACATTTGTGATCTTTCTGCCTATCATCCTCCTATGCACAAGTGAGGTAATTGCAGATGGCAAGAGATATACCTACAGCTATGACCCATCCGGCAACACACTCCGCAGAAATATTGTGTTGCAAAACCGAAGGCTACCCGATATAAACTATCAGAACATTGGTTCGGAAGAGTCTCCCTCGGTAACCGCTGATGACATATGGTCAGATATACTCATCGTTATCCCCAATGAGATACACGAGGGGGATATGCTCCTTATTCACACCGCCAACGGTTTACTGGTGAAGTCTGTTCCTATCTGTCAGCCAGAGTTCCGTATCAATCTATCCGGACTCCATCGAGGAGCATATCTTTTCACCTTTCGCATGTCTGAGACAGTGTCGAATGTTAAGATGAACAAGCGGAGATGACAAGCATGAAACGAATAATACTTCTTCTGTTCACTGCCTTGTTGCTCAAGACAGCCGCATGGGCAACCATCCTTGCGGGCCGCACCGAAGGAACATTCTCGGTGTCTCCCTCTGGCGCAGCAACCTACCAGATACCCATCACGATACAGCAAGGACTTAGCGCATTTGTCCCCGAGGTTTCCCTTTTCTACAACAGTCAAAGTGACAATGGTATAGTAGGGTATGGATGGAGTCTGATGGGATTTTCATATATTTCCGTCGTTCCACGTAGTATATACTATGACGGCAAAGCAGAAGGTCTGTCCCAGGAAGGGGACAATGCCTTGACATTAGATGGTATGCGTTTACTGCTAAAAAGCGGAACCGATGGATTGGATGGAGCTATCTATTGCACCGAAAATGACCAAGGAGCCTTAATAAAAGTAACCTCATGCACCAATGGCACGCCAGCCTCATTTACTGTTAAAACCACAGATGGAACTACATATAAGTATGGCAGTGCCTCAGGACGCAGACTTTCTGCTAATGGAAAGGCTTACGGGTGGGCACTTGACTATGCCGAGGACGCTCTGGGAAACTACATCTCATACACTTATGCCCAAGAGGGAGTCCTTTACCCTCTGTCTGTCACCTATGGGAAGAATGTGCATGGAGACGCAGGAGTACAATGCACCATAGCATTTGACTATGAAGACAGACCTGACAGTGTAAGTTCTTACCTTCCAGGCAATCTATGCCATCTGACCAAAAGACTTTCCAAAATAAGCTGCCGATACGGAGACTACACTTACAGAACCTATAATCTTGCCTATTCTGGCTCCCGATATTCCCATCTGGTCTCTGTCACAGAAACAGGTCTTTCGTCTTCGTCATTCCGCCCCACCACATTTGCTTGGCATGACCTTCCCGGTATCAATTTATCCTGCGAGTCCAGAACGATGGAGACTGGCCTGCTGGAAGATGTTAGCAAGGAATATTATTTCAGCGGTGATGTGGATGGAGACGGACAGACCGAGCTCATCAGCATGGGACAACGAACCGTAGGAGGAAGACCTTATACTTATTTTGAGGGAAGGAAATGGGATTCAGAAAGCAAGAAGTTCAAATTCTGTTTTAGTGGAGACACACAGTCTGGTATGACCCTTGTAGGCATGGAAAATAATTTCCGTTCCATACAGGACGGAGGACTGTGCATGCATGTCACCCAAGAAGAAGGCAACTCCGTAGTCTTTCCTTATCTTGACATTCAGGATGGTCGTGACTACATGGAGTTCTGTTTTGTCAAGGAAGGAATAACCTTGAACTATCCCTTGGAAAGTACATCCCAGCAGATGCCATGCTATGCCATTCTGGACGCAGACAGGGACGGCATGGATGAGATTTTCATTTTGGAGAAGGGGCAGACTTCTGGTGCATATTCTGCACATCTCATTAATTGCAATCTATCAACAAATAGCCTTACACATGAAACCACAAGGCTAGTTCTTCCTGGTATGCCAAGCAAGATGGCATGTGCTGATTTCAATATGGACGGTATGCCTGACCTACTGGTGTGCACACCCAATGCACATTATATATATTGGAATCGTGAAGGGCATTTCTCGGATTCTGACAGATATCACGGAACCACATTCGGAGCATGTGACATGTTGCGCGTGGGTGATTTCAACGGAGACGGCCTGCCCGACCTACTTATCAATAAGAAAAACTCATCAGAATGGGACATTGCTGAGAATACAGGCTGTAATAACGAAAATCATTTCTCCATTTATCCTGTTGGATGTATAAATAGCCTGGGGCTATCCGCCAGTACGGAAAGCAAATTCTCCTGTATGGTACAGGACATGGACGGCGACGGGAGGAGTGATGTTGCAATTGGATATGCACGCCCGTCGGAGACTGGCATAGCCCAAGGACATCTTTGCATTTTTCAACCTGAAGGAAACAATCTGCAATGCCATTCGACCTACACGTTTGATAACGAGGAAGGGGTCCCCGATGCTGCCCATATTGTTCAGGGAGACTTTGACGGGCATGGATCGACAGAACTGGTTTACTGGGGAAAAGAATTGGGACAGAACCAGTCCGCCATAGGATGGCATATACTGAGAAATGACCTGTTGGATGCATCATCCAACAAGATTGTATCCATCACTGATGGCCTTGGTGCCAATGACAGCATCGTGTATGGATTGCTCAGTGACAAGAACATATACAACGTGGATGGCGAACATAGTTTCCCAATAATACGTCTTTCCGGGGCGTTCTCTGCGGTTAAATCACATATTGAATCCATAGCTACCGACAGCAGGAGCACTGAATATCAATACAAAAATGGCTATGTACACCTCCAAGGCAAGGGGTTTCTGGGATTTGAGAACATAAAGAAAACATCGTCCACAGGTATTGTCACAGAATCATGTGCCACACTGAACACTACCTGTTATGTATTGACGCCCAATTCATCCACGACCAGCAACACAGACGGCACTCCTATCAGCAGCGAGACATACAATGTGTACTACAACAACATTAGGCCTCGTGTCTATACCTTATGGCAGAATTCCCGATTCACCCGCGACCTTCTGTCAGGATTTGTTACGGGAGAGGATTACCAGGAATACAGGAATGGAACTCCCACGAGTATTACCATTTCTGATGACATATTCACTACAGAGAAGGAAATCACCCTTTGGGAAAGTCCTTTGGACAGTGTGTGGATAAAAGGCCTTCCTGCCAAAATTGACATAGCACGTTCAGCCAACCAGCCAGATGCCGAGGATGTGCTGGAGTCTATTGTCTATGAGCGAGCACCATCCACAGGACTGGTCCTAAAGGAAACAAGAAAAAGAAACGGACTGACTGTCAGCACAAAGGCATACTCCTATAATGAATATGGGCAGGTAGTCCAATGCTGTGTATCGGCCTTCGGCTCGCCTGACACGCTCAAAACAAGTTATACCTATAACGAAAAAGGCCAGTTACGAACGGAGACCGACCCCAAAGGAATCATCACGCGATATTTCTATTATTCCCAGCATGGTTTGGTATTTTATGTGATAACTCCCATAAACGTCCGCACTCAGTATTTTTATGACGGCATGCTCAGAAAAACGAGCGAGAAGGCTCCTACGGGAACAAACACCAGGAGTTGCAAATTTGCCACCTACAAAGCGGCTGCCTACGTCATAACGAAAAAGGATGCGGGAAGTCCTACCGTCGCAACCTACTTTGATGCATGGGGTCGGAAAGTGGCTGAAAGCGTGACACAAGCCAACGGTTCAGTCATGTATAGAGATTTCCGTTATCTGACAAACGGGAAGCTTGGCTTTGAATCATTTCCACATGGATATTCCGGAGACAACGCCAAAGGCACCACCTATCTTTATGACGACACACACAGGCTCACCAGTTCCACAGACTCCAACGGAAAGACATGCACCTGGTCATATGGGCTTACACAGACAACCAGCTGTATAGATGGTGTGAGCCAGACCACCTATTATTACACACCCAATCTGATTTCCACTATAGAGGACCCGTCAGGATACGTCGATTACGAATACAATACCGACGGACAGGTGACAGCCATCTACACAGAATCCTCACAGGCAAACTACACCTATGACCGATATGGCAGGTTGGAATGTACTGTGGACATGAATGGTGCTGTGAAGGAATATGCCTATGACAGAAACGGATTCCTGAATAGAAAAGAAACGGGAGAAGGCATAGAGGAGAATGTCTATAACAAGAACGGCATTCTTCTGAGCACCACCTGGACTGACCCTGGATGTCCATCCCGAACCACCCGTTACACCTACAACGCCCAATGGCGCTTAACTAAGGAAGAAGGTTCTGATTACAGCTTCATCTATACCTATGACCAGTATGGCCGGGTTACCCAAAAGGATAAACGCATCAGAGGTGCCACAGACGAATCTATCAGTGTTCATTATACCTATGATGAAAACAGCCAACTCATTGAGAAGAAGAGCCGTTTCGGAAACATCTCCTCTGCCAAAACAGAAAAGTATGGATACAGGAACGGATACATGGTAACCGATTCCCTGGGCAATGAACTGGCATGGCGCATGGAGAGTCAGGACCAATGGGGAAATCCAACGGGCATCATCGGTCCCTCAGGTGTGACCACCTTCTCGTATGATGACTACGGTCATCTTCTCTCTTTGGACAAGGACGGAGAGTACACCCTACACGAGTCATACACCTACGACATTCCAACAGGAAACATGTGCGAACGTAACAACATACCGTTTGCATATGACAACATGAACCGGCTGACAGGCTGGGGCAACCACTCGCTTTCCTATGACTCCCGTGGAAACATCACACACATGCCGCAGGTGGGTGACTACACCTACGATGGCTATAAAGTTACAGACATGACAGCCACTGCATCCGATTTCGAAATGGATGACAGCCTGCAAGTCTGTTACTACAACTCCATAGAGAGACCCCGCTGCATAGAGAACTCCCGTTACAGAGCTGAATTCACATATGATGCGGATGGGGAACGACTCACAATGAGCGTGTACGAGAAAAGGAACGGCACCTGCACGCCGACCTTCACGCGGTATTATCTGGATTCCAACACCGAGGTCACGGTATATCCAGGCGGACAAAGGAGTCTCTTATATTATGCTGGTGAGGACTGCTATACGGCTCCTGCCGTGCAACATCTTAATGAGGAAGGGGATAGCTGCCTATACCAGATAACCCGAGATCCGTTGGGAAGTGTGCTGGAATATGATGGCTTAGGCGAAAGACGTTACCTGATACGCTATTCCCCATGGGGCGCAAGGTCACATGGCAGTGAGGATGGAACGCTATACTTGCCTGGCGAGGACTTCTCCATAGGACCATTCTGCAGAACATACACCGGGCACGAGGATTTGTGGATGTTTGGTCTCATCAACGCCAACGCACGGCTCTATGATCCTTACTCTGGCCGCTTCATCAGCCCAGACCCATTGCTCAACGGCGAAGGAGGTGCCCTATTGTACAACCCTTACGTTTATGCCAACAACAATCCTTGTCGCTACATCGACCGCAACGGAGAGTTCTGGTATATAGTGGCCGCAGCAATTTTTGCTGGAGGCTTCAATGTTTGGGCCAATTTCGATGATATCAACAATGCGGGTGACTTCTTCAAATATTTCGGTGTAGGTGCTGCTGCAGGAGCGTTAAGTGGCGTCATTGGACCTTATGCCGTAGGTGCACTGGGAATCAGCGGTACAGGCTTCCTCTCCGGAGCGGCGGCAAGTGCTGTCACAGGAGCCTTGTCGAGTCAGTTGCAAGCAGGAATGAACTATGCATTCCTGGGCACGCCCTATTCCTTCAACTGGCAGGACTTCATTATGCAAACAGCCATCTCCAGCGCACTCGGTGGTTTTTCCAGTGGAATCCAGGCCAGGATAAACGGGAAGGACTTCTGGACAGGGAAGCAGAACGTCATTCCTTCGCAGGCTCTTGAGACACCATCGGGAAAGATTGAGACTGCTGTTACGGGAATGGACAGAAGCAAGCTGACGCCAAATCAACTGGGGAAAATTGGAGAAGAGATGGCAAAAAAAGAAATGGTGGAACAAGGAATACAGCCCTCTGGAGAACATTTCAGATACCATGTAGAAGGACTGCCTGGATATGGCGTCACGGATCCTGTTGGAATAAAAGAAAAATACTATTATATTTGGGAAGCAAAAAACGGGAAAACCCCAAGTCTCACAAAGTTCCAAAGAAAGGCAATCCCGCTAATGCGACAGAGAAAAAAAATTTGGTTCTCTGGAACAAAAGCAGTAAAAGCAGGCCTACCTCTAGAACCATTCGACAACTATATTTTTGAGCTCAAACAATATAACATTCCATAAAATAACACAGCAACTGATTAAAGAAACCTATTTAATTAACATTTAAAATAACTGATTATGAATATCAAGGAACGAATTCTGGAGACATTGAAAAAAGAG
>JBJEKL010000147.1:0-2021 GCA_051878615.1 Bacteroidaceae bacterium | reverse complement strand
GGACACTGACCTGTCCACCCTCAAATGCTGCCTGGAGGGCAGTACGCCGCAGGACTGGCAGATTCACCACTTGGAGGTAATTGTCCGTAGCCTCCGATGGAGGCTCGTTTTGTACAGCCGCAGGCTGCTTTTTTGCTTTGGGCCTTTCCCGTCTGCCAGCAGGGCAGACCAGACGGATGGGGAGGAGCGTACAGGCAAGCTTGCTTGCATGGATGGGGCTACGCAGGCGGCTGTGAGGGCGCAAGCCCGGGAAGGGAACAAATTTTTGTTCTCTTCCATCCACAAGGAAGTCCGTCTGATTAGTGGCTATCCGTAAAAATCCGTGTTAAAAGAAGAAGCGCCATCGGATGGCATAAATGAGGGATTCCGTTGAAAAAGTGTGGATTTGCAGTTGATATTCCGTTGAAAAAGTGTAGATTTGCGGTTGGTATTCCGTTGAAAAAGTGTATTGCATGTACTTATCTCATTGATTGTCAGCTTATGTATAGATACTTGTATTCCGACTTGAAGAAATGGCGTGAATCTGAAGGCAGAAGACCTTTGGTGATGTTCGGTGCCAGACAGGTAGGGAAGACGTGGCTCCTGAAGGAATTTGGACGAAATGAATATGCGAAGACAGCCTTCGTCAGTTTGGATCGAGATGAAGCAGCTTCTCAATTGCTGAAGACGGAGCAGAGTGCAGGGAGACTTATCCTGGGCCTGTCGGCTCTCACTGGAGTTGACATCACGCCAGATGATACGCTTGTTATACTTGATGAGATCCAGGACTGCCCTGTTGCTCTTACCCGTCTGAAGGTTTTAGCAGAGGATGCTCCCGGCATCCACGTTGCGGCATGTGGCAGCCTCCTTGGTCTTGCTTTGCATGAGGGAATCTCATATCCTGTGGGTAAGGTGGATGAGCTATATCTGTATCCGATGAGTTTTGGCGAGTTCCTGAGAGCAAATGGTAAGGAAGGAATGGAGGAACTCCTGAGACGGCAGGACAGGAACCTCGTCAATTCCATTTCTGGTGAATATGTTGACCTGCTCCGGCAATATTATTATGTGGGCGGTATGCCTGCTGTCGTAAAGGCATTCGTGGAGGGACGGGGCTTGAATGCTGTTCGCATGGAGCAAAAGGTTATCCTGAACGACTATGACCGTGATTTCGGCAAGCATGCTCCGGCACGTGTCGTACCCCGTATCAGGATGGTGTGGCAGAGTATCGTTTCCCAACTGGCCAAGGAGAACAAGAAGTTTGTCTTTGGCGCGTTGAAGAAAGGAGCCCGGGCTTCGGAATTTGAAGAGGCCATACAATGGCTGACAGATTCTGGCATCGTGTATAGGGTCAATCGTGTGAATGCGGTACAGATGCCATTGAAATTCTATGAGGACAGGAATGCCTTCAAACTGTTCCTCCTGGATGTCGGACTCATGGGAGCCATGGCGGATGTGCCTGCAAGTCAGATACTGGTGGGCAACAATATCTTCAAGGAATACAAGGGCGCATTCACCGAGGTATATGCCTACTCCCAACTCGCTACCACGCAGATACCTGTGTTTTATCATACGATGGAGCGGTCACGCATAGAACTGGACTTCGTTATCCAACTTGGTGGAAACGTTTTTCCGGTGGAGGTGAAGGCAGAAGAGAATGTCAAGGCCAAATCCATGAAGACGTTTATCAGTGCGAATCCCCATCTGAAAGGTTTGCGCCTGAGCATGAGGGGATATGAGGATCAGACGTGGCTCCTGAACGTTCCTCTGTATGCGGTAAGGGAGTTCGTGGCTGGGGTAGATGGAAACTGATCTGGTGTGCTGGAGAGATGTTTTTTTGAACACGGATTTTAACGGATGGAGGTGTGTCGGTGGGGGGTTATTTTAAACACGGATTTTACGGATTCTTACGGATTTCACGGATTTCTCCTTTCCTCGGGCTTGCGCCCTCACATCCAGCTGTGTAGGTTCATCCATGCAAGCAAGCTTGCTGTCTGAGCCTCCCCACCCGTCTGGTCTGCCTTGCTGGCAGACGGAAAGAAGAC
>JBJEKL010000146.1:0-2028 GCA_051878615.1 Bacteroidaceae bacterium | reverse complement strand
ACTCACCTTCTTTGAATATATTCCCTAAGTGTTTGGTGATGGCTGGTCGTTGCACCCCAAAGAGCTGTGCCATAGCCTTTTGGGTACACCAGAGGGTTTCGTCCTGGATGACCACCTGCACCCTACCCTCTTCGTCGGGGAGGCTGTATAATAGGAATTGTATCTCTTTGCTCATTTGTTACATGCATTATTCGCTTGTGATGTGATTATATCAATATACTCCATGGTGTGGAGAATATTCCACAAGCCGTGTGGAACATCTTGGGGAAAGTCAATGAGTGATATGGATGAATCTTTATTCTTATTTGCTGCCCTATTTGGTAGATACAGCCACAACGTGCCACAGACCGTCCTTTTCGCTGCGAGTTATATAGCCCTTATCCGTCATGGTCTTCAGGAGTTTCTGCATCGCAGACTTGTTGATGCCAATGCGTTCGGCTAATCTTGCTATTGAAATGTCAGGGTACAGTTGCAAGGCATGAAGTACATGGCTGGCATTGGGACTGCGGAATGGTATGCGCTCACCATCATACCACCAGAATTCTTCACCTTCTGCCTCTACAAAGTCTATATCCGACTGTATCTCAGTCTGAACAAGCCTCTGAAAATAATACAGGAAATGGCGAATATCGTTCAATGAAGCGTGTGAGCCCTCCGATGGTGCCATGCCCACAACGAGGTCTGACTGGTGAAGGGCTTCCAGATATTCTTGTTTCTTTCGGCTTCGCACTACAATCATGGGCCATCCGTGACGTGCCAAAATAAAGTTTACCATCAGCCGTGCGATGCGTCCATTACCATCCTCAAACGGGTGGATGCGTATGTAACGGTAGTGGAACAATGTCGCCAACTCTACAGGCGTGAGCTTGCCACGCTGTTCCTCCTCATTGTACCAATCCACCAGATCGCTCATCAAGGCAGGTGTTTCCTCTGGCGAAGCATACTCGAAGCGGTCACCATAGCGTGTTATCACACTGTTGGGGCGAGTCTTGTATTGTCCGGCATGTATTGCATAGCTGGTCTGCACACCATTGGGCAGGGTGCGGTATTCGGTGTAATCTTCGCGCAGCAGCGTATGATGAAGCGTGCGGATGAAGTTCTGTGTAAGTGGAGTGTTGTGACTCAATGCCTCTTCGGTCATCATCTTTACCGATACCTCGCTTGCTTTCATATCGATAAAATCCTTCAGGTCCGCTTCTCCACTCACTTTGCCAAATAGCAACAGCAGTTCTGTCTGGCCGTATGTGAGCGTATTGCCCTCCATGTGGTTGGAGTTATAGTTGTACTCCACACTGAACTTCATGCTCAGTTTGTGTTGCTGACGCTCGCTTAGTGGTTGTAGGCTAAGCCATTTTTTATATGTCTGCTCTAATGTCATAATGCGTTGTTTTAATCGTTATACCACTTTTAAGGGTGGTACGCATACCACCTTTTTGGGTGGTACGGCTGTCATTATAGGGTTCCTTTGGCATATCGTTATACAAACATCTTGTCCAAGCAAGCCGCCTTGATTTGCTTCAGCTTCTCCAAACGCTGGGATTGGAGGGTGATTTGGCGGTCGAGGGTGGTGAAGTAGGAGGCGATGGCGCGTTGCTCGTTCAAAGTTGCGGGTTTTAATAATACAATGTTTTCAATATTTTGTTTTGAGAGACTTGGAACACCCGTGGATTCATCAAGTCCCTTCCAATCCATTATCTCACAAATAGCATATAAAAACAATAAATCATTCCCCAACTTTGGAATCATGTAAAATAATGTATCAACAGTCCAGAAGGGTGCTTTCAACAGTTGCGGTTTGTCTATTGTTCCTTTTCTTCCGATACCAATGGCATCGATATCAGAAAGACTCTTATTTACACTTAACATATATCCACCAGTACCATACACAGGGATATTTCCTTCTGATAGATGTTTGTAATCCCTACCAGAATTGACAGTTAGGAGATTTGATAATCTTTCCTTCTCCCATTCCCCCTCAAATCCTTTGAATCTGAGTTTAGGTACAGTTTCTCCTTCCTGTGGGAACAT
>JBJEKL010000145.1:0-2068 GCA_051878615.1 Bacteroidaceae bacterium | reverse complement strand
TGGTTGGTGCATCCCAGTTCCACACCGGGATTCTCCTTCTGCACTACGCGATAGATCCACTCACCGTCGTTGGTGAGGAAATTGACGGTGGAGTTCTGGTGTCCGTACCAGTCCTCGTTGACGAAGAATACGCCCTGGGTATAATCCACCGAAGCTCCCTCTTCATATACCATCTGACATGCTCCGCTATGTGTGGGGCGGCTATAGTCGATGATGGTTCCCTGCACGTCACGCTCTGGGAAAGTGATGCCTTCTACGGCAGGATTGGCAGGCAGATGCTCGTAGGCAGGACCTCCCTTCACAACCAGATACTCTCCATCCACCAGAGCCAGTGAGGCAGCAAGGTCGGTGCCTTGAATGTCTGTATCAGAAAGGTAAGAAAGATTATCTTCGGCTATTGTGTCATGGATGACATTATATCCGGCAAAACAAGCCTTGTCGGCAGAAGCCTTTTTAAAATATACAGGTGGTATGACAGAACCCTCTACTGAACTCTTGTTGTCTTCGAATATATTATTCACCAACTTCACTGTAGCATAATTCACCACATAAACAGCAGAAGCCTTATTGGGACACTGAACGCCGACAAAGGTGCAAGATACGATATTGCAATGCATCAGGTCATAGAACGTTTCACTGTTGTAAGCACTCACACAAATGGCACCTCCATACTTGGACGATTTGGTGTTTGAACAATTGGAAAAACGACAACGTGTGATATTAACCGTGTTCGGTTCACTCTGGTTAGTTACAAACTGGTAATAAATGCCTCCACCTCCGTCTTTTGCCGAACTACACCCGTCAAATATACATCCATCTATATCTACGTCAGGACCACAAACACTTATAGGAATTGCTTGTATATCCCTAAAGACAAAATCCTTAATGATTACTTGATTTTTGCTACCATCTCCGTTTGTGAAGAAAAGTCCTTGACTACCGCCCTTCAGTATGACACCATTACCGATGATTGTCAAAGACTTGGATATCGCTATGTATGTTAGGGTGTTTTCGAACTCAGTACCACGAAGTCCCTCTCTGAACTTGATTATGTCGCCATCAGAAGCATTCTCTATAGCCGAAACAAATTCTTCGATATTGTTCACCGTCCAGGTCTTGCCTTCCGTCTCAGCCAATAGGCTTGTTGCAGAATTGGCACTAGCAAGAGTGATTGCTGTTGAAGGCGATGTCACATACTCCAAAGTGCCAGACATATCGTTGCTATACCAATTGCTCATATCTGACATGAATGACCATCCGTCAATTGATCCATCAACCAAATATCTGGAAGAGGCACCGACAGAGGAATAACTGTATGCCACATTCACATCATCTGTTGTCCAATAACTCCAATAACCATTATACCAGCCAGCCTTCCATCTGTCAATACTGTCATTTGAACTGTAATCATCAAAAGAATAATCACCACAGTCATAGACTCCATTGACCAAAGAGTAAGTGTTGCTACCCTTAATCAACTGAATGTTTCCATTACCGTCTAAATCGTAGCCAAGTCCGCCGATTGCAGCTCCATATTGTGTGCCGCCATAAACCAGCATATAGAAGCGTGGGTCAGCAGCAGCAATGGCACGAAGCATAGTCTCACCTGTGGGTGACTCATTCTCTGTCCACTTATAGCCCCACACGTAATTGGCGTTGTTTCCCTTGCCGTCATCCCATTTTACAACCAGTGCAGCTTGATTGGTGCCATCAGCATTTCCAACCCAATAGTTGACTTCTGAGAAATCCACCTCTGGTAATACAACAGCAGGAGCAGATTTGGCGCTCTTGAGAACACGTGGTGTTCCCTGCACACTTTGCTGCGCAAAGGTACATAATGTACCAAATACAAGCAGCAGAACAAGTAAAAGTTTCTTTTTCATACTTTTCTTTTTTTAAAATTGTTAGACTTATTGTTTATTTAACACTGATGCGTCTTATTCTTCCAAAGGGTCATCGGGTATGGACGGCTTCACCTCGATGTGTAGGTCTTGTGCTCTTGCCACCTCGGTACTCGTCTCGCCCAGCCAGCCGCAGTATTGGTTCACACCGGTATATACCCGTATGA
>JBJEKL010000144.1:0-2068 GCA_051878615.1 Bacteroidaceae bacterium | reverse complement strand
GGTTGATTTTGTAGTGGTAGTAGAGCTTCTGCGCAAGTGTGGGAAACTTGTAGTCATACACCACCATGGCAAAACCTTTCCTGCTGTGCTGACGAATGAACGGCTCGATGATGGAGAAGGTTTTACCAGAACCTGGCGTGCCCACGACCCATGTACCACGGAACGGATTGACGATGTTCACCCATCCCTTGCGGAACTTACCCTTATAGTAGTACCTCATGGGAATATTCACACTGTATTTGTTCTCCTGCAACTCCTGACATTGCTCGAAACTCTCGTTCTCAAAGTTGAAGCGGTCTTTCAGCAAGCCTTCTTTCAGGAACTTGGATATGTTGTCAAGAGCCACATGAATACAGACTGTACCCAAGATGGAGGCTGCCATGTAAAGCCAGATGTTCAGTGTGATGGTGTAGAACCGTGTGTCCATCCGATGACCGAAGAGCCAAATGGACACTATGGTAACAAAGAGTCCGCCGACTAAAGGGTATAAGACCTGTCTGCGTGCATCGAACTCCAGATGTTTCTTGTTTCGAGTACCAATGCAGGTAATACAAATAAGCAGTAAGGTGGCTATCTTGCTCCAGACCAGATTCCCGTCATGGTATATCATCCAGCGTTTGATGCGTGTATGTATATCTGTAACCAACCCACCAAGGAAATCCAGTTGTTCTGGTTCCAATGCGTAGGCAAAGAACTCCATCAGCAGCGAGATGTAAACAACTGCCCTAAATATCTTATAAAATCCTTGTAACTCTTTGCTTTCTTCCATTAGCTGATTAAGATTTATGAGTGTTAATAGGAAAATTTAATCAGTTATGTAGTGTGATAATTGGTCGCACCTTATGTGGCTGTGATTTGGGAGTTTCCTGCATTGAGCCACTTGATAACGAATACAGCCATGCCTTGGCGGTTTCCTGCCCTTGAACCTCTGTGGATGTCCAGTACCAGCACTGGTCAGCATCATCAGGAATCGGTGTGCCACCACACTTTTCAATCAGCGGATTGACTGCATCTTTGGCATGGAAAAGGAGACGCATTTGGGCTACGGAAGGGATATAGGCACTTTGCCCGTACTGCCACATATCAAAGACATAGTTAGCTGCTGGTGACATGCCTGTGGAATACATAGCGTGGGTGTTGGTGTTCCCATCGTATGCCGTAGGGTCAGCAGAGGTATTATGCTTCATGCCCAGAGAGTCGGAATAGGCACAAGGGGTAATGTCGTCAAGATAGACTGCATAGCCGGTGCCGTCAAGGTCTTCACTCTGGTTTACGAAGAAGACAACAGCAATGGGTGTCTTGTGCCTCTTCTCTACATCCTCATACCTCACGATGTCACCATCTGTACAGAGAATGTCACAGGTCTTCATCGCCGTATCGGGGAAGTCTCTGTGCTCATCACAGGAAGTGAATGCCACTGCCGCAAGGGCTGCGTATAAGAAATGTGTTATCTTCATCGCTGTTATTTTTTAATGGTTGGTATCTTGAATCCTATCACTATGCCTGTTCTGAACAGGTCTTCTCGCTTGGGAAGCGTAAGGTCGCATTTGGCTTGTACAAACAATCCCCAACCATGACGGAGGGCGAAGTTATGTTCATAGCCCACATGAATACCGCCGACGAACTTGTCGGTATTGCTGCCTGCACTGGCTCCGATACGTAGGTTGCCGTAATTGTTGCGACTTCTTGTGACGCAGGGCTTGTAGGCCGCACCGATGCCCCATGTGCGGTAGTTGTTCCAGAATGACTCTGGGCAGACATGTCCGCAGGAAGCACATTCATCCCATTTCAGGTAGGCATTGAAGAAGTACTCCCAGGCATTGTGGTAACGGGTTTCATGCTCCCAGGAGAGTGTTGCGTCAAGACCTCGCTCATACAAAGCTCCAACACCAAGTGATATGCGGTCACTATGGCTTTGGGCAAACGATGCAACTGTCAAGCATAACCCAATCATCAATGACAATATGTATCTCTTCATAGTTCTATTCCTCCATCATTAAGTATGAATTGAACGAGTCTGCATAGAGCACATCCTCATAATCAATGTCTAAGCAGATAGTACGTCCGC
>JBJEKL010000143.1:0-29747 GCA_051878615.1 Bacteroidaceae bacterium | reverse complement strand
GATTACCACAAAGTTAATACATTTATCCAAATGGACAAAAGAATTCCTCGCAAATACCAGTATTATGTGTCCACCTGCTCTTAATCGGTCATTAAAGAAAAAAGTATATTGCCATGATAGAAACAGAATTCAAGTTCTATCCCAGTACCAGATAAAAAAATGCCAGCCTTAAGCAAGGGTTATCCTCTCAAGGCCGGCACTTCTATATTAACCTGTCCTACAGATTACAAGGTATTAGCAGTCAAGATGAGTACCAGCAGACCCAAGATGGCATACAACTCAGGGAACACAGCCAGCACCATGGTCGTTCCGAAAGCATTGTGGCCAGCACCGATGGCGCTAATGCCATTTGCACATACCTTTGCCTGACGAACAGCCGAGAACAGGGCAACCAAACCCAAAGCCAACCCTACGCCAAAGATAGCACATGCTGCGGGCATCTGGATACCAGGAACCACCTTGCTGTTGAGCATAAAGAAGCCCACAAAGCCATACAGACCCTGAGATGAAGGCAAAGCAGACAAACCCATGTATGCACCACTGGCTGAGGGGTTCTTCTTGAAGGCACCAATGGACGCATTACCACAAATGGTAACACCATATGCACTTCCAATACCTGAGAGGGCAACGCAAAGCGCAACGCCCAAATAAGCTAAAAAGATTTCCATAAAAATTTGATTGTGTTATTGATTATTACTATTGTATTCCTTCCTAAAAGGTGAATATTCCTTGCCTCCACCCTCGAAATCCGCATTCTTGAAAAACTCAACGAACGTCAGACGCATGGGATGCACAAATGCCGATATCATGCTGAGAGCAAAGGTAATACCATGTCCTGCAAGCAAAATCAGGAACATGGGAATCCAGCGTATAGCAAAAGGCAGGCCAGAAGTCATGTCGATAGCAAGCGAATTGAACACACCGCCAAGCACTCCACCTGTAAGTCCGAGAGCGAACAAACGGATATAGCTCAAGAGGTCTCCCAGCAAACCCGTGGCCATACCATAGGTTGCCCACACTCCACCACCGATATTTCCGAACAAGCCCAATAGAGGTCGACGGTAACTACCAGGAGAGTTGTAGAAAAAGATTCCCAGCGCACATACGCCAATCAATACCATCAGGATGGTCTGTACAACATCGGGTAACTGCACACCACAGACAGGTAATCCGTAAAGGACAACAGCAAGTATGATAGCAGCCACCCAACAGAATGTACCTATGCCATAGGCAAAACCATAGTTCTTGACAGCCTTACACCCCTTGAGTATCATGCCCAGAAGCACCTGTATCAGACCTATAATCACAGAGAGGACCATCATGGGCGAATAACCGAATATGGGCCCTACCCCATTATCATTGAGGAAATAGGGCTTCACAGGAGCCAGGAACGCCCAGTCCTGCTGACTGAGGTCAATACCGAAGAAAGTACCCATCAGCAAACCGCAGATAACTGTCATCATACCAAGCCATGCCATGAGTTTGCCATAATTGCATATATCCCCCCTGCAGAATTTTGCAGCAGCCAATCCGCCAAAGAGCACCAACAAGCCATAACCTCCATCTCCCAAACAGAGACCGAAGAACAGCATGAAGAAAGGTGCGAAATAGAACGACGGATCCAGATCGTGATAATTGGGCAGAGAGTACATGCGCAGAATGGGTTCAAACAGCGAAGTAAACTTTCCGTTGGTAATCTGAACAGGAACATCATCCTCAAAAGCCGGATCCTCCATATCATAATAGATGTGATCAGCATCAAGCATGGCCGTAAGGGCTTCCGTACGATCGGCACGAACCCAGCCCACAAGCAAGCGAAGCGAATCACCCGCCACGCGCTCATCACTCAGATGGACACGTTCCAGCTGAATGCTATCTCGTGTCTGGCTCTGCCCGTCAAGAAGGACAGAACGCAGATTTGCCTCTATATAAAGCAACTCTCCATGCAGAAGATCAAGACCATGCAAAACCCTGTCAAACTGAGCCCGCTTCTCCTTCAGAGATTCCTGAGGCAAGAATATCTGTTCTGCCTCGATGTCAGGTTTCTCCTCGCTAAATGTCAGGAAATAGGTACTCTTGGACATCTCATTTACCGGAATTGCGAAATAGAGATCAGCCCACTCCTGACGGAAGAACTTCGAACTGCAACGGAAGAAGCCAACTGTAAGACCCGATGCCTGGGCAAGCTTCTGAAGTGCCTCCATATCGAAGTTTCCCCATGGCTCAAGTACACGGATTTCCTTTTCTATCGCATCACGCCTATGCATGAGTCTCTGTTCCTTACGCTGGATGTCCTCAACACGAGCCAGCAAAGACTCTTCATCACAAACATGCTCATCAGCCGGAGCATGAGGCTCCACCTTATAGGTCTTGGCTGCAGAATCCAGTACACGAAGGGCTGCAACGTAGCGGGACTCCATATCCAGAGCCTTCTGCAGTTCTTCGCTGGAAGCTCCCTGCTGGAGTTGCTGTACATGCACCACTCCCTGCTGACGCAAGGAACTGATAAATCCATCATATTCCCTATCTGTCACCAAGAAGGTGAACTTTTTCATCTTCTCTATCATGCCGTAGCCTCCTTTCTCTTCTCCTGCAAGGCTTTCAGTATCTTCTGCGAAGACTTGGACAGATTCTCCTCGTCCTCCATGAAACGCTTGATTTTGCGAACCGCTTCCTGATACCCAGGAATCTGCACTTTTTCAAAGAGATTCACCTTCTGAGTCGTTTTCTTACGAGCATGCTCCAAGAGATGCAATTTAGCGTCCACAAACTCGCGCTCTACCGCAGTCTTGGCCAATCCCTGTAGCAACTTGATGCCATCGAAATACCATTTCGGAGCGCTGAACAATCCAAAAGGATGTATCTCCAGCTCAATATTGGTAAGTACAGGAACCCTCACACCAGCAATCTTCCGAACACCCAACTGAACATCACGCAGACTTACCAATGAGGTGTCAAACTCACCCCATAAAGCATACATACGCTCATAACCGGCAATCTGGCTTTCAAGCAACTGCTCCAGGCGTGTTGCCTCCTCCTTGCATTTCTTCACCTCCAGCCTCAAAGCCGTCTCCTTGCTCTTGATAATGGGCAAGGTGCGCTGACGCATCTTCAGGTTCTTCTCCAGCTGTTGGAGCGAAGTCTTGTTATATTGAAACTTTATTGCCATAATAGAACTCCCCCGTCCTCCTGCATTGAGGAGGATAATCCTATGCGGGAGACATTTTTATGTTCTACATTACTATATATTTATACCACATTGGAAGGTTTGTGACATCCCTCTCCTTGTCTCAACAAGTAAGCCCCACGTCATGGAAGCACGAGAGACGCCATTGTCTTCACTTCCAATAAATGTCAGTAAACTCCTTCTTGATGTTGACCTCCTCCAGTTTGAAATACTTGCGGAAGAGTTCCCACGTTACGTCAAGCATTTCCTCTGTGTTGAGGTTCACATCAATGGCAAGGAGCCGTGTGGCATAGTCCTTGGCAAAGTCCAGACAACGATTATCATAGTCGGTCAGATCAAAGCCATTCTCAAGTTTGGTCTTCGCATTGGCAGCATCGGCATAAAGACGGATGGCTGCATTCATCACCTGTGAATGGTCTGCACGTGTCTTCTTTCCTGCCACAAGTTGCTTCAGACGTGAGAGTGAGCGGAATGGGTCAATGATAACCTTGCCCACATCACTGTCTCTACGCAGATAAAGCTGTCCTTCTGTGATGTAACCTGTGTTGTCAGGCACCGCATGCGTAATATCACCACCACTCAATGTGGTCACGGCAATGATGGTGATTGAACCACCGCCTACGCTTTCGGGGAACTGAACGGCCTTCTCATAAATCTTTGCCAAATCGGAATATAAGGAACCTGGCATGGAATCCTTCGAAGGTATCTGGTCCATACGATTGCTCACGATAGACAATGAGTCGGCGTAAGAGGTCATATCTGTCAACAGTACCAGTACCGTCTCATGCTTCTCTACAGCAAAATACTCTGCGGCAGCAAGAGCCATGTCAGGTACAAGCAAACGCTCCACGGCAGGATCCTCTGTAGTATTGATGAAAGAGATGATACGATCAAGCGCTCCTGCATCGGAGAATGTGTTGCGGAAGAAATAGTAGTCATCATTGGTCATACCCATACCACCAAGGATAATCTTATCAGCTTTGGCACGCATGGCCACCATAGCCATCACCTCATTGAACGGTTGGTCTGGATCCGCAAAGAAAGGTATCTTCTGTCCCGACACCAAGGTATTGTTCAAATCAATACCGGCAATACCCGTAGCAATCAGTTCGCTGGGCTGCTTACGACGAACGGGGTTCACACTTGGACCACCAATCTCCACCTCACGTCCCTCAATGACAGGACCTCCATCAATAGGTTCGCCATAGGCATTGAAAAAACGTCCTGCCAATTGCTCACTTACCTTCAACGTAGGTGCCTTACCCAAAAAGGTCACTTCAGCATTGGTCGGTATGCCTCCTGTGCCCTCAAACACCTGCAAGGTAACATCATCACCAGAGATTCTCACCACCTGGGCCAGCTTGCCATTAATACGTGCGAGTTCATCATACCCCACGCCTTTGGCCTTGAGCATACAGGTTGCCTTGGTTATCTGGCTTATCTGCGTATATATCTTTTGAAATGCTGTTGCCATACTTACATATTCTTTATAACATTGCCTGCACCTGTTTCTTATAATCAGCGTACTGCTCGCTTTGGTATTCCGAGTAGTTCATCTGCTTGCATAGATTTATCATCTTCTTGAAGTAATCGGTCACCTCAAGGAAGGTTTCAAACTGGAAATCGTCCTTGTCACATATATCTGTGACCAGATTGAGCAATTCCTCCTGACGAGACAAAGGTGTCATAGCATCTACCTCATCAAAAGCATCCTGCTGCAGAATGACAAAGTCAACAACCTCACTCTTCCAAAAAGTCACGTGATACTCTACTGGAACACCATCGTCTCCCAGAATATTGATCTGCTCTGCAATCTCCTTTCCTCTCTGCATACGTGTCTTCAGTTTCAACACCTTAGGAATCCAATCGCCATTGATATGGTTGCTGATGTATTCTGAAAACTCGGGATACTCAAGATACTTGGAATAGGAATCTATAGGATTCACCGCAGGATAACGCTTCTTGTCTGCTCGGTCCTGTTCCAAACCATAGAAGCAACGCGCAACCTTCTTGGTATTCTCAGTCACCGGTTCCTTTAGGTTACCACCTGCAGGTGATACGGTACCAAGGAAAGTCACAGAACCTACCTGGCCATTACGTAGACGGACATAACCGGCACGACCATAGAAGTTCGAGATCAAGGCGCCAAGATCCATAGGGAAGGCGTCAGGGCCCGGGAGTTCCTCCATACGGTTACTCATCTCACGCAAAGCCTGTGCCCAACGAGAAGTGGAGTCTGCCATCAAAAGGACACGCAATCCCATGGAACGATAGAACTCAGCCATGGTCATGGCTGTATAGACAGACGCCTCACGTGCAGCAACAGGCATGTTGCTGGTATTTGCAATGATGATGGTACGCTCCATCAGTTTGCGTCCTGTATGGGGGTCAACCAATTCGGGAAACTCAGAGAAAATTTCCACAACCTCATTGGCACGTTCACCACAGGCAGCAATAATCACAATGTCTGCCTCGGCCTGCTTGGAGATTGCATGCTGAAGCACCGTCTTTCCTGTACCGAAAGGACCGGGAATAAAGCCTGTACCTCCTTCAACAATGGGATTGAATGTGTCAATAGTACGTACGCCAGTCTCAAGAAGTTTGAATGGACGAGGCTTCTCCGCATAATTCGTCAGGGCGAATTTCACTGGCCAATGCTGCACCATGTCCACCTTTATCTCATTGCCCTTTTCATCCTCAAGTACAGCCACCACATCATGTATTCTGTACTTGCCTGCAGGAACAATGCTCTTCACCGTAGCAAAGCCCTTCAACTGGAAAGGAGCCATAATCTTCAGAGGCTGATGATTCTCCTCTACCTCACCCAACCAGTCACTCTCCTGCACCTGGTCACCCACCTTGACAATGGGTACGAAATCCCACTCGCGATCTGCATCCAATGGTTCTGTATACTGACCTCTTTTGAGGAAGACGCCCTCCATCTTGTCAAGGTCATTCTGCAGACCGTCATAATTCTTGCTAAGCATTCCAGGACCCATTTGGATTTCAAGCATATGGCCTGTAAACTCTGCATTAGAGCCCACTTTCAACCCTCGGGTACTCTCGAACACCTGAACGTAGGCATCCTGACCTGTGACCTTGATCACCTCAGCCATCAGGCGGTCTCCTCCTGTCTCTATGTAGCATATTTCACCTTGCATCACAGGTCCGTCTACACGGATTGTGACCATGTTTGAAACTACGCCACTTACAGTTCCTTTTGTCATGTTATATGCTTTTTATTATTTATTTCTGAATAAATTCGTCGGGGACACGAGCCTCTGAGCGTAGGTTCTCTATGATCTGACGGAATGTTTCTCTTCCTGTCTGGACATCAAGTCTGGCCCACCTATACTGCATCTCCAGTTTGCAATGGTAAGCAAAGATGGCGTCAATCGAGAAAGGATTGAAGAACGTATGTTCATCCAGCCAAAGCCATTTGAACGCATCTATCATCTTCTCTTTCCTTACAGGATCCTCCTCATCCACAATCTTCATAAGATCCTTCACGTAATCATACTCAAGAGTAAGATCAAAATCACGGGTCTTGTTTTCCCTAATCATCTCCTGTACCTCACCGTCACCCTTGATATAGTCAGCCACATTCCATCCATTCTTGCGTGCAATCATGGCTGTGAGAATATTTGCCACATCAAGATTGAGCTGATACCATTCTCCTATCATGCGATTGGGACAAGTAGTGATAGCATAGTGTAGGAACAGGTAATCCAATTCGTCCTCAGGAAAATAGCCTTGCTTGCCCTTATTATAGTTGTACTCACGGGCAAATATACTCATAAAGGACGGGAAGCGATGCACATTGAAGTTCATCTCTCTTGCGCTTGTCATCAAGTCCACATACTGCTCCATGGTGTAATTACCATAGAGATCGACCTTGGCATCTGGATTCCCAAGCAACGTCACAAGGTTCCGACAGTCCTGTCTTAAATAGAAATACGAGATAAGCTTGCGGTCTGCCTCCGACAACTCAGAGTCACACCACTCTCTCAATTCCGAGAAAGAAAATCCAGGTTGGGTATCCGCCAGGTCAATGTCGGGCAGACCTGCGACCAGACAATAATAGTTCCCCATATATCTGTGTTACGTTATCTATGTCATAAAACTCCCCGATAAGCACCAAAACCATGTACCATATGGCGACAGAGAGATCACATTGCCTTTAGAAAAGCATTTCCACCAACTGCGGACGCAGGAATCCCTTGAAATAGGCTTCAAATTCCTCTCGTCCGAAGTCCACCTTATAACTACCATCAGCAGGAGCGATTGTGAGCATGGTTTCCTTGCCGCTTACCTGCTGAATAGTAACACCCTTGTCAAGAAGTTCCTTCGCCTTGGCTACAAAATACTTCTTAAGGCTATCAGCTTCAGAAGTACTTAGCACCACAGGCTCATCACAAGCCCATTTACTTGCCAACTCAACAGCAAACTTGGGCAGGAATTCAGGATCGGCAACAAGCCCCTTCACCGCCTCGTCCACAGCGCTATTGGTCAGGACATTGGCAATTTCACTTCTGAGTGCATTAAGTGCCTGGCTTGTGTAGAGTTTCAATTCGCTCTTGGTATTTGCATCCAACTCTGCAGCCTTCTTCCTGGCTTGCACCTCAATCGCCTGTGCTTGCTGACGGGCATTATCCAGAATTTTCTGCGCCTCTGTCTGTGCTTCAAGCTTGATTCGCTCAGCCTCAGCCTGGCCTTTCTCTACACCTTCGCGGTAGAGTTTCTCTGTCAGTTCTTGAATCTTCTCCATTCTTTATTTATCTTTTGTTGTTTTCGTTTAATACACACGTCATATGACAATGCGAAATTAATTTGTTTGTGCCATACGACCGCATCCCCTTTATATTCATTAACTTAAATTTAGTCAAAAAAGGAAATAACGACCAATCTTCAACTTATTTCAACCATCAAGGCACCCACCTGATTGACATATGGCATTCAATGGCTTGCATGGGCAGAGTATGCTCTGAGACCTTGATTCAGGAAATCCAGATAGGCGGTCACACTCTCATCAAATGCATAAGAGGGGGCCAAGGGTTTGCCTTCGTTGTCAAGCAAGACATAAAAAGGCTGCGCATTAGCACCAAACTTAACCCTCTGTAAATAACTCCATTTATCGCCCACTGTACGCAAACGCGTTGTGGAACCATTCTCTGTCACAGTAAGGGTACTGTCGAGTGGTGTCTTCTCATCCACATAAAGTGAGATAAGCACATAATGGTCTTTTATCATAGCTACCACCTGCGGATCTGTCCACACTGCAGCTTCCATCTTACGACAGTTGACACAACCATATCCCGTAAAGTCCACCAAGACAGGCTTATGCTGTTGACGAGCATAGGCCATACCTTCTTCATAATCGGTAAATTGTGCGTGTATGCTACCACTATCTCCCAAACGGAAATCCTGCGTTGACATCGGCGGAGCAAACGCACTTACCGCCTTACAAGGTGCGCCCCACAGACCAGGAATCATATACAAGGCAAAAGCAAAACTCACCAAAGCAAGCAGGAAGCGGATTACTCCTGTACGGGGATTGATCACAACTTCGCCCATCTCATCAAACTCATCCTCGTCATGCGGGAAGCGTATCCACCCAACAAGATATGCTCCCATAAACGCGAAGATCACTATCCAAAGGCAAAGGAATACCTCCCGATCCAAGATATGCCATCCATAAGCCAAATCGGCCACAGAGAGGAACTTCAGCGAGAAAGCCAGCTCTATGAATCCCAGACACACCTTGATACAGTTCATCCAATTTCCGCTCTTCGGGACACTCTTAAGCCAAGTCGGGAAGAGAGCGAAGAGCGTAAAAGGAAGCGCCAACGCAAGAGCAAAACCGAACATACCCACAGTGGGAGCTAACAAAGCCCCACTCGTACTCACCTCCACCAAAAGAAAACCAATAATGGGACCTGTGCAGGAAAAACTGACCAGGCTCAGCGTGAACGCCATGAGGAAGATACTCAACAAACCACTTGTTGACTCCGACTTCCTGTCTACAGCATTGGTCCAACGACTTGGCAAAGACAATTCGAAACCACCCAGGAAACTAATGCCAAAAAGAACAAGAAGCAGAAAGAAGAATACGTTGAACAAGGCATTTGTGCTCAATTCATTGAGCTTACTTGCTCCAAAGAATGCGGTGACGATCAACCCAAGAAGCACATAGATTACCACGATGCTCACTCCGTAAGTCATCGCATCACGTATGCCCTGCCTACGATTATCCTTACTGCGCTTCAGGAAGAAACTTACGGTCATTGGGATGATAGGCCACACACAAGGTGTAAGCAGAGCAACCAATCCGCCAAGTATTCCGAGGAAGAAGATTGTCATCAGACTCCTGTCGCCAAGAGGTCCTGATGATTCGGTCTGATGCAACTCCTGTATTACCGGAGCCCACAAATCCTCATCCACATGGAGAGTTGCCGGTTCTTTGACGGAAACAGTGTCTTGAGACAAAGTTTCTGTAGTCGTATCATGAGATT
The DNA here is from genome assembly GCA_051878615.1 of Bacteroidaceae bacterium. GTDB lineage: Bacteria > Bacteroidota > Bacteroidia > Bacteroidales > Bacteroidaceae > Physcousia. The sequence continues at coordinate 20,048 of JBJEKL010000143.1, read as the reverse complement.
GAAGTGCAGGCAAAGACACTTCGGACTTTCCGTTCAAGGAAAACTCCACATCTGTAGGCGGAATGCAGTTCTCATCATTGCATGCGCCATAGGTCATATATCCCTCCACAGAATACTCCTCCGCTGTTATGACAAAGGTTTGCTCGAAAGTGGCCACACCCTCCATATAAGATACCTCCATGCCAAACATGGGATCCTCGGCACGATGTACATCCCCTACAGTACGCAGATTTCCCTCACTCCTGAGACCCTGCACCTTCTCTATAGTAAGCGAGGCGGCTGTAGGGCCTCCCTCTGGGATATCAGTAGCATACACATGCCAACCAGCATCTACCTGACCAACAAAGCGAACAAGCAATTTTCCATCAGGTGTCTTCTCGTCTACCACGCGAAAAGTAACTGGACTTTGGAATTGCGCCTGACATGGCACCCAAAGACCCACAAACGCGAGTAGCAGAAAAAGAAGTCTTTTCATAAAATATACTCTATATTCAAGATTCTGTTAAAAATGAATTGCAAACTTACAAAAAAAAACGCACACTTCTCCTCTGTGCAGTCTGATTTTTAACCTTGTACGCACTTCTACGCACAGACCATCCTCTTGTTGGACTTACAACGCCTTTGCAAGTTACAGATTCAATATATAAGGCAACAGAATAAGTACTATAAACACATCGTGGCATATCAAACAAATTATCCTGTCATATAATTCACTATGAGAAAAAATCAAAGTATTGTCCCCCAGCCTGTTGATTAAAACAACAAGGTTGGGGGACATTTCTTCATTTCCGTAGATACTCTACGTATTCTACAAAATTGCTCACACAGACTCCTACCTGCGTGACACGCGAAAACTCACAACTCCATAGATGAGAGTAAGGGCAAAAAGCAATGCCAAAGCCACATAAGCAAGGGTCTCCGTCGCACGCACGCTTTTAGGATAAAAACTCATCTCAATGGAATGCTTCCCGGCTGGAATGCGGATGGCTCGTAGAACATAATTGACACGGGCTATAGGTGTCTCCTTTCCGTCAACCGTACATGTCCATCCAGGATAATAGATATCACTAAAGACCACCACGCCATCCTTGTTCGAAGTAGCCTCGTAACTTAACCGGTTGGCTTCGTATTCCTTCAGCACGACACTTGACATGCTGTCTTTCCCAGAGGTAGTGTCCAGGATACCCCGGAAACGCTCGTCGGAAACAGCCGTCTGCTTAGGATTGACAGCGCCCAAGCTCGCCAATTCCGCGTCAGCATCTTTCACATAACGTACCTCTTCCACATACCAGGCATTTCCTGCTGCCCACGGATTAGACACAGCCGTCTTCCTGCCATCCTGAGTGCCCAAAATAACCCATGCGGTATTGAGCATATTCAACACAGGGAACAGACTGTCACCATTGCATTGCTGGAGTTCTCCACGAGTATCTACTATAGCAATATTGACACGCCCCATCTCCTTATGAATATGCTCCTCTATAAGCTCCTGATAGCGACGGAGCTTGGCTGGGTGATATCCACCGATACTCTTATGGTAATAGGAAGTGGTGTTATCGTTGAAGGTGCTCACGGTAAGATTAAGCACACGATTGTATGCACCCTTATTTGAGGCCAGGATCATCTGGTCTGCCTCTGTTTGCTGTAAGTCCTGCATACGTGCCGAGGGTGCCGAGAACATACTGTCATTGAGATATCGCTTGTTCACTCCCCACATATCTGCAAGACACAGAATAATGAGGCAAGCCACCATAGGCACCTCTTTGATACGCTTCCATCGATACACCAACAGCACGAGTGTGCCGACACCCACCACAATAAAACTCCTCATTGCATCTGCCGTAAACATAGCCCTACGCATGTCTGTCATATTGCGAAGTATGTCAGCAGAAAGTTGCTGTGGGATGTATCCTGCCTCTACATATTGCCGCATATAGGCCTGATCGGCACTGGAAAGATATTCTCCGAAAAACAAATCTGGCATCAACCAAAAGAGCAAAGCCACTCCTCCCGTCAAAGCAAAACTAAGGGAGAGATAATGCTTGCGGGGGAAATGCCATTTCTCACTCCTTCCCTCCAGGCAAGCAGGATCCTCAACAAGTTTCTTGAGGGCAAGCATTGCCAGCAAAGGAATAGTGAATTCCGCAATAACAAGTATACTGGCAACAGTACGGAACTTGTCATACATCGGCACATAATCAAGGAAGAAATCTGTAAATCCCATGAAATTTTTTCCCCACGACAGCAAGATACTCAGGATGGTGGCAGCCAGCAGGCACCATTTCATAGGTCCACGCACAATAAAGATTCCCAAAACAAAGAGCATCAGCACAAAAGCACCCACATAGACAGGACCACTCGTGCCTGGCTGTTCTCCCCAATACTGGGTAAATGCCTGGTAAACGGGGGCATAAGTGGCATTGGCGTGTTTCATGGCCGTCTCGCTGGCAGAAAGCGGCATACTTGCTCCACCCTTAGTATTAGGTACAAGTAACGTCCATGTCTCGCCGAGACCATAACTCCACATTGTGATGTAACTACGCTCTAAGCCGCTACTTGTCTGATCAGCCGGATTCCTGGTCTTCTGCGTCAGCTCACTTCTACCACGCATACTCTCCTTACTATACTCCCAAGTATGATAGAGATTACTCATATTGATGACAATGCCCAGCAATCCACCTATGACAAAACATCCTGTTGCCTTAAGCCAACTCCCCATCGTATGATTTCGCACTGCCTCTATCAGATAAGCAAGTACCATCAATCCCATTACAAAAAGGAAATAATACGTCATCTGCACATGGTTGCTCAGTATCTGCATGGCCGTAAACAAAGCCGTAACTATAACACCTGGCAAATAGCGCCCTTTATAACACAACACCATGCCTGCTATTGTGGGCGGGACAAAACTCAACGTGAGCAGTTTCCAGATATGACCTGCAGCAATAATGATAAAATAGTAACTGCTGAAAGCCCACAATACAGCACCCAATGTGGCCATCCATACGCGGAAATCAAAAGCACGCAACAAGATGTAGAAACCCAACAACATCATGAACACATAAGCAGCCACGGCAGGAAGTCCCAACTGATACACCTTCTCCAATACAGAAAGCGCCTCGGTGCTGTCGTAACTGGGACTCATCTGATAAGTGGGCATACCACCAAACAGACTATTAGTCCAGCGTGTGCGCTCACCATGATGTGTCTCACGATAATGATTCATCTCCACGCTACTTCCCGCAGGAGCACTATGGTCATGGCCCGAAAGCACAAGACCATCCCTGATAGGAGTGAAGAAATAGAACACACTGATGACCACAAACAGAATTATGGCCAACGCATCAGGCAGGATTCGTCTAATCTTATTCATATCTAATATGTCTGTTTCGTTTTGATTGTTCTTGCTCACACTTGTCAAGGCATATCAAAAGCCTTTTTAACTGAAAAAAGCTGCAACCTCTTGGGAGGAATGCAGCTTTTGGTTTTCATCTTTTGAGCAGAGCTGCGCGATTACTTACGCAGACCCAGAGCCTTCACAATAGCACGATAGCGATTGATATCGCGGCTCTTCAAATAGTTGAGGAGACTACGACGCTTACCTACAAGACCTGTCAACGCACGCTCGGTGCTGTGGTCCTTACGGTTCTGCTTCATGTGCTCTGTCAGATGTGCAATACGATAAGTAAAGAGAGCTATCTGACTCTCTGCACTTCCTGTGTCCTTGCCACCCTGACCATACTGGGTGAAAATCTCTACCTTTTTGGTTGAATCCAAATACATGACTTCTACTGTCTATTTGATGAAACTTGTTTGGCGTGCTGCACCACACATCGGAACAGCCTCGCAAATGCGGTGCAAAGGTACTAACTTTTTCATACCCACAGCAACAAATCAAGAAAAATATCTCTGCAGGAAGCAACAAGAGTCTTCTTTTTCGCTCTACCATATGAGTATTTACGACCTGCCTGCCTTTCCTGACAAGAATTCATCCCGGAGCAACCATCACATATCTTAACACGGACGAGACTTTGGCAACTTGAACTCTTCCTGCACAGCTTTCATGGCTTCCTCTGTCATACCATCAGGTTCAGAACCCATGTTGCGAGCACACATATAGATATTGGCCGACTTGCAAAGTACATCTGTCTGGTCGAAAGCATCCATAATGTCTACGCCCACCGATACAGTACCATGCTTCTCCCACAACACCACGTCATGTGTCTTTATCTGCTCAAGAGTTGCATCTGCCAACTCTATAGAACCAGGCATAGCATAAGGAACAACCCCGATTCCCAGAGGAGCGAAAGCCAATGTCTCGGGAATCATAGACCAGAGAACTCTTGTCATCTCGTCGGAGCGCAGGAAACGCTGAATGTGTGACATAGCCACCAGTTCGATGGGGTGTGTATGAAGTGTTGCCTTATAGATACTGCCGGTCCCAATCAAATAATCCTGCAGGGAGAGATGCGACGGTAGCTCACTCGTCGGCATCACAGCATGGTCTGCAATGATCTCATAAGAGGCACAATCATCGCAGATACGGATAATAGCACCATTCCCCATCGGACAACGGGCAAGGTCACGCATGCGCTTGCCTGTTCCCTTTGCATAGAAATATTTTCCCTTCAGATTGGGCAGGATCTTGCCAATCTGCTTGGCAGGAGCTATAGCAGGCATGGCCTGGATTTCCTCATCGACAAACTCCGTCACATTGACCGTGATATTTCCTCCGTTCCGCTCGGCCCATCCTTTCTCCCACAAGTAGCCCGCCACTTCAGCGACCTGGTCTACCACAGCCGCCAACGCAGGACGGCCTTCCAATATACTCTTCATTCTCTTATACATTATTATTATATAACCTCTCCCGCTTCCTGCATGGAGCGAGAGAGGTGTTGATTCTGTTGTATTGCACTTATGACTCTTGGCTAACCCATCAGATAAGCTGGGGCAGGAAACTGCTCGCAATCAACACTGCAATTCCCAGAACAAGAACAGCAATGGTCTTGGACGAACAGCCTTTCCACTCTTTGAGAATTATTCCCCACACGTTGCTGAATGTCACATTCAACGCCATCAATATACAGAAAGAAAGCGTCATCAAAGTGTCCGATTCAACGAGGAATCCCTTGGCAAGCGAGAGTCCGAAGAACTGGCTATACCACAGGGCGCCTGCAAGCACGCAGAAGAAAAGGTTGTTGATCCAAACATTTCCCTTGCAATAATCTGACCATGTCTTGTTCTTGTGATTCTGATAGAAACAGAAGACAGCATTCGTGACGAAGCCTCCTATTGTCACCAACAAGGTAGCAGGCAAAGTCTTATAGATGTCTGGCGTAAGGTCGCCGAAATTGATATCCTTACCAAACTCAAGACCTACGTTGAAACAACCACTCATAAAACCTGCCAGCAATGCAATAGCAAGACCACGTGTAAAGTTGAAATCCTTCACAGCAGCCTTCTTCTCTTCCTCGGACAACATGGAAGCCTTCATGGAACCTGCAATACCAATGATGGCTATACCCAATAAGGTGACAGCCACACCTACCAACACAGAAGTGGTAAGACTGGCCAAAGCGCCCTGCTCAGGAAAGAATATGTTAAGTAGGATCGGTCCCATGACCGTGCCCAGACCAGCACATGTTCCCAAAGCGATACTCTGACCTAAAGCCACACCCAGATAACGCATGGAAAGGCCGAAGGTCAGGCCGCCCACTCCCCAAAGTACACCAAAAAGAATGGTCATACCGATATTGAAAGAGTTCTGTGAGGTAATGAGCTCACAAAGGCAATGTCCCTCAGGAACAGCCAGAAGTGCACCGAGCAAAGGCAGAATCAGCCAGGCGAAAGCACCCTGCACAATCCAATAGCTCTCCCAACTCCATTGCCTGATCTTATTGATGGGCACGTAACTGCTTGACTGGCAGAATGCGCCTGCTGCTATAATCAGCAATCCGACAAGAATATTCATAGCTTATAAATCTATCAGCAACGCTTGCTGGTTACGTTAGCCTCGTAAGAGTCTATTTCCTTCATAAAATCCTGGCCCACAGGCACATTGTTGCGAACACAGAATTCATCGTATACGGCCTGCCAAGGCATAGCCTTCTGCTCCTCAATGAGTCCGAGCACACGATAACCTTCGCCTTGGAGTTCTGCCTTGCTGATAACGTCCTTAGGCTCCAAAAGGGCACGCAACATGCACTTCTGTGCGGAACGCGAACCGATAACATAAGCACCTATGCGGTTGATGCTTCCATCAAAGAAATCCAATCCATAATGAACGCGGTCAAGGGCATCAGCACGAACAATCTCGGAGAAGAGTTCCTGAGTGGGGTCGTCCATAATGGTCACATGGTCACTATCCCAACGAATAGGACGGCTCACGTGCAACATCAATTCGGGGACGAACTGCAGAACTGCGCTCACCTTATCGGCAGGACTCTCGGTGGGATGATAGTGACCTGTATCAATAGTCAGTATCTTCTGATTCTGGGCAGCATAAGCTGTATAGAAGTCATGTGAACCAACGGTAAAGCTCTCCAAACCGATGCCGAACACTTTACCTTCAATACAATCCTTCATCATGGGCTGTTCCTTGGCAAAGATTTCATCGAGCGACTTTTTCAGCAAGCCACGATAAAGCATGTGATTCACACTCACGTCCTTGCAGCCATCATGTACCCAAAGGTTCATGATACAAGGATCACCCTGAGCCTCACCCATAGCATTGGCTATCTCACGGCAACGCTTGGTGTGCTCCACCCAGAACGAACGGATACCCTCATCGGGATTTGAGAGAGAAAGGCTGCCGCTCTTGGGATGAGAAAAACTGCTGGAGTTGAAATCCAGTTTTGTATCATTCTCCTTTGCCCAATCAATCCAGGACTGGAAATATTCAACGGTCACCTCATCACGATCCACCACCTTACCCTTGAAATCACCATAGATCTCATGCAGGTTCAGACGATGGTTACCAGGTATCAAACTCTTTGCCTCCAGGATATCTGCACGCAACTCATCTATATTTCTGGCCTTACCAGGATAGTTACCCGTACTCTGAATACCACCACTCAGGGCTCCTGCCTGAACCTCAAAGCCAGCCACGTCATCAGCCTGCCAACAATGGAGTGACAGATGGAAATCCTGCAATTGGCTCAGAACTTTCTCTGTATCGATGCCTATCTCTGCATAGCGCTCCTTGGCTACCTCATAGGCTTTTCTCACTAATTCTTCTTTCATAACGGAATGTTTGTGTTTGTTTGTTATTTTTGTATGTTCAAGAATTTCTCGTATGCTTCGTCCCACTCCTTGGAGTGCACAGGCTGATATGTTCTGGTCTCTATGCTGTTGGCGATAATACGGCGCATGTCAAACATATCACCCACTATCCCTGCCGCCTTGGCCTGCAACATGATATTGCCGATGGCGGTTCCCTCTACGGGACCCGTGATCACAGGCATCTCTATACTGTCGGCCGTCATCTGCATGAGATAGGTATTGTATGTGCCACCACCTATCACATGGAGTTTCTCGATGGGGAAGGGAGCCAACTGCTTCAGATAATCAAGCACCTGACGATAACGCAGGGCCAGACTTTCGAAGATACACCTGGCGATCTGACGATAATCTTCAGGAACCGGCTGGCCAGTCTCTCTGCAGAAGTCCCGGATAGCCTGCACCATACTCTCGGGATTGGCAAAACGAGGATCATCCGGATTGACAAGCGAGCGGAACGGAGCGGCCTCCATGGCCTGGCTGTTTATCTCATTCACATCTGCAGGCGCATCAGTCCACTCCTGACGACAACGCTCCAGAAGCCACATGCCGCAGATATTCTTCAAGAAACGCGTTGTTCCCTCAATGCCTCCCTCGTTGGTGAAATTATAGTCGTAGCTCTCTTTGTTTATGATTGCGTCCTTGGTCTCAATTCCCAGCAGGCTCCATGTGCCGCAACTAAGATATGCGTACCGCTCGTCCTTGGCAGGTACGGCTGCCACGGCTGCACCTGTATCATGACCAGCCACAGCCACCACGGGCACAGGACCAAGCCCTGTCATCTTCTGCACTTCGGAGGAGAGCGTGCCGACAATGTCGCTTGGATTCACATAACGACCGAACTGATCTTCTGTCAGCCCTACAGCCTTCATCAGCACAGGGTCAATGCGCTTGGTACGAGGATCCAGCATCTGACTGGTACTTAAAATAGTATATTCACACACAGCTTCGCCCGTGAGCATATAGCCTAATGCATCAGGGATGAAAAGTATCTTTCCTGCGGCTTCCAAAGCCGAATCCTGATGCTTACGCATAGCCGCCAGTTGGAAAAGAGTGTTGAAGTTCATGAACTGTATGCCCGTGCGCTCATAAACATCCTCCTTGGGAACGATCTTGAAAAAATCATCCATGATCTCCTCTGTGTGGGGGTCGCGATAAGAGAAAGGATTGCGAAGTATGTTGCCATCCCTCCCTACGCACACGAAGTCAACGCCCCAGGTATCGATACCTATGCTCTGAAGTTCTATTCCCTGTTCGGCTACCTGACGCAAAGCACGAATGATTTCTGCATATAAAGCATATATGTCCCAATAAAAATGCCCGCCCAACTGGGTGATACGATTAGGGAAACGTGTCAGTTCCTTCTGAATCAGTTGGCCATTCTCCACATTTCCAAGGATAGTGCGGCCACTTGTCGCTCCCAAATCCACTGCCATAAAACAGGGATTGGCTGTATAACTACTGTTAGTATTCATTTGAATATCATAAAGATTATTTCGTCTTGACCTACAAATTTACAATAATTAGATGAGATTTCTGCACAATTAGACAGAAATTATGCCCCTCAGACCTATTTTCCGTCTCTTCTACCCGCAAGAGAATACTTCTCAACAGAATTAAAAAAGGCACGGAATGCAGACATGACAAAAGATGGCCAAATCAATATAATCATAATAGAAAACACAGATTCTGTTCTACAAATTTATACGAAAAAAAGCAGTCGGAGCAAAAGACTCATATCAAACAACATACATTACCCACTTATGGCAGCAACAGGCTTATTTCAGCATCAAGTGGCAGAAAGGCCTATCATATACACACGCTATCCCGGTATACTCAAAGTGGACTTTACAGTTCGCAATACGACGAGACACCATACGAGGAACAAAATCCGAGTCCTGGTTGTCATACAAGAGGGACGACTGTGTTCCGAAGTTTTCGGTGCAAATTCGATTATGCCTTTTGACAACAAGTATATATGGATAGAGTTTGCCACAAACGAGAAAAAAAAATCCTCTTCCTGCAATGATTCGAGAAATGACTCTCCGAAGTGAAGGAATGACTTGAGAAAATCAAGACCCTAACGGAAATATTCGGGTCAAACTTGTCTGTCCTGCGTTTGGTTTGTATTATCTTTGCGGTATGTAATCGACCCCAAAGAAAATGAAGAAGATGGTATTTGTGCCGGCTGGTGGGCTGGCAAATCGCATGAGAGCAATGGCTGCCTCTTACACCCTGGCCAAAAAGGTGGGTGTAGAGATGAAAGCTGTTTGGTTTCGCGACTGGGCACTCAATGCACCCTTCCATGCTCTCTTTGAACCTATAGAACAAGACGGTCTCTCCATCCGTGACGCTTCCTTGAGTGACCGTCTGATGCTGGACCGTCCACGACGGAAAAATCTGTTTGTTCCTCGCATGTTCCAGCGTCTGATGTTTCGTGACGCACTCTATGAAGCCAGGATAACGCCCCTAAGGATGCAACATTTCGATTTCGAGGCATGGGCTCGGCAAGGTGAAGTGTATCTGGCTTCTTACACAAACTTCTATCCATATGATCATGATTTGCTTCGACGGCTCTTTGTCCCGTTGCCGGATATAAAGCGCGAGATAGATGCCTATGCGACAAGATTCTCCCCTCATACTATCGGGGTGCACATCCGCAGGACAGACAATATAGCCTCTATCCTGCAAAGTCCCACGGAGCTGTTTGTGGAGGCTATCGACCAGGAGGTGGATCAGAATGAGGATACCATCATCTTCCTGGCCACAGATTCGGAGGCTATCAAAGACGAGATGCGCTCGCGGTATGGAAGCAAATTGCTTACGGCCCAGGAGGAAGCAGACCGCAATTCGATAGCAGGTATCAAAGGAGGTATCGTGGACATGTACACCCTGGCACGGACAAACAGGATTTACGGATCGTTCCAAAGTTCGTTTTCGGAACTCGCCTCACAAATAGGTGGTGTGGAGGTCAATGTACTGAGGAAACATTGATCTCACCAAGCATAAGGAAGCGCAACCAGCGAGTGGTATTCATCCCAGAGCTGGTTGCGCTTCCCTATTATATATATAGATAGGATTATTTTTGGGCTTTCTTCTTACCCTGCTTCTGGTTGGTGAGGTCCAGCACACGCACGTTGCGGTACTTCAGGCCTGCGCCATGACCGAGGAAACCGATGTGTCCGGTCTTGTTGAACATACCGGGATGGTTACGATGATCCACGGTATAGGGATTCTTGTCGCTGCCATCAGGAGCCACGTTATGGCCCTTACATGCCTCGCGTATGTTACCATCCACAATCACTTCTCCGTTGACAGTCACCGTGATGTGATCACCCTCAACACGTATCTCCTCGGTGCTCCATTCGCCCAATGGCTTGTGCTTTATGCGCTTGGCAGGAATGACTCCATATACAGAGCCGTGTACCTGATAATCGTGCAGACCTGCATAGATGGGATCATCGTGATCCAGAATCTGCGACTCACACATGCCATAATATGCAGCATCTACACCCATGGGGGTACGTATGCCTATACCATTGTTTACGCCAGGACGTACGAAGCAGAACTCAAAACGGAAGACAAAGTCCTGATACTCCTTGACAGTATAGAGATTGCTCTCGTTACCATAATTGGCAGTCACGTAGATGCTGCCGTTGATGGGCACATATCCCACCTTGTTACCTGTCCATTTGTCGAGGTTTGTTCCATCAAACAGAACCTCAAATCCCTGTTTCTTCTCCTCGTCGGAGAGTGTGAAGATGGGTGAAGGCTGCATCTCGGCAAGCATCTTCTTGATTTCGTCAACAGCATAGCCGTCATCGGCTGTACCATGAGCATTGTAGATGTCGATAGCCTTTGTCATGTTGGCCTTCACGATATCGTACTCAATATCCTCCTGTGTCTGCTTCAAGATATTCTTCTCTGCCACGGCGGCCTGATAGCTGACACCCTTGTCTTCGAGGTATTTACCTACGGCCAAGAATGCATTTCTGGTGGGTGTGTTGCCCAGGGCGTTTATGACATTTGCCTTGTTGTTGTCGCTCTTTGCCTGTGAGAGTGCGCTGATGAGGCATGCACTGCGATTGTCTATGTTGGTTTCAAACTTGTTCACCAGTCCCACATACTTGGCCAGGGCACCCTCGTCGCCAGTCTGAGCAGCCTTGAGCAGAGGGGCGGCGGCCTTGTAGTTGGAACTGCCCTTGAGTGCTTCCAAAGCTTCCGCGCTCTTCTCCTTCTCCCATATCTGTTGCAGTTCGGCTACGGACTCGTCGGTTCCCGTGGCAGCCAAGGCAGGATAGAAGCGTGCCTTGTTGCCTGCTTTCTTCATCTCTGTGCTGATGGTCTGATACTGGGTCTTGGCGTCTAGGGTGGCAACGCTTGCCTGCAGGGCTGCTAGATAAGCCTTTGCCTGTGTATCATTGGCCTTGTCGAGTTTCTCGGCCACACGGGCAGCATCCTTGGTTCCTACCACGTCGGGCAGAGTTTTCAGAGCAGCAGCAGCCACTTCGGTGTCATTGTCCTCTGCGAGAGCAAGTGCCTGGTCAGCTATACCCTTGACATGACGCTTGCTTGCCAGAGCGAGCAGAGCCTTCTGGCGCTCGGGAGTCTTGGCAGCGGCAAGTGCTGTACTTACCTTGTCGTTGATATTGCCGTTGAAGGACTGCAGAGCCTCCTGGGCAACGGCATCGTTTTCCGTACCTATCTGAGCCAGCAGAACGTCGGCAGCATCATCGCCGCCGATGCGCCCCAAAGCCTCAATGGCAGCCACAGCAGGTGCACCACCCTTCTTAATGGCTTTCATCATCAGAGGCTTCTGGCTGGAGATACCGTTGTCGCCCAACCAGTTGAGGATGTCCACGCGTCCTTCTTCCTTGCATGAGGAGTACTTCTTAGCCACCTTCTTGCCCAATTCTTCTGTAGCCAGTCCGTGGTCGGTGGCAAACCTCAGAGCCTGCATGCGCAAAGCGCGATCTTTATTCTTGAGAGTCTTCACCACCTGGTCACCGGCCTGGTTACCCAGCGCCATCAAGTTGTCATAAGCTTCAGCATAAACAGGGGCTCCCTCGTGATTGACGTAGGTAACGTCATTCTGTGATGAGAGCAAACGTAACTGTGCCTCCAGGAACTCCTTGGCAGTCTTGTCGACAGCCTTGGGAAGGGCATTTTGCAAACCTTTAGCAACGGCTTCACGATACTGGGCGTTATTCGAGGCAAAAGCGACCACACCGCTGATGGCATACTCCACGAGATTGTTGGTATGCTTCTCGGCAGGCTGCAGCATGGCTGCCAGCATCTCGATGGACTGGGGAGCGGACTGTGCCAATGAGGTCATCTCACGATTATAGTCCTGCTGTGTCTGTAGAGGCATTAGAGCCAAGACATCCTGCACGATGGTTTCTGTCTTCCTCTGACGGGCATCCTGTGCACTCAGAGGCATGGCGGCCATCAACATGAGACAAATGGCCGATATAAATAATATGCTCTTTCTCATTTTTCTTCTAACTTTTACTGTTGGGTTGGCACTCGGGTTAAATCAGCTTACCCCACTCTCCGCGCATGGGCTGGAATACCAGGCGGTTGGCAGCATCGTCGTTGATGAACGTCTGAGTCTTGGGGTCGAAGTTCAACGTGCGGTTCAATCGAAGGGCGCACACACCCATGTTCACGATGGTGGCACTATGATGTCCGTTGCTCTCGTTGAGGGCAAACTGGCGACGGGAGCGTACGCAATCGAGGAAGTCTGTCTCGCGTGGAGCAGGGTCGGGCAGTTCGTTGATGATTTCCTGCACGTTGGGAATGGTGCACTCGAAGCCTTTGTAGACCTTGCCCTTAGGACCTTCGATATAAGGAACCTTGCCCTTGCTCTCAAACCCTTCTCCTTCCAAGATAATCTGGCAACCGTCGGCATAGGTGTATGTGATGCTTCTCCATATACCTACGGCATCGGGGTGCTGCTGTGGTGCATCTACCTCTACCTTTACGGGGAACTCGTCATCCTTGCCCAGAAAATACTGTACGGGATCAATATAGTGCTGTCCCATGTCTCCCAGGCCTCCACCATCGTAATCCCAATATCCGCGGAATGTCTGGTGGGTACGATGTACATTGTAGGGCTTGTAAGGTGCCGGACCCAGCCACAGGTCATAGTCGAGTTCCTTGGGGATGGGTTGTACCTCAAGATTCTCCTTACCTGTCCAGAAGAATTTCCAGGTGAATCCTGTGGCTCCGCTTATGCGAACCTTGAGTGGCCAACCCAGCAGACCGCTGTCGACCAATTTCTTCAGGGGCTTGACCTCGGTACCCAATCCGTAGAATGTGTCCTTGAAGCGGAACCATGTATCCAGACGGAAGATGCGTCCGTTGCGCTTCACGGCTTCCTCCACACGTCGTCCTTCGCCGATAGTGCGAGTCATGGGTTTCTCACATAGGATGTCCTTGCCTGCATTGGCAGCCTCTACAGCCATGATACCATGCCAATGGGAGGGAGTGGCGATGTGGACGATATCCACGTTGTCATCGTGAATGAGTTCGCGGAAGTCATGATATGCCTTCACGGTCTCTCCAAAACTTTTCTTGGCTGCAGCCACAGCAGAATCCAGGTGCTTCTGATCCACGTCACACAGAGCCACCATACGGCAGCGCTCGTCACTTATGAAGTGGAGGTTGCTTCGGCCTATGCCGCCCACTCCGATGATGCCGCGAGTGAGCTGGTCACTGGGAGCTACGTAGTTGTTAGCTCCACCCATCTTACCCATCACTTGACGAGGAACGATGGTGAAGAGGGCAGATGCTACTGCAGTTCTCTTCAGGAAACTTCTTCTGTCTACTGTCATGTTTGTTTAGTTTTATGTTTGTTACTTCTATGAGTCGACTTAAGGCTTCGTCGGATTACGATTCTTGCATAGAACGGAATATCTGATTTCTCCCAATTCTATAGGTCTTGAACGTTCCTTGCAATAAATTTCCTCAAAGTTACTTATAATAAATGGAACGGCAATCCTTCTTCTGTTTTTTTTCCAACGTCTCGTGTATTTTCTTGACGGATGAGGCAGGCTGAGCGTCTCTGATGTCCCCAAAGACAGGTCCTGTTGTACCGAAATATTTTCGTTTGTTTGTCAAAAAGACGTTTTTTGTGAAGAAAAGTTCATGTGAAAAGCTTTGAGGAGGGAATGGTTTGTGGAATATTTGTACCTTTGTCCCCAAAGGAAGTTCCATGGCAGAATATTGCCGGGAAGATAAGAGAGCAAGTACAAATGGCAGAAGAAACTACTACATATACCAAGGAAGAACTGGTTCGGCTGCAGACGGTCCTCTATGAGATACTGGGCCGTGTGGCAGAGGTATGCCAACGTCATGGCCTGCATTATTTTGTGACAGGAGGCACGGCCATCGGAGCATACTTCTGGGACAGCATCCTTCCCTGGGATGATGATGTAGACGTGGGCATGCCGCGGGCTGATTATGAGCGTTTCCTCCAGATAGCCCAAGAGGAACTGGGAAATGATTATTTCGTGCAGACCACCGAGACGGATCCCCATTCGCTCTTCTATTTTGCCAAGGTGCGCAAGAATGGGACAACCTTCGAGGAGTGGGATTTCCGTCATGTGCAGATGCATCAGGGAATTTATGTGGATATCTTCCCCTTCGACCGTATTCCACGACAGGGTTGGAAGGAACGGATGCAATATCAGGCCGCCAATCTACTCAACGGACTCCTGATAGCCAAGGAGATATGGCAATGGAAGTATTGCGGGCGATGTCAGGTGGACAAGCCTCGTCCGCGTGGATTCCTTCCATGTCTGATTACGCGCATTCTGGTTACCCTTTTGCCTAAGAAGATGATCGTGGGCATGTTGCGCAAGGTGCAGATGTGGTACGATGGGGATACCTCTCTCGTTCGCTGCAAGAATGTCCTTACGCCTACCGAACGTGTGGATATGGAGCACGTGACACATCCCAGAACAGTCAGGCTGGGGCCCCTGCAGGTGTATGCGCCTGCCGACTTGTTAGGTTATCTCAACGAACACTATGGCCAGGTGAGACGTGACATTCCCGAGGAACAACGCGTAAGCCATCGCCCTGCCCGACTAAAGACATGAATTTATATGGCAAAAGAACAGCGAGTAAGAAACCATGCATTTGACATCCTGTGCGGCATCTGTATTGTGCGCATGGTGGTACTGCATATCATGGGCTTCACGGGACAACGTAATGTGGAATGGTGGAACGAGGTGATGCTCTGGACCTATTACTTCATGAGCTTTTTCTTCTTCAAGGCCGGATATTTCTGCCGTAGTGTGGGCGGAGGCAACCGTGCCTATCTACTTGACCGCAGCAAACGTTTGCTCGCACCTTATCTGTCAAGTGGCCTGATAGGACTATTGGCCTATTTCTCCTTTTATTATCCTCTGCAGAACAAGTATGGACACTTTACCGACACCCTCGCATGGAACCACATATGGACCACCAGCGGCGTATATGGCAATTCTCCTATATGGTTTCTGTTCTCCTTCTTCTGCATGTACATCTTGGCTCATTTTACCGAAAAGGTTCGGCATCTGCATTGGATATGGGCGTTGGGACCTTTGCTCAGCTGGTGGCTCTGGACTCAGGGCAATCCCCTGTGGATGAGCACAAGCAACGTTTTCATGGGTGTCTATTTCTTCTATCTCGGCCATCTGTGGCATTGGGTAATGAAGCGGTTGGGTGACCGACGCATGCTCGTGATCTCGGTCCTGCTTGTCATACTTGCTGTGGTGGGTAACATACTCCTGCCTGGACAGTACACCATGAGTTCCAATACCTTCCAGGGAAATGCCGCCATGGCTGTGGTCAATTCCACACTGGCCCTGTGCGGACTGTCGGGAATCCTGCTCTCCACCCATGTGGCACGTATTCCATGGCTCTGTTACATAGGCGAGCATAGCATGGTGTATTTCCTGCTACATTACCCCATGCTCTATGTATACAAATTCACGCATCTCACTTTTGGCCGTAGCATCTACGGACATGTCGATGACACGATACTCCTGGTATTTATTATCTTCAGCATCTGTTCGTGGTTAGTTCCCTATGTGGAAAGGCTTCCATGGCTGAGCGGACGCTGGGGAACGCCCAATCCTGCACGTGTGGTCAAGGAGGCAACCCCGGATGAAAGAGTTTTGCCCGTGATGGGAAATTTGCCGGTAACGAATGAGGCGGAGCCAAATAAATAAGATATATTTGCAGAGTGATGAAAGATTATCAGGTGGACATCCCTGTCCTCATATTGTTTTTCAATCGTCCGGAGCAGTTGAGCCGGGTGTTTGAACAGGTGCGTCTGGCACGACCTTCCCATCTGTTCCTTTACCAGGACGGACCGCGAGGTGATGCCGATATGCCAGGCATCCTGGCCTGTCGGCAAATAGTGGAGGATGTGGACTGGGACTGCCAGGTGGAACGCATGTATCAGGATCACAACTATGGTTGTGATCCCTCGGAGTATATTTCCCAGAAGTGGGCCTTCAGCCGGGTGGACAAGTGTGTGGTACTGGAGGATGACGATGTACCCGCAGTCAGTTTCTTCACATTTGCCAAGGAGATGCTCGACCGTTATGAACATGACGAGCGCATCACGATGGTGTGCGGATTCAATGTGGAGGAACAGACGCACGATGTGGAGGAGTCCTATTTCTTCAGCACCAATTTCAGCATCTGGGGCTGGGCCTCATGGCGACGTGTGGTGGACCAGTGGGACGAGCATTACACCTGGTTGGATGACACCCAGGCTGTTGCCCGCCTGCAGAGTGTCATCAAGGAACGTCGCTATAGGGATGATTTCCTGCCCATGTGCCGCAAGCATCGTGCTCAGGGCAAGGCATTCTACGAAACCATCTTCTGGGCTCATCTCTTGTTGAGTAACGGCCTATGCATCGTACCTGTGCGCAATATGATCAACAATCTGGGTGCCACAGCCGACAGTACACATTTCGGAGGCGAACTGGCCACCCTGCCTCATGGTTACCGGCGTATCTTCACCATGAACCGCTATGAGATGGACATGCCTCTCAGGCATCCCAGGTACGTCATGGAGCATGTGGCTTACCGCTATCGGGCCTACAAGATTATGGGGTGGATGCATCCCTGGGTCAAGGTGGGACGTTCGTTGGAGGAACTCTGTCTCAACATGCGGCATGGTAACTGGGCGTATATCTTCCGGTCCGTGCGCAATCGTATCAATAAATGGATGGGAAAGGCAGCCTACAAATGAGAATACTTACGATAAGTACAAGCGAGCGCACGGGTGGCGGAGCCATAGCCGCAAGCCGACTGAATGATGCCTTGTGCCGCAATGGTATGAAGGCGCGTATGCTGGTGCGTGACAAGCAGACTGATGCTGTCACCGTGGCTCAGACAGGCAATCTGTTGCCCAAGATAGCCGAGCGGCTGGACGTGCTGATGCATAATGGCTTCCGCAGGAAAAGCATGTGGCAGGTGGATACTGCCTGTTGTGGCGTGGACATACTCGGCACCAGAGAGTATCAGGAGGCCGATGTGGTGCATCTGCACTGGGTCAACCAAGGGATGCTCTCGCTCTCCACTCTGGAACGGATGGTACAGGACGGGAAACCTCTGGTGTGGACACTTCATGACGAGTGGCCTTTCCTGGGCGTATGCCATTATAGGGGCGCGTGTCAGGAGACCGAATGCCGCCGATGTCCGCTCATGAGGGGAAGCCTTCCTCATCGTATTCTCTGGCGCAAGCGCGAACTCTTGCAGAGGGCTGATGTCACTCTGGTGGGCTGTAGCCAATGGATTACAGACCGGGCCATGAAGGCACTCCCTGGGGTGCGGGTGCAGCATATCAACAACTGCATTCCTCATGCCCTCTATCACCCCATCCCTCAGCAGGAGGCGCGCCGACAATGGCATTTGCCCATGCAGGCACATATCGTGCTCTTCTGCAGCCAGAAGGTGACCGATGAGCGCAAGGGGATGTCCTATCTGCTGGAGGCCATCAGCCAGGTGGAAAGCCGGAATCTGCATATGGTAGTAGTGGGTAGCGGTGCTCAGCAGATAGCCTCACGTTGTCCGGGAATACCCTTTACAGCCCTGGGAAGCGTGTCCCCCGAGCAGATGCCTTCCGTATATGCTGCTGCCGATGTGTTTGTCACACCCAGTCTGGAGGACAATCTGCCCAATACGATAGCCGAGTCGATGAGTGTGGGCACTCCCTGCGCAGGCTTTCGCACAGGTGGCATCCCCGAGATGATCAGTCATGGCGAGACAGGTTATGTGGCAGAACAACGGGATGCGGCCGACCTGGCACGAGGCATCGACTATGTGATTACTCACTCCATGCGGGAAGCCGCAAGCCGCAAGGCAGCACATGATTACAACGAAGGCCGTATAGCCGAGCAATATATCAAAATATATGAATCCAGATAACACCCTTCCCTCGTCGGAAGCAGCCGACAGCGCAGTTCCTCCGTCGGAACCTCAGAAACCGCTGATAACCATTGCTACCGTCACATACAACGCAGCCGATACTCTTGAGAGAACGCTCCTCAGCGTGGCCACTCAGGATTATCCGCGTATAGAACACCTCATCATTGACGGATGCTCCACCGACAGAACCTTGACTGTAGTACAGCAGTATGTGGCCGAGAACACACGTACCTCTCATCCGCATCATATCAGACTGATAAGTGAACCGGACAATGGGCTCTATGATGCCATGAACAAGGCTATCAGCAACGCATCGGGTGATTATCTGGTGTTCCTCAATGCAGGGGATTGCCTGCATGACGTATCTACCGTTTCACAGGCTGTGGCATGTGCCGATTGGCAGAAGGGTGATACGCGCAATCCTGCCATTCTGTATGGAGAGACAGACCTGGTGGATGCCGAGGGACGTTTCCTGCGTCATCGTCGCCTGAATGCTCCCCAAAAGTTGACATCCCGGTCTTTCCTGAACGGAATGCTTGTATGCCATCAGTCCTTCTATGTGCGTACCGACTTGGCCCGCCTCACACCCTACGACCTTCGTTATCGTTTCTCGGCCGATTATGACTGGTGCATACGTCTGATGCGGCAGGCTGAGAAGCGGAGGCTGGAGATGATAAACACGCAACGGGTGCTTACCGATTACCTGAGTGAGGGCATGACCACCCGCAACCACAAGGCCTCCCTTATGGAACGTTTGCATATCATGGCACATTATTTTGGTTGGGGAAGTGCTCTGATGGCTCATGCGTGGTTTGTCATCAGAGCTTTTATCAAGCGGTAGGGAAGTGTCACGGCACGGATAGCACAGTTCAGGCAAAGGTGACACATCTGTCACTTCACCACCTTCTTTTTTCCTCCTATTATATATAGTCCTTGCGAGGGCGTCCCAGTCACCTTGCGTCCCTGCAGGTCGTAGGTCACATCCTTGTCTTCCCGCTTCATGGTAGGGATGCATGTTACCAGTTCTCCCTCAGGAGTAGGCCACAGGTCATAGAGCACTTCGCCATTATGCTCAAAGTGGACAAGGATGGAGCGGTAGTCGTTGCAGACCTTGCTGTTTACCGTCCATTCCATATACCAGGCCTCTGGTGGCCCGAAGATGCAGTCACGCCCATTCCATGAGGTTATGCCTATTCCCTTGATGATTGTCCGTCCGTTCAGTTCTACATATTCCAGAGGGACGGACGTACCAAATGAGCCAGTCTGTATTTCTTCTATGGTTCCAAATTATTGCTGTCCGGTAAAACTTTTTATGAGCAATCAAAATTAGGGCTGACACT
>JBJEKL010000142.1:0-2096 GCA_051878615.1 Bacteroidaceae bacterium | reverse complement strand
AAACGTTTGCGTCGGAGATGGGCAAAATTGACGGAAATTCATATATCTCCGACAAACCACCAAAACTTATGGATTCCGACTTCTATTCCAACATTGTTTTACGCATGCAATCAAGGTGCCTAAGAGCAGGACTCATTAGGGACTTACACCCGTAAGATGATACACATGCTGACCAAACAAAAAGGGGCGCTTCCCGTACAGGAGCACCCCAGATATAGTTGTGGCATGAGAAAATCATGCCTTGCAGGCATCAGCAACGTTTGTCAAGGTAAGGCAACTTGTAAGGACGACGATACTCGTAGTAGTACAGGCGATGAGCTGCTGCTTCCTTGTCACCCTCAAAGTTGAGTGTGGCAGGATTCCAGCGTACGGGACGACCCAATTCACGAGCAATATTTGTCAGGCAACACAGAGTATTTGTGCTGGTACCGTACTCCACGGGGGCAATAGGGTCTGTGTGCGAGCGTATGGCATCGATGAAGTTCTGCATGTGCGGAGAACTGACCTCGTACTGACCCTTGCCGATGCTCTCCTGCTGCTTCTTGAGCAACTTGCTGTCGGAGCACTCGATATATCCGCGTGCCACCTTAAGCCAGCCCTTGTCACCGATGAACTTGATACCTTGAGCCCCCGTATTCTCGGTATAAGGACGCTCCTGCATGATGATGCCATTGGCATACTTCATGGTGTCCCACTCTGCGCCATTGTAACCTTTGGGGATATATTCCACGGGGCCCAATCCGTCCATACCCAGGGCAGCCTGGGCTATATCATACATGTGTGCGCCCCAGTCGGCAGGATATCCGTTGCCGGTCTCGCAATACCAGCGCCATGCTCCCCACAACTGTTCGTTCTTCTCGGGATCAAGTGATACAGGTGGACACAGGTCAGGGTGATAATGGATCTTGGGATCATTGAGCGGACCCATCCACAGGTTCCAGTTGAGGTTCTCCGGCACAGGCATCTCAGGCAGATTGAAAGGGGTTGGGGGATCACCCACGCGACAGTACACCTCTTTGATGTCACCCAAAGCCCCTGAGCGTACCATGGCGATAGCTTGCTGGAACTCCGCGCTACTGCGTTGCTGGGAGCCCATCTGCAGGATGCGGTGGTTGTGCCGAACGGCGGCCTGTACAGCCAGGCCCTCTGTGATGGTGTAGGCTTGCGGCTTCTGCAAGTAGACATCCTTGCCTGCCTCAACGGAGTGGATAGCCACCAAGGCATGCCAATGGTCGGGGGTAGCAATCTCAATTGCATCAATATCCTTGCGCTCAAGCAACCGTTCGTATTCCTCATACATATCACAACGCTGGGGCATGCCTTTCTCCTTCTGCCAACGGGTAGCCAGCCGACGGAAGCGCTCACGCTTGATGCTGTCCACATCACAGCAGGCCGCCACCTGAACACCGGGACAACCGGCGAAGGACCAGAAGTCACTGCAGCCTTGCTGACCTACTCCCACGAAACCCAACACCACACGGTCGGAGGGGGCTATACGCACACCATCAATAGTAAAACTGGGCAGAATCATAAATCCGGCAATACCTGTGGCAGCCGTTGTCAGGAAGTCTCGGCGGTTCATGCCGCCTTTCTCCACTTGCTTCTTTACCTGTTTCTTTTCTTGTTTCATCTTAGATTGATTTATAGGGTTAATAATAAAGATGGGGTTACATTATTCCTTCTTGTTCTTCCTGAAGTATTTCCCGATGACGGGCAGGCTCTGGAGGGGCATGTCAGTACGTATAGTATAGACGGCGTATATGCCCACCAGGACGGTTCCTACAACCAGTTGGGATACCACCGGCCATTCGCCGGGGATAAGCTCTATGAGGACATACAGCGCACAGGCCAGCAGCAGATAGCAGGCCATACTACGCAAAGGATAGGGGATGGGATTGAGCCTTTGGCCTACGAAATAACTGAGCAGCATGGCAGAGCCATAGCCGGCAAAGCCTCCCCATGCACATGCCATGTAGCCCATGCGAGGAATCCCCCATAGATTAACAGCCAGCAGCACCAGGCATCCGAAAACCGAGAACAGGGCTCCATAGATGGTCTTATCGATAAGTTTGTACCAGAACGAGAGGTTGAAATAG
>JBJEKL010000141.1:0-2099 GCA_051878615.1 Bacteroidaceae bacterium | reverse complement strand
ATTGCCATTGTGGTAATCGTCTGTTTCATTACTGAAGCCTGTAGGGTATGCTGAAGTTGAAGATGCAGCGGACGGGCTTCCCGTCCTTCTGGGCGGGCACGAACTTCGGAAGCAACTTGGCCACGCGCAGGGCTTCGTTGTCGAGCAGCGGGTCAACTTCGCGGATTACCTCGAAGTGTGTGGGCGTTCCGTCCTTTTCCACCACCATTTGCACGATGACCGTTCCTTGCAGTTCCTTCTTTATCGCCTCCTCGGGGTAATGCAGGTTCTTGTTCAGAAAGTCGAGCAGGAATGTCATGGAGTCCTCTGCGTCGTACTTGGGGCGCACGTCGGGATTGTTGCAGATGCAGTCCTCTGGTGTTGCCTGTGGAGCTGCATCTTGGGGTATTACCGTAGTCGTGTCGTTTTCGCTGTTGCCCGTCTGGGTACTGCCCGTGCAGGATGTTCCTGCCATGGCTGCCATAATGAGCAGCACAAATACTTGTTGTTTCTTTTCCATTTGAGATAATGTTTTAGGTGCTTCTATCTATAGGACGAGGAAATCGGCAAACCCAATACCCCCTGGGTGCTACTTTTTTTGTTTATTTGAAAATTGAGATGAAGGACTCCATGCAAAGGGGATGTTTTTTTATTTTATTCCAGTTCCAATGGGTCGTAGGGATAAGTCTTGGAGATGATGTTGCCATTCATATGCTTCGTTCCCAATTAGTCTGTGAATTTTCTATTCCTTCTCCAACTGTTCAAATGGTTTGTCGGGAAATTCTGTTGATTGTGCTGTCACCTTCCAGAAATTTATTTGCAGAACCCGTTGTAGTTTCCGTACTCGTTGCCGTGTGGACTTGTTGTATTTGAAGTCATAAAGCATCATGGGCGCATGAGTGTTTTTTAGGCAGACTGCTTCAAAGGTGTAGAAACGTTCGGTGTCGTATAGTTTGAGGATGAGTCCCGGCAGGCCGTTGAAACGCCAAGGACCTTGCTTCACGGGGATATCGGAGGCAAACCACGCCACGAAGTCGCGGCCACGCCAGTGCGTGGTGGCTTTCTGGCAAAGGTGTTCCAGAATGGTCTTCGTTTCATCGTGCAATTTCCATTGTTGAGGGGGGCATGGCTCGGTGAACTCGCTGTTGTCGCTTTCATGCCACATCGGCATGGTTACATACTCTGTAACATGGCCATCTTTGAAATAGAGGTCGGTGTACTGTATATCATTCCAGAAGCCACCTCTTTTGCCTTCTTTTTTCCCTCTGGCAATCCCTTGTCCACTATTAACCAAATGTGTTCCATCAACACTACGTTTCAAAAACAGACTGCTGTATTTCGCACAGTCCTTTCCTATTTCTAGCCGCTGCAAGTCGATGTAGGTCTGTTCTTGCCCGATGGAATCAGCATTCATGGCATAGTCCACATGCATGATGCTTGTGCCCACTTGCTTTTCTCTCAACCCAAAGCGTGCTTTCGCGCCGGGAAATGCTTCTCCTTGGTTCTGCTGCGCATACAAACACTCCCAGCATAAGGAGCTGGTAATAATCAATAGTAAACGTACTCGCATAATATATGATGTCAATATTTGCTGCTGCTTGCCGCTGTAATGCACGGCAAGCAGTCAATAAGGAAATTACGCTTTTGTATCTGGTATATAGGGTATATGTGCTGTGTCAGCTTTAAAATACTGATTACATCCTTGTGTTGAGTCTGTTCCATTATCTCCAACAGCATAATTAGCGTTCATGTTGTCTGTAGAAGATGAACCACCGTTGTTTGCATAATAGCATGAACAACCACATGCCCTACCGCCAATGATTGCGTTCATCTCTTTCAGTCGAAGTCCTTCCGCAGACAGAGCATTCAATTTGAAGCGTTTGATTTTCATAAATACTTTAGTTTAAATGTTAGTAATCAAGTGAATTATTCCTGATGCGCACCTGTCTATAAGACGTGGAAATCGGCAAACCCAATACCCCCTGGGTGCTACTTTTTTTGTTTGTTTGAAAATTGAGATGAGCGACTCCATGCAAAGGGGATGGTTTTTTATTCCAGCTCCAGCGGCTCAAAGGCAATCTTGGGGGGCGTGGGTCTTCCTTCGAGGCTTGTCCATCCAA
>JBJEKL010000140.1:0-2114 GCA_051878615.1 Bacteroidaceae bacterium | reverse complement strand
CCAAATGTGTTGCAAAGATGTTGGTGAAGAAGTATGGACGCAAGATAGGCAAGGTAGTCTTCTCTTGTGTTCCTGCAAGCAGCCAGGAACGAAACGAGGCTCGCAACAAGTATTTCTCCGAACTTGTATGCAGGCTATCGGGTGCCATTGATGGTTTTTCACATGTAAGAGTAAAAGGGGAACGTACTGCCGTTCATGGAACAAAAGTAAAGAAAGAATTACGCACGAAGAGATTACAGGAGGGTATGAACATTGAGGTGGATGCAGATTTCTTCAAGAATAAGATAGTCTGCATTTGGGACGATGTGGTGACAACCGGCTCTTCCTTTTGTGCTTATAGTAATCAATTAGAACAGGTCGGGGCGCATGTTACAGATGGCATATTCCTCGGCAAGACATCATATAAATATGTACAGCAATGAAAAAAAGAAACAACAACTCATTTGACAGGGCTAAATCAGCAGCCTTCACAGGACATCGTTACTATGACTTCTCACGAAAAGAGATTATCAGGCAACGTCTGTCACGAGCCATTGTCGTAGCATACGACAATGGCATCCGAAACTTCATTTCGGGATTTGCCACAGGCATAGACCTTATGGCAGCTCAGACCGTACAGTCTCTGAAGCTCTCTCACCCAGGAATGGTGCTCACCGCCGCAATACCTTTCAGAGGACAGGCTGGCAGGTTCAAACCACATGACAGGAGGTGTTACGATGAACTTATAGAAAAAGCAGACGAGGTGATTGTATTGTCGGAACATTATTATCCGAGGTGTTTCCTTGACAGGGATGAGTTTATGGTATGCAATGCAGCACAGATTATTGCCTATTATGATGGTAGGGAAAGAGGAGGAACTTATTACACCATAAGAAAGGCAAGAGAGATGGGTATTTCTGTTACAAACTTATATTAGAACGCTTATGAATGAGATATTTGATATTGTTGTCATTGTCGTTGTCTTCCGCGTGCTGTTCGCTTTCTTAGGAGCATGGTGGCATGGGGACGAGCGCAATGATTTCAGACGGGATAGATAGTCATAGTTCTACATGTAATGACTAAGAATTGTAGTGGCAGCCTTATTGGATGCTTCTACAGGTGCATTATGTGGCTACACTTCAATCGGTGATAGACATTCAAAATGCTCTGTTGTCGAACAATTCCCCTTTTATGTCGATGATTTCATTTGCCTTGACTTGCGTGTTGTCATCGAAGATAATCCTTTGTTCGTACTCATCCCAGGACTTGATGGAACCCGAATGTGTCTCATATTTGCCACCTTCCTTCTGCAAGTCAGGAACAAAGTATGTAATGCAGACATACGGATGTTCGTCGAGGTGCGCTAAAAGTAATGTGATTTTCTGGTTGAGCACTTCACACTCACTCTCAGAGAGTTCTATCACCTTGTCTGTCAGTCTTGCCGTTTCACTGATGGCTGCACTATGCCCTGTTAGAGCCGCAAACGGGGCAAACTGAGCTGCACGCTGGTACATGGTCATTTGTGGTCTGACCTTTGATACGTGGTGGGGCAAGTCAATGATATGGGCGTATTTATCCGTCATGCTTTGTGTCCTCCTATCTGTTTATTGCGTTCTATGGCTGTAGCCCCTTCTTCAAGGTTTAGTCCCCGGAGTATGGAGTTCTTGCCGAACTTGCTCTTGATACTCAATAATGTCTCCTGCATCCTTCGCTCCTTAGCCTGGGCCTCTTCCTCGGCTTTATGTTGTGCCTCCAATGCTTCATAGTCGGTGAACAGGTCTAACTGTATGGGAGTGGAGCTCGTTGTTCTGGCACTCTCTTCACTGATGACATGGTTGGTTGTTAGTGTCAGGCGACGTATCAACAGGTTGGGGTTGACAATCCGGTCGTAGAGGGATGCCACAGCCTTCATAATCTGTCTGGTAGATGAAGTGAACTTGTCTAAGTTGGCTGTCCCATGAGCGTGCTTCGGCACTTGGCGGCCATAGTGGTCTGTTGTGACATCGCCATGGTAGCTGTCACGAATGTCTGGGTTCGTCAAAGACTCGATGTCATAGCCTACTGTCAGCACCAGTTGGTCTGTAACGAGCCGTTTGCTCACAAGGTCGAGAGCAACGGCATCCGCCATCTCCTGG
>JBJEKL010000139.1:0-2122 GCA_051878615.1 Bacteroidaceae bacterium | reverse complement strand
AAGTTGTGGTGGGTGTTTATCGCTTGACTATGAAGTCCAATAGCGACAACTTCCGCCAGAGCAGCATCCAGGGTGTCATGAAGCGGATCAAGTCCAAGGGTGCGACAGTCATTGTCTACGAGCCGACACTGAAGGCTGGCGAGAAGTTCTTCGGTAGTGTGGTAGTTAACGATTTGGAGAAGTTCAAAGAGATGTCGCAGGCCATCATCGCGAACAGATACGATAGCTGCCTGGATGATGTGAAGGATAAGGTTTATACACGCGACATTTTCCAGAGAGACTGAGGAGAAACGATATGAAAGGAATTATTCTGGCTGGCGGTTCTGGAACTCGTCTGTATCCGTTGACAAAGGTTACGAGCAAGCAGCTCCTGCCGATTTATGATAAACCAATGATTTATTACCCGATGTCTGTTCTGATGAATGCGGGCATCCGAGACATTCTGATTATTTCCACACCGCAGGATACACCTCGCTTCCAGGACTTGCTGGGTGATGGTCATCAGTTCGGTGTCAATCTCACCTACGCTGTTCAGCCCTCCCCGGACGGACTGGCGCAGGCGTTTATTATTGGTGCTGATTTCATCGGAAATGACACCGTGGCTATGGTTCTGGGTGACAACATCTTTGCCGGCCACGGCTTGAAGAAGCGCCTGAAAGCAGCTGTGGAGAACGCAGAGTCCGGCAAGGGCGCTACTGTGTTTGGCTACTATGTGGATGACCCAGAGCGTTTTGGCATTGTAGAGTTTGACAAGGACGGCAAAGCCATCTCCATTGAGGAAAAGCCTGCACATCCTAAGAGCAATTACTGCGTTACAGGTCTCTACTTCTACGACAATCGGGTTGTGGAGTATACGAAGAACCTCAAACCTTCTGCCCGCGGCGAGTTGGAGATTACCGACCTGAACCGCATCTATCTGGAAGACGGCACTCTGAACGTGGAACTGCTGGGGCAGGGTTTCACTTGGTTGGACACCGGCACCCATGAGAGCCTTGTGGATGCAATAAACTTTGTGAAAACCATTGAGCAGCATCAGCACCGCAAGATTGGCTGTCTGGAGGAAATTGCATATCTGAATGGCTGGATCAGCCGTGAGGATGTTCTGAAAGTGTACGAGGTTTTGAAGAAAAACCAGTATGGCCAGTATTTGAAGGATGTACTGGATGGCAAGTATATTGATGTGTTGCACTGAGTAGCCACACAAGCAGTTCTGAGTACAGCATCTTATTTAGAATAGGGGAAGAAAGTACATGAAGAAATATCTGATCACTGGTTGCGCCGGCTTTATCGGCTCCAACTTTGTTTACTATATGCTGAAAAAGTATGAAGATATCCTGCTGGTCAATCTGGACAAGTTGACCTACGCGGGTAACCTGGAAAACCTCAAGGGAGTGGAGGGTGATCCTCGCCACGTCTTTGTGCAGGGTGATATCTGCGACAAGGAACTGGTTGCTTCGCTGTTTGAGAAGTACGATTTCGACTGGGTCATCAACTTCGCTGCTGAGTCTCATGTGGATCGCTCCATCGCCAATCCTGAAATTTTTGTTCAGACCAATGTGATGGGCACGGTCAACTTGCTCCAGAGAGCGAAGGAAGCCTGGTACGATGCTGCAACTAAGACCTGGAAAGAGGGCAAGAAGTACCTGCAGGTATCTACCGATGAGGTCTATGGCGCGCTTGGCGCAGAGGGCTACTTTATGGAGACTACGCCCATCAATCCCCACAGCCCGTATTCTTCTTCCAAGGCTAGCGCGGACCACTTCGTACAGGCGTTCCACGATACCTATGGTATGCCGGTGAATATCACCCGCTGCTCCAACAATTATGGTCCTTATCAGTTCCCGGAGAAGCTGATTCCGCTGATGATCAACAACGTCAAGCATCACAAGCAGCTCCCTGTGTACGGCGACGGTATGCAGATCCGTGACTGGTTGTATGTGGAGGATCACTGCAAGGCCATTGATATGGTGGCCAATGGCGGAAAGATCGGTGAGGTCTATAACGTGGGCGGTCACAATGAGCGTCCCAACATCTTCATCGTTAAGACCATCATCGAGCAGCTCCATGACCGCTTGAAGGACGACGGCATTTCCGAGGATCTCATCAAGCATGTGGAGGATCG
>JBJEKL010000138.1:0-8549 GCA_051878615.1 Bacteroidaceae bacterium | reverse complement strand
CCCTTCGGGGCGTGCTCATACGCTCATTCACAACGAAATTGAACTTGCGAAAGTTTGAATATACTGATATTTCAGAGAAGATATACTCCTATGCGCTGAGAAGATATACTCCTTCTGCCGATGAAGTATATCTTCTCTGAAAACAGCCCCGTATCATTGAGCGTTGGGCACACCGTTTCCCCTCTTTAAAAATCAGCGAAAACCAGGATTTTTCTTCGTTTTCGCTGATTCTTAAACAAAGGATATGAGGCTACAGACAACTGACCGCCCCCACCCTTATTCTCCCAGCGTTATCTCCGTCACGATGGGGGTGAAGGTGTCGTCGTAGGTTATCTGTATGCCTATCTGGCCTTTGGCGTTTGCCTTCAAGGTGAGGCGGGAGAGCGTTTTCCGCTTCAGCGTGATTTGTCCGCTGGAGGAGCCTGTCTCGCCATCCGGCCCGCTGGCGGTGACATGGTAGGAGAGCGTGGCTTCGCCGGTGGTGTCGTCCACATTGAAATAGGCCATTGTGTCCGTGTCGCTCAGCGCGACGGTCCTGTTCCCCACGGTGGCCTCCACCTCATATTGCGTGTAGTAGAACGAATCATCGGTCAGCAGCTGGAAGGCAGCGTTGTCCATGCTGCAACTCACCAGCACCGTGGTGGATTGGCCGGTGCTCACCTCAAAGGGTTTTGTTCCTGTATATCTGGGTTGCCCGTAGACGGATGGGAGCGACTCAGCTTCCGTCTTTGTGCAACTCTCCGCCGCAAGAAGATAGTCCGTGGCGGTGGGGAGCGAAATCTTTCCGCTCAGCGTGGAGTAGTGTGTGGGAGGCATGATGATGCTGTTGCCCCGGCTGATGCTCACAAGGTAATCTATGTCCGAGGCACCACGCGTTTCCTCCACCTTCACGGGTGGCTCTATGGTAATCCATCCGCAGGGCACATTCATGTCCTCCACACATGATGTAAGCGTCAGCAGCACGGCCATCGCCGCAATCCCTATCCTATTCTTCATTTCTTCCATACTTTTTTAACCGTTCCATCTTTCTGGCGCACAATGTTCACGCCCTGCCTCATGGTTCCCAATTTCATGCCGTCCAGCCCATAAACGGCTTCCACGGCTTCCCCGTCATCGCCTGTCTCGCCCAGCCAGGTGGTGTTGCCACTGCCATCCTCCACAGCAACCCTCACCTTCACACTCTGCGTGGTGGGTGCCTCGAAATAGGCGGTATAGGCATTGAGCGTGGCACTGCTGCTGCCAAGGCAGAGCTTTCCGCCGGCAATGCCATAGCGCCCGTTCATGGATGTGCCGGGTGTGTAGTTTCCGTGCATTGTCCAGCCGTTTTTGGTGACATCTGCTGCTTGAGGCTGAACAGCCGTAACATTTTCAAAAACAATTGGTGAAGCAACGCTCCGGTTCAAATAAATCAAATAAGGCTGATTGGCAAGTATAGTGCCGTTCTCCACCTTCTTGAAATAGAGTGTATATCCGTCTGCCTTGTTATAGGTCACAAGCTCCAGTTGCGCTACATAAGCACTGGCATCGCCAACTGCCAGGGCATTGATGTCAGTATCAAAAGGCAGCGTAATGGTGCTGTGCCCAGCATTGAAGGTTCGCTGGAGGGTGATTTGGTGGTAAACTATCCCGGGGTACTGTATTTCAGGCGCTATCGTGGGCGAGAGCACCACGGAAGGCCCCTGCACCGTGAGGGTATAGGTCTTGCTGATGGCGTTGTAGCCGTCGTCCTCGGCGCGGGTCAGGGTGATGGTCACCTCTCCTCCCGCCTTTACGGGTGTGATGGTGAGGGTGTTGCTGGCAAAGGAGGTCTCTATATAGCCCCCCTCGTTGCCCGTAATAGTGAAGTTGCTCTCTGTCAGCGTAGCGTTGCTGCCGATGGTGACCGGTGCTTCTCCTATCGTCAGGATGTTCGTCTCCTCTTCCGACAGGCTGGTGATGACCGTAGCGTCCATCTTGCTGATGACGGTGAAATAGCGTGTGATGGAAGCCTCGTTGTACTTGTAGTTGCCCGGCTGGGTGGCGGTGACGGCGATGTTGGCACCTGCGGAAAGGGCCTTCAGCTCACCGGTGGCAGGATTTACCTGAAGTACGTTACTGTTTCTGGTTGAATAGACAACTGCAAGTCTGCTGCTCGCTGTGGCCGTGTTGGTGGTCAGGGTTTCGCCCACGTTAAGGATAAGCTCTTCGCTGCTCAGTTCCTTATCCCACGACAACGTCTGGCCGTGTTTGCTGACGGTAAACGTCACTCTCTTGGTAATACCCAGATGTGTATCGTTCTCCGGCTGTGTAAGGGATAGCGTAGCCTCTCCAGCACCCACAGCTTTCACCTTGTTATTTACTGCATCGTATTCGATAACGCCGTCCTTGGAGAGGCTATAGGTGATTTCTGCGTCGCTGTTCTTTTCCGAATAGACCGTCAGCACCTCATCGTCCACCATGATGCTTTGGTTGTCAATGACCGTCAAAGTATTGGCCCGCTTGGCTGCCGTGGCCGTCAGCGTTATCTGCTGCGCATAGAAGAGATCAGAAACCGTGATGACGGCCGACTCGCCGCCCAGTTGGTTTGGATTAGGAGTATAGGTGACGGTAAATTGCATCGTTGCATCGCTGTTGTTCGCAGTGGCGATTTCTGTCGTGGTGACCGCAAAATTCGTGTTGCTGCTGTTGACCTGTATGTTGCCGCCATTGGTGGTACTGTAGTTCACCGTGACGGTGGCCTGTTCAATATTTCCTGTATATACAGTATCAAAGTCTGTTTTGTTGGAAGAAGCCTCAAGATAGGTTTTGCGGGTAACATATACATTACTATAATGATGTATAGAACTACTCCCGTAAAAGCGGATATATCTCGCATTTCTATTCGGTATATCTATTTCGTAATGCGCCATACCTCCAAGACTATATTTAATATCTTGTGTAGCGAGTTTTTCCCATGTTGTACCATCTGTGCTATAGTAAAGCGTACAGGTACCTGCACCTGATTTTCTCGCATCGAATCTAAGCTGTGCTGGTGGTCCACTAAGTGTAATGTCGCAGTTCTCATTCATGCCAGACCATGATGAACCGTCTGTCCATCCTGTAAACACATAGCCCTCTTCCTCGTTGGTGTCGTTTACCCTGACAGAAAAAGCAGCGTATCCAGCCTCATACTTGTAGGTTTCTTCCTGCACAACCTCATACAGGTCTGTACCTGCTTCATTGCCGGCGGTAATCGTGTTGCCTGTAAGCGTTGTAAAGCTGCCACTTGTTTTCGCTACCATTATTGGGACGTCGCTGTGAGCGGAGGAATAGCCGAGGGTTGCCGTTTTACCATATTTCAGTTTGATGCTGGTGGCGCTTCCTCCATTCAAGGAGACAGTAATAGGGTTGGCAATCTTCGTCACCGTAATGTCGAAGGTGGTACTTGTAAAGCCTGTGTATTTATCCGTTTCGGCTTGTGTGAAGGTTATCTTTGCCGTACCGGCATTCTTGGCCTTGATGACACCGTCTTCGTAGACGATAACGTCCTCTCCATTGTTGACGGGTGAAGGAAGGTTCTGGTCTGTGATGCTGGCAACAATAGGGGTTTCAGTATTGTTTTGTTTGCCCGTATAGACTGTAATGCTACCATCCACTTGGGCAGACTGTGACGATAGTCCCAATTCAAGTGTATTGGCGACTTTCTCCACAGTAATACTGTATGTCTGGGTCACCGCGCTATGCGTGGTGGTTTCGGGCTGTGAAAGCGTGATGGTACTCTCACCCACTTTCAAGGCTGTCAGTGTAATGACATCACCGCTCTTGCTGATGCCCACAACATCGGGGGCAGAGGAGGAATAAGTGAATCCTTCTCCTTCATCCTTGACGGTAATGGTAGGTTGGTCACCCACGCGAATGGTGGATAAATTCACAGAAGGAGTGAAACCGGTTACTTTTTTGCTGATGACATAAAATTCTCGGGTGATGAATGCCGGGTTATATTCGTCGTCACCCACCTGAGTGGCCGTAATCGTTATAGGATTATTAGATAATGATTCGCCCTTGACATTACCATTTCCGTCCACACTAACCACGCCGTCGTTGGAACTGGAATACGTGACAGGCAGTCCAGAGGATGCCGTTGCCGCGGCAGCTCCTGTCACGGTAGTGCCTTTGACGATGTTCGGGTCGTAGGTGGAAGAGGTGAAGGTGAGGGTTTGGTTCGATTTGAACCATGCGTAGAGCGTGAGATTTGCTGTTGAACCGATTTGATTGTTGGTGATTTCCTCTGTATATGTGGTGGCATCAGATGCTTTTTGTGTATGAGCCGCATCATAGTACCAACCATGGAAGGTACAATTAGCATTGGGAGTGGCCGTGAATGTGGCTTGGGTACTTTTTGAAGTGTCTGTTGGATTGCCCACGATTTTAGGTGTTATAGTGGCAGAAACCTCACCATAATTTCCATTAATCTTATCTGCTGTGGCAGTAAAGTTAAAGACAGGCTTAAAGATGGCATAGAGTGTCTTGTTGGCAGTGGATCCAGGGGTGGAGTTTGTAATGGTGGTGCTGTATGGGTTGGAGGTAGACTCGTAGGATGTGGCATCTGCTGAGGTACCCCAGCCAGCAAACTCGTAGCCAGTTTTTGGGGTGGCTGTGAAAGTGGCAGACTTGGATTCTGAGGCACTTGTAGATACAATGCTTGCATCCACATCTGCTGATGCAGAACCAAATGACGCATTATTAGGAGTGGCTGTTGCTGAAAAGTAGTATGTTGTTTGGAAGGTAATGGTTACGGTTTTCTCTACCGTACTCGTTTTGCCTTGAAATGAGACTTGATAATATTGACCAGATGCCTTATTTGTGTCGTCTGTAAAATCTCCAGACATAGAGACTTTATTAAATCCCGTATTTGGCTGAACCCAAATGTAATATGTGTCAGTAATTCCAACATCCCAAAAACCATGTTCCTGTGATTTTGAATCTGTTGTTACATAATCACTCTGGCTTGGAGCAGCTGTCGAAGTTGTGATCGCGATTTTACCGCCACCAACAATGTTAACCGTCAATTTTGTCTGCGAGATTCCCCACACCTCACCCCATCCCATAAGGCACAGTATAGCAGTCAGCAGCACCCTGTGGAGGATGGCTGTTTCGTTTTTCTTGTTGTTGGTAAACCTAGATGTTCTAGTTTTTTTAGCGGTGCTAGGCATACCGATGCCAAATGGGCTGGATGGGCTGGGGAATCTATTGGGGCGATATTGGATAGATTCCCTTGCATCTGATATTGTGTGGATGGATGGTATATATGTCATCATTGTCTATTGCAGCTAATATTCTCTATTGTTGCCCGTAGCTGGGCGATTTCTCTTTTGAGCATTTCTATCTCATGGGCTTGCGCCTCTATGATTTCATTTTGTGTCTGGCGGCGGCCCAGCCTTACGGCTGTCATGCGCTCCTTGATTCCTCCTTCTTCTCTGAAGGTCTCTTCAAGCTTGTTTAGCCATGTGCATATCATTTTGTCTACTTGGTGGCAGAGTGTGATTGCCAGATTGCACAGTTCCTCGTCGTTCGTCTTTTTGAAAAGCGGGGTGTAGTCGTCTACATTATTGTGAGTTCTGCAAAACTCTAGCAGATGCTGCTGCCGGGGATTGCTTCTGTCCCATAGGGTGAGGCCACGGGTGGCCAAATAATCCACATAGTCTTCTCGCAACTCTTTTATGCTTCCGCGGGAAACATTGATGAGTTTGATTTCCATCTCGGAGGAGGTGACCCCATCGGCCATCCCCTCCACAATATTCTGCTTCCCCGAGCGCGCGGCCTGCACCATCTGGTCTACGGTGCGGTCTTTGTAGGAAAGGTATTTCTTGGCGAAATGAACAGTGAGACGATACAGGACGTCCGACTTTTTGTAGAAAGCCAGATTCTCCCAGTTGGGCTGCTTGCGCAGGATCCTTGGGTCGCTGTTATTCGAACTCTCCGCCATATTCGTTTCCTGTTTCTATCCTTATCAGTCCCGTGATGGGCTGAACGCTGAGGGTGAGGGTTTGGGTGGTGCCGGCTGTAAGGGTGAGGTTGCCTGTGAGAGAGGCATCCTGAATGTATGTCCCCTGCTTGGCATCGGCTGTGAGGGCGTAGGGGATGGTGCCGGGCATCAGGTAGAGGGTGGACGCGGTCGTCACTGACAGCACACGGTTGCCATCAGTGAAGGTAAGATCCGGCTCCTCGTAGCGGTTCGTGAAGGCTTCTGCGAGGACTATCTTCAGTTCGGCATTCTTGGGCGCGCCCAGGTCTAGGGTGACATCTGCGCTTCCTCCTGCTGCGATGGTGAACTGTGCGGAGGTGCCCTCGTGCCAGGGGCATCCTGTGCCTGTGGTGGCTGCCGTCTGGTTGGAGGCGGTGAGGGTATAGGTGCCGGCCTTCAGTTTGGCGGTGTTGCTGGCATCGAGGGTGATGGTTTGGTTGGTCACCGTTTCGCCTTCAGTAGTTTGTCCGTTGAGGGTAAGGGTGTAGGCCGTGAGGTCTTCTAGAGGCTGGGATTCCCGCGTTTCTATGTTCAGGTAGTCGTCTTCTGCCTGTATGCG
The DNA here is from genome assembly GCA_051878615.1 of Bacteroidaceae bacterium. Lineage (GTDB taxonomy): Bacteria > Bacteroidota > Bacteroidia > Bacteroidales > Bacteroidaceae > Physcousia. The sequence goes on along the minus strand of JBJEKL010000138.1, from coordinate 2,007 downwards.
CAAACAGAGTGTGCCTTCCTGAGAAGGCACTACTCCATCTGTTACCGATGATGTGCATGCTGCTACCATCACCGATAACATAACTAGAACGATGAATCGTATTGTCTTTTTTGTTGTTAGCATTTATTCTTAGCTGTTGGTAACTTGTTCGCCTGTGGCGGCATCGATGGTGATGGTTTCCGACGTGCCGTTTTTAAATTCCGAATCTGCAGAAATCGTAATCTCAATTAGGCCATTGCTATTGGGATTTATTGTAATTACATTTTCAGTGGCAGCGCCTGCAAGGGCGATAGTTCCTGTAGTAGTTTTCTCATTACCATTTATACTCCAGCTAAGCGTATAGCTTATACTCTCATTCGCTGAGAAATAAGCAAGTTGAGACGTAGTGGAGGTAAATTCAAATGATGTATTCGTTCTGCTGCTGTTTGTTGTTGTGGCTGTTAGTTTTATATCGGAGAATGTGTTAGGGAATGTACCGAATGCCACTTTAAGTCTAGCATTCTTTGCCTGTCCACAATCTACAGTGGCTGTTGCCGTCTTTCCCTGTTCAACTGTTACTGTAGTTGACCCTTCAAAATACATATCTCCCCACCCATCATTTGCATTAAGAGCAGTTATCTCAGACGCATAGTTACTGACTTTTACTGTATGTGATCCAGCACTGTATCCTGTGCCAGAATTCCATGCCACATCATCCACTTTTTTTATCCATGTATCTGTATTGCTCACTGTGGTACTAGCCCTCGTCTCCATACTATTATCTGCACTCACACTCACATTGATGTAGCCTTTGTTGTCTGCCACATCCAGGTCTGCATCGCTTACACAGGCTGTGGCGGAGAGAGCCAGGGCGATGATGGGAAGAATTCTCTTTTTCATTATCATTTTTGGTTAATTGGTTTATTAATAGTTTATTGTTATTCCTAGTTGAAAGTCTGTCAGGTCTATGAGGCTGGTAAGGCGGGCCTCGGTGTCCTTGTTCGATTCTCCGTCGCGGTTCTTCTCGTGCTGCATCGTGATGTTGGCATTGGCCAGGCCGAAGGAGAGGTCCAGACTGACGTTGTTGCACAGGGCTACAGCCATGCCGGGGCGGATGCTCAGGCGGAACTGGTTGAGGGAGAAGTTGCTGCGATAGGGGGTGTCGTCGCGCATACTCTTGAGGCGGCCGGAACCACCCATGTAGCCCAGCGTGAACTCGGCAAAGAGGGCGAAGCGCAGCTGCCTGTCCACGGGGACATAGCCGCGGTAGAATGCCTCTATGGAATAGTGGTCCTCGGCATAGTCGAGATTGCGGAAGGTGTAGCGCAGCAGTTCATCCTCGTAGCAGGCCCAGTGGGCCTTCTCGCCTGTGGTCCTGTAGTAGCCTGCACGCAGGCCCAGAATGCCGTTGTTGCAGAGGGCATAGCCCATGTAGGGACTGATGGAGAAACCGCTCAGGTACATGTTGGCATGCTTGAGGCCGCTGAACGTGAAGTCCGTCTGGCCGGAGCGATGGCCCAGATAACCCGCAGCCACACCATACATCCAGTTGCCCTCGGGGATGAAGCTCCTCCTCTCCAGCCTTCGTTTGGTGATGGGGTCAGTGGCATCGTCTGCGAGTCGTTTCTTGCCCGTCTTGCCTTGGCTGTAGAGGTAGAGGCGGGCCGGATCGATGCTCTGCCCTTCGTTGGCAGGCATCTGGTAGACCTGTGCGTGGCATGGGATGAATGCCACCATCATGAGGAGTATGGTGATGTAATGCTTCATTCTACTGTGGTGCTAGAGTCGTCTGTGTTGATGTCCTTGTCAGTTTCAAAATCGATGTCGATGCTTCCGCTGTTGTCATCGTATTGCAACGTCACCTTGCACACCTTGCCTTTCTTCAGTTCTATGCTGAATGTCTTGTTCAGGCGGTCTTCCCATCCTCCTTTGGAGCCCGTCACCTTCAAGTCGAGACTGGCGGTTTCAGCAGTCATGTCGTAGTAGGCAATGGCATCCGTGTTGTTGCTGTCCCATATCAGAGAACGG
>JBJEKL010000137.1:0-8578 GCA_051878615.1 Bacteroidaceae bacterium | reverse complement strand
CCTGTCGTCCGTCGGGGAACTCCACGTGGTAGAACCCCCGCTTCCTGCCCAGGTATCTCATCCGGCATCCGCCCACGGCATCGCTGACGGTCGGGCTGCGGCGTGTGGGGCGCTGGTAGATCCAGGTGGCGAGTGCCGTGACCACCACCTGTTCGGACCGGTTCCATGCGGAGAGCTGTTCCCGGCTCATCCTCTCCACTGCAGCCGAGAGGGTCCAGTGCTCGTACCCTTCGGGAGTCCTTATCCTGGTCCATTCGTTGTGCCGGTCCAGTATCTCGACAGGCATGCCCATGAGGGCCTGTGACTCCTGCCCGGCACTGTATTCCGCCTCGGAGCGGGTGTTGCATACCGACACCTTTATGATACCGCAGTCCATCCCTGCCTCCTGTGCCGACAGCACAGGGCAGACCATTGCGACAGCAGACAGCGGCAGTATCCAACGCAAGCGGTGTAATAAAGACATCATCAGTGACAGAATCTTTGTCGGTAAAAACATGAAGAGGGGAGGGAACCGCATATACGTTCCTTCCCCTCTTGGAAATTTATTGTTTAGGGCATTTAGTCGTTCTCGGGACGGAGCTTGCGCACCGTAACACCAGCCTGCCACATCTCACTCTCACGCATGGCCTTCAGTTCCTCTTCCAGCTTCTCACGATAGTCGGGCTTCGAGTTGCTGTCGATAGAGATCTGAGCCTCGTTGCCTGTCTTTACGGAGTAGTACAGCCATTCCATGACGGGCTTGATGGCATCGTGGAAACGGGGAGCCCAATCCAAGGCACCGCGCTGTGCCGTGGTGGAGCAGTTGGCGTACATCCAGTCCATACCTTTCGCACCGAAGAGGGGGCCAAGGCTCTGGGTGAGTTCCTCTACGGTCTCGTTGAATGCCTCGGAGGGTGTGTGGCCGTTCTCACGGAGTACCTCGTACTGTGCCAGCAGGAGACCCTGGATGGCGCCCATCAGCGAACCGCGCTCGCCGGTCAGGTCACTGGTGGCCTCACGCTGGAAGGTGGTCTGGAACATGTAGCCTGCACCTATGCCGATGCCGAAAGCCAGGGTCTTCTCCTCGGCGTGCCCGGAGGCGTCCTGGTACACTGCGTAGGAGCAGTTCAGTCCGCGGCCTTCCATGAACATGGTGCGCAGCGAGGTGCCGGAGCCCTTGGGAGCCACCATGATCACATCGATATCCGAGGGAGGAACCACACCCGTGCGGTCGTTCCAGTTGATGGCGAAGCCATGGGAGTAATAGAGTGTCTTGCCTGCGGTGAGGTAGGGCTTGATGGTGGGCCATACCTGAATCTGTGCCGCATCGGAGAGGAGCATACATATAATGGTACCCTTCTGGGCTGCCTCCTCCAGAGAGAAGAGGGTCTTGCCGGGAACCCAACCGTCGGCCACGGCTTTCTCGTAGGTCTTGCCCTGGCGCTGTCCAACGATTACATTGAAACCGTTGTCACGCAGGTTGCAGGCCTGACCGGGTCCCTGTATGCCGTAGCCCAGAACTGCAATCGTCTCGTCCTTGAGCACTTCACGTGCCTTTTCCAAAGGAAATTCCTCGCGTGTCATTACCTCTTCGATAACTCCACCAAAATTCATCTTTGCCATTGTTCTATATAATTTAGCTTAATGTATATGTTCTGTCTTTATGCTTGTATGCACCCAGGCGGCGTGCCTTGGCTGTAGTGGGTGCAAAGTTACAAATTATAATCGAAACACGGGTTAGCGGAAACAGATTTTTGCCTGACAGGCAACTTCGCTTTCATTCTTGCGCACTTCTATCTCCATTTCGTTAGCATCTTGTCCGTCCTGGATATAGAAGGAGAGCCTGTCACCCATGTATGCCTCGCTCTTGTAGGCAATCTCCACCCGCCGCAGCTGCTGCGAGGCGAACCGCTCCCTGGGCAGCAGGTCGAGGATGTGTTCGAGATACTTGATGCTGTTGATGTGTCCGTTGATGTCGGTATCGCTATAGTAAGTATCGATGGTGCGCACCAGAGCGGGGTTCCTGAAACGGAAACGGCCGTGCCCCTCGATGGGACACACGTTGCCCTCCTGCTCCGACACCACGTAGTTCAGGATGTCACCGTCATAAAGCTGCAGCAGGTCGCAGGGCTTGCGGTCGTTCATGTCAATCATGGCCCAGATGCTGCGTGCATAGCCGTAGGGCGTGCCGTCGGGGTGCAGGATGGCGAAGTTGCGGCTTGTGAACAGTTTCATCACGCTTTCCACCCAGGTCTGGATGCTGATGGTCTCGTATTGCCGGGGCATCTCGTACATCTCTATGCACAGCCGGGAGAGGACCCACGTGTGCTGTGTCTCATTAAGGGCTCCGATGCCCCACCCCCTTCTCTGTGAATGCTTGCCTGCGGCATTCAGGAGGTGGTTGCCTAATACGCCCATGAAGATGTGCCCGGTAAAGTCTACATGAAAGGGTTCCACAAGCACCTGGCTTGTGTCCACCTTGGGCAGTCTGGTCTGGCTCATTGCTCTTTGTTCCTTTCCTTCAGGTATCGGTCAAGTGATTCCACCAGGCTTTTGGTCACCGCAATGCGCCCGGAGCGGACAAACTGAAGCACGACATCCAGCTGGTTGAGTCTGCCGTAGAGCTTGAGAATATCTTCCGTAGCCCCTTTCTTCTCCACAATGGTGTAGGTGGGGTTCACCTCTACTATGCGTGCCCCGTGCTGTCTGATAATCTGTCCCACGGTGGCGTCTTCAAGCACCTTGGGTGTACTGAGCTTCAGCAGGCAGGCCTCCAGAATGAATATCTCGCTATCCGTAAAGTAGTTGGCTTGCAGTACGTCTATCTTCTTCTCTATCTGCTTGGTGAGCATGATGGCCATCTCCTCTGTGCAGTAGCAGGTGATGGTGTACTTATGCACCCCCGGGGTGCTGCTTGCACATACGTTCAGGCTCTCGATGTTCACCTGTCGGCGTGTGTACACGGCGGTTATCTGGTTGAGTATACCGGCAAAGTTCTCACTGTAGATGATCATGGTGTACAGTGTCAGCCCTTCGGGACATTCGGCACTGCCGCACCGGCTGCAGGTGTTGCAGTCACCGCATTCCACCGCTTTTATATTCTTGCTTGTCTCCATTTCGTTCTCTTGCAGTTCTTGGTCCTGAGTCTTATTTGATGTCCAGCAGCATCTCGTCCACGTTGGCTCCCGGAGGGGTCATGGGCAGCACGTTGTCCTCCTCCTTGACGGCGCATTGCAGCAGGAAGGGGCCGTCTGTCTCCAGCATCTCCTTGATTGCCTCCCCGAGGTCGGCACGTTCGATGACTGTGCGCGAGGGGATGCCATAGGCGGTGGCTATCAGTTCGTAGTCGGGATTCAGCATGGGTGTAAACGAATACCGCTTGTCGAAGAACATGTATTGCCATTGGCGTACGTTGCCCAGATAGTTGTTGTTGAGCAGTATGATCTTTACGGGGGACCTCTGCTCCATGATGGTACCCAGTTCCTGAATGGTCATTTGCAGTCCTCCGTCACCGCAGAACATGCAGACGGTGCGATCAGGAGCACCGAAGGTAGCACCTATGGCAGCGGGCAATCCGAATCCCATGGTACCACATCCACCGCTGGTCACCACGCTGCGTCCCTCTGTGAAGCGGAAGTAACGGCAGGCAAACATCTGGTTCTGTCCTACGTCGGTCACCAGTACCGCCTTGTGAGCGGTGGCTTCGCTGACGGCTCTCACCACCTCGCCCATCAGGAGCGGACCCTCGGTGGGATGTGTGGCAGGCTCAATGACCTTGTAGTTCTCTTTGTCTTCGTAAGGCTTGAATCCATCCACCCATGACTGATGGCGCGCAGGTTCTACCAGTTCGGTCACTCTCTGGAGTGTCTGCTTGCAGTTACCCACGACAGCCAGGTCCACCTTCACGTTCTTGTTGATCTCGCTTGGGTCTATATCGAAATGTATGATGCGTGCCTGCTTGGCATAGGTCTCCAGTTTGCCTGTCACACGGTCGTCGAACCGCATGCCGATGGCAATCAGCAGGTCACATTGGTTGGTCATCACGTTGGGCCCCAGGTTGCCGTGCATTCCCAGCATGCCCATGTTCAGAGGATGGTCGGAGGGGAGCGCACTCAGCCCCAGCAGGGTACAGCCTGCTGGTATGTGAGCTTTCTCGAGGAAAGCCATCAGCTCCTCTCTGGCCTCGCCCAGTTCCACCCCTTGTCCCACCAGTGCCAATGGCTTGACACTGTTGTTGATGAGGTCGGCAGCTTCTTTGATGGTATCCTCGGAGGGGATATGTACGGGCTTGTAAGAACGGATGAAGTCCACATGGGCCGGTTCGAAGTCCACCATACCGGTCTGTGCGTTCTTGGTGAAGTCCAGCACCACAGGTCCGGGCCTTCCACTCCTGGCTATATAGAAAGCACGGCTCACGGCCCAGGCTATGTCCTCAGCCTTTCTTATCTGGAAAGCCCATTTGGTGATGGGCTGTGTGACTCCGATGACATCCACCTCCTGGAAAGCATCTGTTCCCAGCATGGCTGCGCCTACCTGTCCGCAGATGACCACCATGGGTGTGGAGTCTATCATGGCATCTGCCACGCCTGTTATGGTGTTCATGGCTCCTGGTCCGCTGGTGACGATGGCGCATCCTACTTTGCCTGATACACGTGCGTATCCTTGTGCTGCATGCACAGCACCTTGCTCATGTCGCACTAATATGTGATGCAGTGTCTCCTTGTGGTCGTAGAGTGCGTCGTAGGTTGGCATTATCGCTCCTCCTGGATAACCGAACAGAACATTTACTCCCTCATGCTCCAGAGAGCGCATCATCGCCTCGGCTCCTGTTATTCTTTCTGCCATATTTGTCTTGATAGCCTATAATATATTATGGAATATAGTAGTATCCTGCTGTCCCTATATTCCCGATTAGTCAATGATTCTCACTCCGCCCTTGTCAGCGCTTGAGACGCTTTGGGCATATGCTCTCAGTGCACGGCTTACCTTACGCTGGCGTGTCAGGGGACGTTGTGCCCGTGATGCCAGTTCCTCGTCGCTCAGGTGTACGTTGATACTGCGTGAAGGGATATCTATCTCGATGATGTCACCATCCACGATCTTGCCTATGTTACCTCCACTGGCTGCTTCGGGGGATATGTGTCCGATGCTCAGGCCGCTTGTGCCTCCGCTGAAGCGTCCGTCAGTGATGAGTGCACATTCCTTGCCCATGTGCATGCTCTTGATGTAGCTGGTGGGGTAGAGCATCTCCTGCATTCCAGGACCACCCTTGGGGCCTTCGTGAGTGATGACCACCACGTCTCCCTTCTTTACTTTGCCTCCCAGAATGCCTTCACAGGCGTCTTCCTGTGAGTCGAACACCACGGCAGGACCTTCGAAGTGCCATATGCTCTCGTCCACACCTGCAGTCTTTACCACGCAGCCATCCTGAGCAATGTTTCCGAACAGAATGGCCATACCGCCATCCTTGGTATATGCGTGCTCGATGTCTCTGATACATCCCTGCTGACGGTCTGTGTCAAGCGAACTGTACGTATTGCTTTGGGCACCCAGCTGATTGCAGAACCTTCCGCCGGGAGCACTTGTATAGATACGGGTTGCTTCGGCATCCACCTCAGATCCCGTGATGCAGTATTTTTCAATGTCTTCGGCCAGAGTGGCTCCGTCCACACGCTTGACGGTAGTATCCAGCAGGTCACCTTTGGCCAGTTCGCCAAGCAGGTTGAGGGTTCCGCCTGCCCTGTTGTATTCTTGGATGGAATATTTTTGGGAGTTGGGGGAGAGTTTGCACAGGAAGGGTGTACGTCTGCTCAGAGCATCGATGTCCTTCATGGTGAAGTCTACACCAGCCTCTTGTGCAACAGCCAGCAGATGCAGTACGGTGTTTGTGCTTGCACCCATGGCGATGTCAAGGGTCATGGCATTGAGGAAAGCCTGCCGGGTGGCGATGGACCGGGGCAATACGCTCTCGTCTCCATTTTCATAATAGGCAAAGGCATTCTTTACTATCTGTCGTGCCGCATCCTGCATCAGTCTCACACGGTTGGTGTGTGTAGCCAGAATGGAACCGTTGCCAGGGAGCGAGAGTCCGATGGCCTCGGTAAGGTTGTTCATGGAGTTTGCTGTAAACATGCCGCTGCAGCATCCGCATCCTGGGCATGCGCGGTCTTCCACATCGGCCAGTTCCTCATCGCTTACGGTGGGGTCTGCACCTTTAATCATCGCTGTTATCAGGTCAAGGTTCTCACCCTTGTGTTGTCCTGCTTCCATAGGTCCTCCGCTTACAAATACAGCGGGGATGTTCAGCCTCATAGCCGCCATCATCATTCCTGGAGTGATCTTGTCACAGTTGGAAATACAGATCATGGCATCTGCCTTATGGGCGTTGACCATGTATTCCACACTATCGGCTATGATATCACGGCTTGGCAGGCTATAGAGCATACCATCGTGTCCCATGGCAATGCCATCATCGATGGCAATCGTATTGAATTCGGCAGCGTAGCAGCCCAGTTTCTCAATCTCTTGCTTGACGATTTGCCCTGCTTCATGCAGATGTGTGTGTCCTGGAACGAATTGTGTGAAAGAGTTGACGATGGCAATGATAGGCTTGCCAAACTGTTCACGTTTCATACCATTGGCAACCCATAAGGCACGTGCGCCGGCCATGCGTCTTCCTTGAGTGCATACAGCACTCCTGAGCGTGTGTTTCATATCCTGATGCTTATATGGTCAATTCCTGTTTCTGCTCTTTCGCTTTCTTCATTAGAAGCCGTATTTGCCTTTAGTGTAGACATTTTTGATTTGCAAAAGTAGTGATTTTTTGATTTGTGACCAAGCATAAGGCTTTACATTTTGCTTTGAGAGGCTTCTGTGGTCTTTACAGAAAAGTAGTTGGCTGTCATACAGGGAAGTCTCAGGGAATATTCGTATATTTGTGCCCATTATGAGAAAAAACGTGTTTGTGTGGCTTCTGCTTGTGGTAGCGGTTGCTTTTGCGGGTAATCCTAAACGGGAGTTCCGCGGTGCCTGGATTCAGAGTGTGAATGGGCAGTTTCAGGGTATGAGTCGTGATCGGATGCAGCAGGTGCTGACTGGTCAGCTTGATGATCTGCAGCGTGATGGTATCAATGCCATATTTTTTCAGGTTCGCTGTGAGGGAGATGCTCTTTATCCCAGTGAATTGGAGCCTTGGAGCCGTTATCTCACAGGTCAGCAGGGTTTGGCTCCCAATCCCTATTGGGATCCTCTGCAGTGGATGATTGAGCAATGTCATGCACGTCAGATGGAACTCCATGCCTGGATCAATCCCTATCGAGCCAAGACCAAGGGTACTACAGCCATGGCCAACACACATGAGTATTTCAGGCATCCCGATCGTTTCTTTGATTATGATGGTTTGCTCCTGTTCGATCCGGGCTGTCCCGAGAATCGTGACTATATCTGTGAGGTGGCTTGTGACATTGTCCGCCGCTACGATGTGGACGGAATCCATATGGATGATTACTTCTATCCTTATCCTGTTGCAGGTGTTCCCATACCCGACGATGCTTCTTATGCCCGATATGGCAATGGAAGGGAGCGTGGGGATTGGCGTCGGCAGAATGTGAATGCCTTCGTGAAGCAGATGTGCCGAGAGATACGTCAGGTAAAGCCATGGGTGAAGTTTGGTGTATCTCCTTTTGGCATCTATCGCAACCAGCGTACTGATCCTGATGGAAGTGCTACTACAGGCTTGCAGAATTATGATGACCTGTATGCGGATGTCCTGGAATGGGTCCGGCAGGGATGGGTTGATTATAATCTGCCACAGCTTTACTGGGAGGTGGGCAACCGTGCAGCCGATTATGAGACACTTATCCGATGGTGGAGCAATCATGCGGGCAATCGTCCTCTGTTCGTGGGGCAGTCTGTAGAACGTACCGTTCAGCATGCCGATCCATACAATCCTGGTCAGCATCAGATGGCGTTGAAATACAATCTTCAGCGTTCTCTTCCTGGTATTTATGGCAGCTGCCAATGGTATGCTGCTGCAGTGTGTCAGAATCCCCAGGGTTATCAGGATATGCTCCGACAGGTATATCACAGCACTCCTGCCTTGCAGCCCATTATGCCCTGGATAGATTCCAAGGCTCCACGTAAGCCCCGTCGCACATCGGTGATATGGACTGAGAATGGTCCTGTACTTTTCTGGCGTGCTCCCCGCGGACGTAAGGAAATGAGCAAGGCCCGCCAGTATGTGGTCTACAGATTTCTCCGTGGTGAGAAGATTGATCTGGATGATGCCTCGCACATCTTCTGTGTTACCAGTCAGACGTTCCTGCCTTTGGTTTATGAGGGTGGAAATACCGAATACACTTATGTAGTAACGGCTCTTGACCGTCTGCACAACGAGTCGAAGGCTTCAAAGGAGAATGTAACCCTATGACTTTCTGGGCTCCTTCCCGAATGGTAGAGGCGGGATGACGATATGCAAAAGGTTCGGTAACCCATCAACTTTGAATATATAACTGAAACAATATGATTAAAAACTTACTCAAGAAAAGATTTGCGGCGATAGTCGCGCTGTTTATCTCGCTGTTAATGCCCACAATGGCAA
>JBJEKL010000136.1:0-2206 GCA_051878615.1 Bacteroidaceae bacterium | reverse complement strand
TTCATTCTTCTGGTTCAAAAAGTAGGCCAAGTTGTGAAGCTGACTCTTTAATGCTCTTCACAGTTGGCGAATTATCGGTCAGAGGATTAGCCGCTGTTGTATTTGCTGTAAACTTAATCTCAATCTTGAGGTTGTTGTTTTTCAGTGTCTGTACAAAGCTTGTAAACAGCTGGGCATAGTTCTCTAATGGCACCTTTCCACTGATGGTAACTTTCTTATATGTTTTTGTCTCAGGTGTCGGTTCACCTCCATTTCCATTACCAGATCCACTGCTTGTGCCAAAACCTGTTCCTGTGCTGCTATTACCGCCATTGCCAGATTCTCCGCCATTTCCAGAATTGTCACCAGGTTTTTCAAGAACGACGGATGTGTCAACCAGCCAATAGTCTTCACTGGTAACATCGAGGAATGGAACTGAGTCGTTTTGGGTAATTCGAGACCATCTGCCGGGAGCACCAAATGCGACATTGAACACACCGTTAGTGCAGTATCTGTTTACTGTTTCAATAATAGCGGACGGACCGAGTATCATTGGTTTATCATCAAAACGCAGGAATGTCTCATACAGTTCCTTCACTTGAATATTATTGCCAACTTCAGGAAGCATGTTTATCCTATCTAAAAGATTCCTTCCTATAGACTTTATAACCCATTCCTCTTCCTGAATCTCGCTCATCAAATTCTGTCGAACCTGTGAAGAGAAGTCTGAGGCATAGTTCTTCAATTCATAACGGTCAATGCCATCTCGTGCAGAATATTTTATTGCCACATTGTATGCGCGAATGAGGGCATCGTCAACACCCTTTTCATATTCGCGCTTTCTGTTTTGCACCTCTGTCTGCTGATCTTTTTCCAGACGGCCTGAATACTCAGAAAGTATCTTCTCGCAGGCAAGATAATCTTTCAGTTTATCGCTCAATGCTCCACGTCCAGCCTCTGAACATGCCAGATAGAATATCGTGTTGCGCATCACACGGTCACTGTTACCTCGTTTGGTGGCTATATTCTTGACCGCATTAGTCAGATTGTATGAAGGATTGCCTCCTGTTGGCATTGCCAAAGAAGGATGGAGTATAACTAATGTTAGCTGTCTTTGTTCCGGCACGTCTCCTGTTGGACATACGAGAACGTTAATCTCATGAATGAATGATGCGGAAGCCTTCAACTTCTTTACAATTTCAGCCTCTACATCTTCTGCTTTGACTTCTGATTTTGCTTGCGAAATCAAAATGTTGATGTTTGCCTTTGACTCGAACCAATAGGTGGCACCACCCACTTTCGTAGAATACAGGTAGTGGGCAACTTGTTCCAACTTATTCAATGCTCCGTCAACATCGTTGTGATTGAACGCTTTGGGTCTGAGCACACATAGCTTTATATGCTTAATATCAAGCCCTTTATTTTGTTTAGCACCAACAGATGCCATTAAGAGGGTTGTAGCAATGCCTTGTGTCATGTGATATTGCCCAATATTACTTGTTGGGTCAGCATCATCAATTTTTCTTGCGTTGCTTGATGAACCATATACATCGGCAAGCATTACGGTCTCCCAGTTACTTCCCATCAGATTGGTGATTGTGCCTGTGAGCGAACCGAGATTTTCAAGATTTACGTCTGAGGTGTGAATCAATGCTTGTGAGCCTACAAGTGAATCCCTTCGTTTCCACAAGTCCTGTACGATTGAAGCCAGCAGACGAAGTACACCACGAGTACGCTGGAAACGGGAATCACTTCCCCAACGTTGGCGGAACATCTCTATCAACTCAGGATGGAACGGATAGGACTTCTTTATCTTATTGGCATACTCCATCTTGTCGCAGAACTCTGGCAGGTCGCGATAGCGATTGTGAAACATGTCCTTATATCGTTTTGCGACAAGGTCTATGACAGCGACATCGTCTATTTGTTCGAACAACCTACGACGAACAACCTCAAAGATTTCCTCATCATCCACAGGCTTTACGCTTGCCCCAATACGGACAATTCGTGTCTGTAGTGAATCAAGTACAGTTTGCCCAATCTGTGAGTCTGCCACTTCTGTCGCACTTGCTGGCAGCGTGGCTATAAGTACGCACTTGGGGACTGCAGAAACCACCTCTGTCAAAGTCTGCATGAAGCTGTTTGTCTGACTGAACAGGTTGCCCGCACCCACTTTCTTGGATGTGGCTTTCACGCAATAGTCTGCCAACTCGTCAATCAAAATCAA
>JBJEKL010000135.1:0-2223 GCA_051878615.1 Bacteroidaceae bacterium | reverse complement strand
ACCAAGTACCTCCTGCAGATGAGACTTTCTGTAACCATACGTCTGACGGGAGGATTCGGTAATATTCCTAATCTGTATGTCTTTCATGCCCATCTTTATCAGGTAGCATGTATGTTTTGTCTCATCATTCATTTTGGGATAAGATGCATTGATTGCACTCTCGAAACCTGGATACAGATTCTCCACAACAGCATACACATCGTTCCATTGCCTCTCTGTCAATTCCAATTTTCCGTTGGAAGCATTTTCCAGAAGTGTTACAAGTTCCTTATATTCTGTATTACTTGTGAGGTGCACCAACCTTTTGGTCAGATTCTCCACCTGCTCACTCTTGTTTTTCAGATTTTCTATAGCTGAAGCATAATTCGTTTCCAATGTACAGATTTCCTCATCTTTCTTGCAGAGATCATCTGATATTCTCTTCATCTCCTCATCCCTTGATTCCAGCATTCTTCTGTATTTCTTCCTCTGACAATACAGAAACCCCGCAACCACGACAAGGACCATTGTTGCAGTTGCGATACACCCCAGAAGTGCCTGGTCCTTCCTCTTGACTGTCTTCCTGACAGTCTCCTTTTCACTCAGGTATCTGTATCTTCCATTCGCATTACGCGTCCACTCTCTTTGTTCTTCTGACCTGACTGTTCTAATATTGTTCTGATACTGAAGTGCATATTGGGCAGCCTCACGATATGCCCCCTGATAATAATACAATGCGAACAGGTTGGACAGAGCGGCCTGCCGAGCATAGACGGATGTTGTGGATGCAAGAGCACTCCGAAACGCATCGATGGAGGCTAAAGTATCGCCCCGCTCCTTACATACGATTCCCTTTGCAAAATAAAACTGGTGATTAGGATGGAAGTCTGGAATGGTTGTCAGCAGGGTCATGAGTGTATCTGACTTGCCGTACATTTTGTTCTGGGCAAATATATACATCAGTTCTGAGGCCACGGAGATGTTCTGGGATTGTCCCTCCATTTCCTCCCGGAGCAACAGGCGATAAGCTCCCATGCAGTATTTCTGTGCCATCTTGGGGTCTCCTGCCTGCTTGTATGATGTGGCTACGTCCATGTATGACAGGCAGTCCTCTTTATGCATGCTTTTGGCAAGATTAAGTCCCCGCAATGCCATGTCTACAGCCTCCACTGCATTATCCTGTTTCCGATATATGGATGACAGGAGGGAATATGCCTTCATCAGGATAACACTGTCACACTCCTCTGGCTTACCGGCAAAGGACAGTGTTTTCAAACCATATGCCAAGGCAAGAGGAGCGTCATTCAAATCATCATATTGGCTGGCCAGATAATAATAAGCCCGAATGCGGTCTTTACCCACCCCGTGCCGCTCCATATATTCTGCAATGGATTTGACAGAATCTACAGCAGTGGCTGTCATATTCCTCTTCTCACGGATACGTATGCAGAGGAGATTATAAAGTTCCCTGGTGTACTCAGAACAATACCTTACGGAGTCCCCGACAGCCACACAGGCATTAGCTGCAGAGTCCGGATGACATTCGGATAAATTCCATAATGCTTCCAACCTCCCTGCTATCTGTTTCTCTTCCCTATGGAATTCCCTGCATGAAACCATAGTATGCATTATCAGCACGAAGACAATCAGCACACGTAAGTTTTTCATCTTCAAATTCTGTTGTTTGTTGTTATACGAAGCAAATATACACGAAATTTCACATATACCACCCAATCTGACAATGATAAAAAAAGAAAATGCTCCCCCCAACTCTCTGCCAACGGGTATTCTCACCACAGACAAATCCTCCTTCTCCTGGAATTCAGATTAAGCGGATTCTTGTCTTTCACATCTATATTTCAATTTTCTCGTAAATTAGGTTATACAGGGTGAAATGTAGACAAGAGAGTGTTTTTACGCATTGATTTTTTGACGCAAGTATTTTGTTGATATATAATTACTTCCATTTTTCCCATGCGCAAAATACGTAAAAAATAGGCAAAATTTGACACATTCGTACGGCAAATGTTTGGAGCGCATATTGGACAATCATAATTTTGCCGGCATCAAGGCAAAAGACTAACAGTATATGGAAAGAAAGAAAAACATCCTTTGTGCATTGATGCTGATGATGGCAACATCCGCATCGCTTACCCGTGCCAATGCGCACGAAATCGAATTACGTGAGATAAACCCAAACGATACCATATGGACCGAGGAAGACGTTCATCCAAAGAGAAAGAG
>JBJEKL010000134.1:0-2231 GCA_051878615.1 Bacteroidaceae bacterium | reverse complement strand
TCATGGTCAAAATATCTCACCAGCCTGCACAGCTGATCAACATTCTTATGGGCTAGAATTAAAATGGCGTGTCTCATAAATTATTGTTTCCATTACCTTGTTCCACTTATTTCACTTCCGTCACTCATTCTGTCTTCAAATCACAAATGCGGTATTTACCGCCCTGTTGAGTCACGGTCACAGTCACGTGCTTGTCCCAGCCCTTGACGCCCATGTTGTAGCTCACCTTGAAAACGTTTTCTTTCAGCGGAGCCACCTTAAGCGAACTGTACCACAGCGCGTCAAAGTCCGCACAGTTTATCAGCGGATCCATGGCACCCTCGTCCTGCATGGCCTGCTCGGCCATATCGGCGTGCTTTTTCTGCATGGCCGGGGTGCAGTAGGTCTGGCGCATCTGCTTCAGGTCCTGTTCCAGTGTGGACGGCATCGTTGCATATAGGCGTGCATAGGCCTTGAAGAACGTCTCCACAAAGGTGGCACCATCTTTTCCGTCCACCACCTTTGTGGCCGGGATGCTGAGCATGCTGTCGCCATACGTCTTGCCTCCCCAGTAGGGGGTCACATAGGTAATGCGCGTCTTTCCCTTGGCATCCGTCTTCACCCTCACGGGGATGTACGTGCCGGCGGTGTCGGTTTCCGCCCATCGGAAAGACACTTCATACCATCTGCCTTCCAGATGTTTGCATCGCAGGCTTTGTTTGCCATAGTCCGACACATCCTGAGCGCGCAGCAGCGGGTCTGCGCCCGTGACATAAATGAGTCTTCCTTTCTTCTCCCGCATCTCGGGGGTGAGCACGCTCTGCAGCAACTCGCTCTCCTGTTGGCGTTGGCCAGACTCTATGGCTTCCATATAATGGATGTAAAAGCTTTTTATCTGCTCGGCCTCTGTGGCCTGCTGTGCCCATGTTTCTCCTGCTGAGAGCAAGAAAGACAGGGTAATAAAGAATGTCAACAATGTCCCCTTTGCTGCGCTGCTACCGTCTCTTTTCGGAACTGCGTCATAAGCTTTAATTTGTGTCATAAAATTATTAGTTTATTTATTTATAATTAGTTCCAACCACTCGGGCGTTCTATAATCACCTTGTCGGGCCGTGCTCTGTGGTGTGGATGGAGATATTCTATGGGTTTCTGCTCATCTGTATTGTTCCAGGTATATCTGTCATAGTTTCCATCCAATTCTATGGGCAAGGATATGTCCAAGCCTTTCATCTGACATACAAGTTCCTTCTCGGTAAAAGGGCCATACAGGTCCGCGGTCTTCCGGCTTGCTATCCAGTAGTGCACCCGATTGCTTGCAAAAACAATCTCCTGCCCCGTGTACGTGTATTGGCTCATGGATAATCTGTATGCGGGTAGTGTGTCATATCCTTGCTCCAATGCCAGTTCGCTCAGATGGTCATGTCCCAATATCTCACCGGGAATCTTGCATTCCATCACAATCCATTTCTTCAATGTGCAATGGCGACTGACATAGCCAACCTGCGGACTGTCCAGAAAGCCGGTGTACATGGTGTCAATCCTTCCTGTCGGCCTGTGGACGGCCAGAGGGCATGCGCCTATTCGCATGTGAAATGAGTCCACACGTGCCACCATGTTGTGCGAGCAGTACAGATTAGGGGTGTTTGCGTGGTAAATTTCATTGTTGGGGTAGATAATCTTGGATGAGTCACGGTGGCACAATTCAAGAATCCGTCCGTTGCCGCCGCCATCCTCTGCTTCATGAATATAAAAGGTGATGTCACTGTGACTGCCGATAAAGATTAATAGGATTCCCAGCGCAACCAACACCGCTAATCCCAATATCCATAGTACGATTGTCCCCACTAATGTTAAAATGGGGACAGCCGCACCAAAAAGAAGTATAGATACAAGTTTCTTCATCTCAACTAAGGTTGTATTGTGATAGTTCCATTAAAATATATATAGAAGCTCTTATTCTGGCCATTGATGTGACGTCTGACGTCGGCATCCGTCTGCATGAGCGAGTCGGCTACTGAGAGCTGCCTTTGAAAATCCCCGTTATCCTGCTGACAGCCGCCCAGGGGCATCAGAGTGAACAGGAGAATGAGGATTCCTGCTGGCAGGGTTATTGGTTTTCTTCCTTTCCGCATAACGTTTCTTCCTTCAGGCGTTCTCTGTCTGCCAGTCGCTGATGGTGCGACGCTCGGAGTCGAAATTGATGCCAACCTTAACGACGGGGAGGCCTGTGAGGGAGAATTTGGAGGCATAGT
>JBJEKL010000133.1:0-8719 GCA_051878615.1 Bacteroidaceae bacterium | reverse complement strand
CAGTCACAGGCCCGACATCCAATCCCATACTTACTGGCACACTGGCCACTCAGTCCATGCATCTCCTGGCAGAAGACTATAGTGTAGACCTTTCCATACCCGATGACACATTACGTGTCAGGAATAGTTATCTTGATTTGAACCACATCGAAGCATATGCCGCAGGAAAGTCGCCTCTGACCATTGATGGTTCCATTGACTTCAGCAACCTGGAGAGAATAAAGCTCTCTCTGGACATTGCAGCCAGGAACTATAATCTGATAGATGCTCCACAAAGCCGGACAGCCCTGACATACGGCAAGGTCTATGTAGATATGAACGCGCGCGCGACAGGAACATTAGACAATCTGAAAGTGCGGGGCAAACTGGCAGTTCTGGGGAATACAGATGTCACCTATGTGCTACGTGACTCACCCATCACCGTACAGGACCAGCTTTCTGACATCGTCACATTCTGTGACTTCAGCGACACGACATATGTACAGCCCGTCCGTAAGAATGGCCAAAGCATGGACGCCATGGTGCTGATTTCCATAGAACAGTCGGCACAGGTACATTGCCTGCTCAGCGAAGACGGATCCGATTATGTCAATCTTCAAGGAGGAGGAGAACTGACATTGACCTATGACCTTGAGAACGACCTGCGCCTATATGGCCGATATACCATTGAACAAGGAATTATGCGCTATTCCCTGATGGCAATCCCGCTCAATGATTTTACCATTCATAGCGGAAGTTACGTAGAATTCACAGGAGACACAGGCAATCCTGTACTAGGGATAAGTGCAAGCGAAAGAGTGAAGGCTATCGTCACGGAAAACGGTGTTCCACGAAACGTTGCCTTTGATGTAGGACTCTCGCTTAGTCAGACACTACAAGATATGGGACTCACGTTTACGTTGGAGGCTCCAGAGGATATGACCGTGCAGAACGAACTGTCGGCAATGTCAACCGAAGACAGGGGACGCGTGGCTGTAACCATGCTCGTGACAGGCATGTATATGACCGATGACTTCAACATCAAGAACGGATTCAGCTATGCCAACACACTGAATGCCTACCTGCAGAGTGCCATCAACAATATTGCAGGCCAAGCACTTTCCACCGTTGACCTCAGCTTCGGAATAGAAAACAGCACCACGTCATCAGGCAAGACCACCACAGACTACAGTTTCAGTTTCCGTAAGCGTTTCTGGGGCAACCGCATCAGTCTGGTACTGGGAGGGAAAGTAAGTACAGGCGAAGACGCTGAAAATACCGGGCAAACCATCATCGACAATGTGTCCCTGGAATACAAGCTCGACAATGGAGCAAGCCGATACGTGCGTCTGTTCTATGACCGCAATTATCAGTCTCTCATTGAAGGCGAGTTGACAGAGATGGGTGCAGGATTGGTATTAAGAAGGCGTACCGACAGACTGCGTGACCTGTTCCGATTCAGAAAAACGGCCGAGGATTTCCCTGGTTCAAACAAATACACGGACCATACCGGTTATCCCGGCAAAGCCCAAGACACCAACAAGAACAAAGAGAAAGAATGAGAAAACTTACGTATATCTACAGTTTAATCATTATGGCACTCTCCCTTGCAGCATGCTCCACCACCAGCAACCTGCTGGAGGGTGAAACGCTATATCGTGGTATTAAGGAGCTGAACTACAACGTCCCCACAAACCAGGATGACTCTATCACCCAAGAGGGTGTCATCACCGCATTGGCAGAAGCCTATACAAAGGTGGAGGGCTTATTGACCGGCGACAGCAAAGCCAACCAGTCACTGATGGACGAAGAAGAAAGGCGTGACAGCATGAAGAGGGCAAACCGCATAGACCTGTTGGCAAGTAACGAAACGAAGGAGGAAGTGGAAGGCGTGCTCTCCTGTGCGCCCAACGGCGCGCTGATGGGAAGCAGTTACGTCACGCATCCTTTTCCTGTCAGGCTATGGATATACAATCGGTATGTGAACAGCCAAAGGCGTTTCGGGAAATGGATGTTCCGACATTTTGCGGGCACGCCGGTATACCTCAGTACTGTCAATCCCAAGACCAGATGCACCGTAGCACAGAATACACTCCGCGGAAGAGGATACTTCCGGGCTCATGTGTCACATGACACCATACCCATGAGCAATCCTCGCAAAGCAAAAATATCCTATAATGTTGAGACTGGACCTCTGTTTCATCTTGATAGCATTGCATATCTCCACTTCCCCCAACGGGCTGACAGCATCATCAAAGCCACGATGCCGCGCAAGAGAGTGCTCATGAGAGGTGAACCTTTCAGCGTGGTAAAGCTTGACCAAGAGCGAACCAGGCTATCAGACAACTTCAGGAACGCCGGATATTACTACTTTCGTCCCGCCTATATCAATTTCCGGGCAGATACCCTGCAGACTCCGCTACGTGTCTCTCTGCAAGTACAACCCACATCCGGTGCGCCACAGCACTCCCTGAAGCCCTATTACATAGGAACCACCAGGCTTACCGTATTACAGAATGGGATGATACAGCCTACCGACAGTCTCACCAGACAAGGCTTCACATATCGATACAGCACCTCGGGCAAACGCCCGCCTGTGCATTCTGGAGCTATCATGCGTCACAAGACCATGCGCCAAGGTGATCTCTACAGCCAGAGAGCCGAAGAACAAATGCAGCAGAAACTGCTATCAACAAACCTCTTCTCCACACTAAACATCAAATATGTACCACGAGACACGACATTCTCATGTGACACACTTGACATGGAAATCCAGGGCATGCTGGCCAAGCCCTATGACGGAGAGTTCCAGGCCGGCCTTACCGGCAAAAGCAACGGGCAGGTCGGGCCTGGTGTTACCTTCGGAATGAAAAAACACAATGCCTTTCGCGGAGCAGAAACATTAGGTTTCAAAGTATGGGGCACATATGAATGGCAGACGGGAGCCGATGTTCCGGAGAATCGTTCGTTGCTGAACTCCTATGAGTATGGAGCGAACCTCTCTGTCACATGGCCCAGGCTGATGCCTTTTTTCCTGGAACGCAGGTTGCCTCATCGGACCACATCAACCGACATCCAACTGGATGCACGCACCATGAGCAGAGCCGGCTACTTCGGACGTGTATCACTCAGCGCATCACTCAACTACACCATCCAGAAGAACAGTAACATCCGGCACCAGTTCACGCTTCTGTCCCTCGATTATCAGGCCCTCCACCACACGACAGCAAGATTCGACAGCATAACCAATGCCAATCAAGCCCTGTATGTCTCCATGCGCGACCAATTCGTACCCAGTACCGAATATACATACACGTGGACCAGCATGAGACATCATCCCCGTTCACTTCGTGTCAGCATCAAGGAAGCGGGCAATCTCACCTCACTTATCTATGCCGCCTGCGGACAGAAGTTGGACCAGAAGGGAAAACGTCTCCTGGGAGTCCCCTTTGCCCAATATGTGCGTGCGACAGCCCAATACACCCACAGATTCCCCTTGACCCGACGCAGCTGTCTGGCTACCCGTATCATGGGAGGCGTAGCATACAGTTATGGGAATGCCGTACTCCCACCCTACTCCGACCTCTTCACCGTGGGAGGAGCCTGCAGCGTGCGTGCATTCAGCGTCAGAAGCATTGGTCCTGGCCGTCATCGTCCCGCAGACAGCCAATACTCCTATGTCGACCAGGCTGGAGACATGAAACTGGAAGCAAATATAGAATACAGATTTCCCATTGTGGGCAAACTTTATGGAGCGACCTTCCTTGATGCAGGAAACGTATGGCTTCTGCGCCAAAACGAGGGGATGGAGGACGGTCAGTTCAACTTACGTCATTTGGGACGTGACATAGCCCTTGGTACAGGAGCAGGCCTGCGGTATGATTTAGACTTTCTGGTGATTCGCTTTGATGTGGGTGTGGGACTTCATGCTCCTTATTCCACGGGCAAAAGTGGCTATTACAACATGACACGATTCTCACGCTCGCTGGGATACCATCTGGCCATCGGGTATCCATTCTGATTCCATTCGTAATCCTTCTGCCCATGCTTTTCACAACAAAAGGGGTACGTATCTGTGGTCAGATGAAATAAATTTGCTACTTTTGTCCCGTAATCGGAACATAATCGTCTGACATCAAAAGAAGAAACAAAAGAAAAACCTATTTAAACAAAGAGATTAGAATCATGAAACCAACATTGTTCCTGCTGGCAGCAGGTATGGGAAGCCGCTACGGCGGTCTCAAGCAGTTGGACACACTGGGTCCACAAGGCCAGAGCATCATGGATTACAGCATCTACGATGCCATCCAGGCAGGGTTCGGAAAGATTGTCTGGGTCATCAGACGAGACTTTGAGCAACAATTCCGTGAGCAAATTCTGAGCAAATACGAAGGCCACGTTCCCTGCGAACTTTGTTTCCAGAGTCTGGATGCGTTACCAGAAGGCTTTACTGTTCCCGAAGGACGTACCAAGCCCTGGGGCACCAACCATGCCGTAATGATGGGCGAAGAGGTTATCCATGAGCCATTTGCCGTGCTCAACTGCGACGATTTCTATGATCGCGATGCATTCTGCGTAATGGGCAAATTCCTGGCAAATCTGCCAGAAGGCAGCACAGGCAAGTATGCCATGGTAGGATTCCGCGTGGGCAACACCCTTTCAGAAAGCGGTACTGTAAGCCGTGGCGTATGTGAGAATGATGAACAGAGCCACCTGCTCACGAGCGTAGTGGAGCGTACCAAGATTGTGCGTCATGATAATGTCGTGCAGTATCTGGACGAAAACGACCAATGGGTGAGTATCCCTGACACCACTCCCGTAAGCATGAATTTCTGGGGATTCACTCCCGACTATTTTGCACATAGCAAAGCATATTTCCGCGAGTTCCTCTCCGATCCCAAGAACCAGCAGAACCTCAAGAGCGAGTTCTTCATCCCTTTGATGGTAGACAATCTCATCAAGCAAGGCAAGGCTACCTGCGAAGTGCTGGATACCACCAGCAAATGGTTTGGCGTAACGTATCCCGAGGATCGTCCTGAAGTAGTTGCCAAACTGGCAGCATTGCACGAGCAAGGCCAGTATCCCGACAAGATGTTCTGAAAAAGACTCATTGCTGTACGGCATCTCCATACAGCATGACAAGAACTCCATAAAAACACAAGCCCTGACACATCCCAGCCAAACAAAACCGGTAGTGTCAGGGCTCTTTGTCTAAATACATCCCACGGCATTTATGAAGGAGAACAGGTTCTGTGGAAAAACCACAGGGGGATGATCAGACAGAAAAACATGCACGAAAGCAGTCCTTCAGGAGTGCTTTCCGATGTTAACCTACTCAGAATTCCAAATCAGCCCAATGAGGATTGTGGTCGGAAAGCTGATGGTTGGGATTCTCACGCTCAATATGACTTTGGATTACCCTCACCCCGGGTGTAATGAAGATGAAATCTATCTTGGGCGCTTTCAAGGGAGAGACTCTGCAGAAGTTATGGAAAGTGTATGGGACACCCGTATGACGAGCGGTCATATGATAGGCATCATTCATCTTAAAGTCGCTGGAGACCATGGTGATGTAGGCTTCGTCTGACTCTTCTATATTGAAATCGCCCGTAACAACAGCCGGATTATCTCCCACGATGTCCTGTATCTTCTTCATTATCAACTTTGCACTCTCCTTACGGGCTACGACACCCACATGGTCATAATGAGTATTGATTGCCATAAAGATCCGTCCCGTGGCCTTGTCTTTCAGCTTCACATAGCTTGCCACACGTTCGAGGGCAGCATCCCACCCCTTTGAGCCAGGCACCTCAGGTGTCTCACTAAGCCAGAAGTTACCTCTCTCGAGTGCCTCATACTTCTCCTTACGGAAGAATACAGGAGTAAACTCACCCTTCTCCTTGCCGTCCGTGCGTCCTACACCTACATAATCATAGTCCTGGAGACGTTCACGAATATCCTGAAGTTGTTTAAAGGTAACCTCCTGCATACCCACCACGTCAATCTTGTTGTCAAGAACATACTGTGCAACATGCGCCTTTCGGGAATCCCATCCGCAACCAATCTTCTCGTCATCAGAAGATATACAACGAATGTTGAACGTACACCAGCGCACCTTGACTGGTTCCTGCACCTTGTCTTTTGCATTACTCAGCAGAGGCAAGCATATCGCAACCAATGCCATCAAACATTTTCTAATCATACTGATTGTCTTATTAAGAATCATTTGCGAACCTTGAACTTATAACTTCCTGGAGGTAGAAGCAGGCACAGGCGGCCTGACTTCTGAACCTTGCTGTCCTTACAGAGATATGCCTCTGCTCCTTTTACCTGAGAAGCATCCTGACAGGGCAGATAATAGTAAGCCCGGCTGTCACGAGGTACTGTAATACTATATACATCAGCCTGCTCACCCAGCTTGAACGCGGTCTTCACCATGCCGCGAACAGTGGGGATGCTGATATCAGCCTGCCTGAAACGAACAGGCACAGGACATACCGAGAAAGTCTTCCAACCTGGCTCTGTCACACTCACTCCCATCAGATATTGGGCTATGACGGTAAGGGGGCCTCCACTCCAGGCATGATTGGTGGTCCCGCCACCGAAACCATTGAGACCTTCGAGCCAGCCCTCGTAAAGTGTCGTATGCAAGGAATCCATCACCATGGCATGGTAACGCTCATGGGCACGTTCCATGGCATATTCTCCATCACCCATTTGGAAAAGTGACTCCATTACATATTTCTCCATATAGGGGCTGGCATGCTTCTGAGTACGCAGCAACTTACTTATGACAGGATATTTGTCAGCGTCTGCTATACCGCTTATGATAGCCAGGGCCTGCACACGGTCATCGGTGTCCCCTGTAAAGGTAGGATGACGGTAAGCCTTACCTGTCCAGCATGCGTTGTATCCACGCTTTACCTGAGTCATCTTCTGACGGAAAGCGGAAGCATCCTGAGGTTTGCCTAAAAGTTCAGCCATACGCGATGCTGCATCAAGAGCCATGTAATGCCATGCAGCATAGATAAGCCGCATGTCACGGTTTTCGCCCCAGTCGCCCCAGTCCCAAGCGCCATGCCGCTCTGCCGTAAGTCCGCCCGGCTCTATCTTCCATACATCAAGATAACGGCATACGGCAGGATATACGCTCTCGATAGTGGCAGTATCGGCTGTATTCATATAATAGTTCCAAAATCCATACATGCCGATGCTGGCAAGCATCTGAGCAGGTAATTCCGCATTATAATTCCCAGGAATGGGACTGTGAATGATACCCTGGTCATTCTGGAAGGCACATAGTTCCAGCATACCCTTGCGCATGAGATTGTGCACACGAGTGCTATATGTATAGAAACATTCGCCCATCAGGACAGTAGCGTCACCCCACCATTGAGCACGCTCACGGTCGGGACAATCATAATAAGTATCGCGCATGTTGACATAGAGCGTGCGCAGACCCTTCTCCCAAAATCGGTTGAAGTAAGGGTCATCACAATGAAAGCTTCCTTCGGGCAAACCATCGTATCCACTCTCACGATACTGTACTTTGGCCACCTTGACATGGTGAGGCAAAATCACATAGAGAATCTCACCGTTCATCCATCCCAGCGACTCATATGTTTGTTTCCCCTTGCATGTGACATACTCGGCACGCACACTCCATTCGCTTCCTCCCTGGATATGATCGGTCTGTAAGCGTACAAGACTCTCTCCCTGTGGGTCATCCACCTGTATACATGGAGTAAGGTGCATGTTGTATGGAAGAGGGGCAACAATGGTATCCTCCCTTTCACCCTGATGACGTGTGAATTTGGCATTCTTCAGACCAAAATCACGGAAAAGCGGGATAGGTCGCTCATGAAGCCTGTTCCAGGGAGCATCGCCAGGCCGACCTATCTCCTTACATGCCATATACGGTTTGTCTGCATCAGCCTGAGCCACACAGGCATCATAATGTATGCTACTTTCGCTTAATCGGTAATTGGGTTTGGGATCTCCACACTCTGAATACTCTCTCAAGAGACGGCTCTCCCAACTATTATTGGAGACAAGCCCGATGGCAGGTGCTGAAAACAACAAGCCCATTCGTCCACTGTCAATATGACTAAAACCCGTTTTGCCAAAATGCCATACCAAGACCTCTATGCGATTGGCCCCCTTACGCAAATGAGGACGCAGGTTGACCACATCGTAATAGGAATCTGTAGGATTAGGCCCACGCTTCAGCCCTCCTTCAAAGACAACTTGTTTGCCGTTGATGTAGAGCCAATATTTGCTGTCCACGCAAATGTTGGCCGACACCTGGTCTGGAATGCTGGCGATATGCACTTCCTTACGATAACGTACCCATGAGTTCGGTACATCGGCATTACCCTCTCCTGCAGTTATCCATCTGGCGTCATTCCATTGAGCGGATGCCGCAACAGCAGAGAGAATCAAAGTCATGACAAAAAAGAAAACTTTTCTCATATAATTATAGTTTAACAGACAGGTTTGTTTATAGATTAACTCAGGTGAGATGGAGACTCCTTATCCCCATTCCCTTCACTTTCTAACCAAAGTTACGACAAAACGGCCAAACATCCCTTCAGAAAATAAGTTTTTTTGATGAAGGTGGGTATTTTTGCGAAAAAAACACCTTATATTTGTGGTAAGAACTTAGGAAAACATGAGTGAAAACTATCTACAGATAAAAGACGACTGGGAAGTGGCACGTGTCCTACATCAGGAACAGGAG
>JBJEKL010000132.1:0-2256 GCA_051878615.1 Bacteroidaceae bacterium | reverse complement strand
CGTGAGACTGTCGGGCAGAGTCTTTGCTGACCCATCAGCATTCAGGTGACGATAGTCATAAGCCTGAATGCAACGCCCCGAAGGAATGTAATAACGACTGGTGGTCATCTTGAGTGTTCCCCCTTGATTCAGTTCCCTTACGCTCTGCACAAATCCCTTGCCGAAAGTTCGCTCGCCCAAAAGCACAGCCCTGTCCAAATCCTGCAGACCACCTGCCAGTATCTCGGAACAGGAAGCCGAACCTCCATCCACCATCACTACAATGGACATGAGGGTATCCACGGGTTCCAAAGCCGTTCGGTACTCATAGTTGGCACTGGGCATCTTGCCCTTGGTACTCAGAAGATGTTGCCCGCGGGGCAGAAACAGGCTGGCTATATTCACGCACTCATCCAATGCGCCACCACCATTCCCGCGTAAGTCAAGCACCAGACTTTGCATCCCTTGCTCGCGCAGGTCAGCTATGGCATCGTGGACCTCACGGAAAGCTCCCTCACGGAAGGCCTCCAGATACACATATCCCACCCCGTCCTGCAGCAGACCATAGTAACTCACGTTGGGCATCTGTATCGTCTGCCGAGTCAGATGAAAGGTCAGTTCCTCGTCGCCCCGCCTCACTTTTATGTCAAGCGACGTTCCCGCATCACCACGTAGCATTTCACTCACCTTGTCCACGGGTACGTCATACGTGTCATTCCCATCCACCTCGAGCAGGATATCCCCGGCCAAGAGTCCGGCCTTCCGACTGGGTGTCCCCTCATAGGGTTCACCTATCATCGTGCGTTTCTCCTTACGATTGTAACGCACGATACTCCCTATGCCTGCATACTTTCCTGTCGACATCTGACGCAACTCGTCGTTATCGGCAGGAAAATAGTCCGTGAAGGGATCCACTTGCCTAAGCATGGAGCGTATGCTCCAACCGATGACCGTGTCGGCATCCAGGGTATCCACATAGAAGAGGTCCAGTTGCTTGTAAATATCTCCGAAGAGATCCAGATTACGGCTGGTTACCGAGTTTCTGTTCTCCTGACCCATCACCATGGAGGAACAGGTCACCAGCATTACTATAATAAATATATAATGTATATGTCTCATCATCATTTCAGAATCATTTCCACACGCCCACAGCACTCTTTCCACACCTCGGCACTCAAGTCCGTACCCATCACCTGAATGGCTTGTTCGGCAAGTGCTGCTCCACACATCAGACTCTGCTCCATCCTGCCTCCGCGAATATGGGCGTACAAGAATCCGGCTGCAAAAAAATCTCCGGCTCCCGTGGTATCAGCCACAGGCACACGCCGGGCTCCTATCCTCACCTCCTGACCACCACTCCTGGCAGCCGAACCCTCGGCCCCCATCTTCACAACGGCCATCTGACACATGCCCGCCATTTCCCTGAGAGCTTCCATGGGACTCTTCCCACCTGTAAACACACGGCTCTCATCCTCGTTGGCAAAGACCACATCCACATAGTCGCTCACCAAATGTCGGGCAAAAGAAACGTCCTCGACCAATACATTATAGCTGGCCAAGTCCATACTGGTGGTCACTCCCATCTGTCGCGCCAATTGGCCTATTCGCTCTATCAAAGCATGATCCTGCACCAGATACCCCTCAATATGTAGCCATTGGAAATCCTGTAGCAGTTCCTCGCTCACCTCATCGGCACGTAGGGTGGAGGCAGCTCCCAGGCAAGTGCCAAAAGTTCGCTCTCCCGAAGGAGAGATAAATGTGCTGGCCACACCCGTATGGAGTGGAGATGTGAGGAAACGCACCTGAGCACCCAGCCTCTGGTAAGCCTCGGAGAGCAGGGTGGAATCCTCATCATGACCCACCTTTCCGATAAACGTACAATCGGCTCCCAAAGCCGCCAGAGCCTTGATGGTATTCCCAGCACTACCGCCTGCTGACTTACAGGGGTGCAGGGGTTGCATGAGACGGGCCAACACTTCTCTTTGGGTGTCATCCACCAACTGCATGCCTCCACGTGGCAGACCAGCCTCGCAGAGCAAATCGTCATCCTGCAGATGTACAAGAACATCCACCAACGCATTGCCAATGCCTGCTATTTTCACTTTCTAGATGTATTTTTCTGCAAAGATATTGCATAATTACAAAAAAACATCTACTTTTGCAACGCATTTGAGGTATAAACTTCATTCTACAGCAAGTAAAGCTTCAGTAGCTCAGTTGGTTAGAGCACATGACTGTTAATCATGGGGTCGTTGGTTCAAGCCCATCCTGAAGCGC
>JBJEKL010000131.1:0-8817 GCA_051878615.1 Bacteroidaceae bacterium | reverse complement strand
AGAAAAGGTTAGCGCAGACCCACCATACTCTGACACGGGTCTACCACAACCCCACCAACTCTATGGTTAAAGCCTGCGCTATTAAGCACACGCTTCAACGAGTTGGCGAATGTTCTTTTGCTAAATGTCTCTTGTCGAGGTGGTAGTTCGTGTCAGAGATTGAGCAAAATAAGTAAGACACCAAATGTCTCCCTTTTTATCGGGGACATCGGCATTTGATGGCAAAAGTACTAAAAATATCTGAATGTACGTCCCCAAGGACAAATAAATATGTTTGTATCTGCCCTCCAGGCAGGGAGTGGGGTGGAGGCAGACCGAGGGCGTTGCCCCCGGCTACTCATGGTATAGCCCTCCAGGCTGCCTGTCCTCGGAGGATGATGTGACATAGCCTTTCAGGCTACAGGTCTTGTGTGGGGGCTTGTGTCTGACCTCCGAGGGCGTTGCCCCCGGCTACTCATGGTATAGCCCTCCAGGCTACAGGTCTTGTGTGGGGGCTTGTGTCTGACCTCCGAGGGCGTTGCCCCCGGCTACTCATGGTATAGCCCTCCAGGCTAACTGTCCTCGGAGGATGATGTGACATGGCACTCCGCTGCCTGGAGGGCAGTACGCCAGAGGAATGGGATCACGTTCTGTGGGGTATAGCCCTCCAGGCTACCTGTCTTCGGAGGATGATGTGACATAGCCTTCCAGGCTACAGGTCCTGTGTGGGGCTTACTTCTCTATTCCTTCCAGATTCAGGTTACGTATGGATACAGAGCCGTCAAAGGAGCCCGGCATCTCCCATCCGAAGTTCATGGACATGATGATCATATCCTCCAGGCGTGTATGCTTGAAGTATCCGTTCTCCTGCTGCTTGGCGATGGCATCACGAAGCAGGGCCAGTATGTCCACACGTGTGCTGTGCCATTGATGGTCCAGGAAGTCGACATCCCCCCAGGCTTCGCGTGTAGAGATGGTGTAGATGTAGGTGCTGGTACCGATATCCCATTGGTAGTGACGCTCCTCGGAGGTCCCTTCTTCTCTGTTGTCAAAGCTTGGGATTCCCAGCCATACGGCATCCCGATAGCCTTCGGAGTCAGGATTTGCATTGATGACATAAAAGAAGAAAGGGGTCTGGGCGGCGTGAACTCCGGAGTCGTAGGTCCCCTTTGCCATTCCGTTGCGGCAGTAGTCCAGCCTGACGTCAAATGACATGGTCACGCTCTGATAGTTCTTCAGGTGAACGTGTGCTCCTGTGAAGGGTTGCTCGATGAGCAGATGAGGCCATGGGTCCCCGAACTTGCGTGGCTCCAGGTACTCCTTTGATGCCTTGATCTCAAGGGTCAGTTCACGGTCGGTGGTGAGTGTCACCCGCTTGGTCTTGTTCTTGTATGTGATGGCCTGGCGTGAAGCCTTACGTTTCGGGTTGAGAAAGGTGTAACGTGTGTTCCACTGTATCAGGTTCCATTTAGGCTGGTCGCCGGGAGTGTAGAAATACAGGGAGTCCACATTGGGGTCATCGGTGTAGGTGAGCGGACGTACTACGGCAAATCCGTCCTCGAATCTGGCATCGGGCAGCAATTGTACCGTGGCCTTCTGTGCAAAGAGGGAAGTGGTGGCCATGGCGGCAACCATACATCCCAGGAGTGGGAACTGTTTCATGCGAGTCATTAGGATAAAGTATTCTGTAGTTCAAAGTCAGGATCGGGGAGCGCTGCTTTACTTCCCCCTGATCACAAAACGGGCACTTGGCTTCTGGGAATCGCCTGCATAGAAGTCTATGGTCACGCCTCGCTTGCTTACATTCATGCGGTACGAGCCGGCCGAGGGTGAGTTGATATAGGTCTTCAGTCCAGGGCGGTATTCGTCAAACAGGGCCGACTCATCCTTGATGGGGCTCCCGTCATCGTTCTTGTAGTTCTTGCGCTGCTCTCCATAGTTCTCGGCTCCCTGGGATAGGATGGTGTATTCACCCTGAGAGATGTCGCTCCATACGGAATTGGCATTGAACTGGGTGATGCGTCCTCCGTCTCCCCACCAGTCGGCAATGCCTGTGCGATGGGTATGTCCGCAGAGGCATATCACGTTGCGTTGGGCAAAGAGACGTCGGAAATGCAGCCTTTTCTCACGGTCTTTCTCTCCGCCATGGAAGAACCACCGGCATGAACTCTCGTCGGGAGGGAGCAAGGTGCTGTGGATAATCACGAAGGTGTATCGCGCCGACTTGGTCTCCTCCAGCAGTCGCTCGATCTCCTGGTCATCGGGTCTGTTGAAGTCCACCACGATATAGGCATCTTTCCCTATCCAGAAGGCAAAGGTGGTCTTCTCGATCTTCTGTCCCAGTTCCTCCGACATGCGTTTGGGCATATAGTCGCGGTACACGGCTTCGGCATCAGTTCCGCGCACGTCATGGTTGCCGACCACAGTGACCAGAGGCAGGTCGCCCAGTTGCTGCTTGAAGCTGTTCATCACGTCATCCAGCATCTGCCGGTGCACCTCGCCTTTTCCGCAGTCACCCTGTATGAGGTCTCCCAGTTGGAATACCATGCGGGTGTCTTTGGTAATCAGTCGGGAGGCTCTTTGCATGAGCCGGGGACAACGCTCGCGCCACATCTCGCCATTTCTGGCAAACTCGGCACGCTGAACCCTGTTGAGCCATTCCACCTTTTCGTTGTAATGGCTGTGGTAAACCGATGCGGGCTCCGTGTCGTAATGGGTGTCTCCCAGGATTACGATGGAATAACTGGATGGTCCCTGTGCCAGGATGCCTGTACAGATGAGGATTGTGGCTGTGATACTTGTGAGTAACCTTTTCATAACGGATTTGTTTCAGTTGGGTGGTTTATAGGTTTGTATGTCCTGTATTTCTTTCTTCGCTTCTTGGCTCGACAGACAGATGCCTACATGATTCCCTGTATGTTCTGCTTCAATTGTTCCTCCGAACTCGCTCCCACCAGTACAGAGGTGACGCTTTCTTGCTCAAGAATCCATGACAGGGCATATTCCGACAGCTGTTTCCCCTGTGCCTTCGCTTCTTGTGTGTATTGCTTGAGGCTTGACAGGAGCTCGGGCGTGAGCATTTCCTGACGAAGGAATTTTCCTTTTGCCATGCGGCTGTCCTTGGGGATTCCTTGCAGGTAACGGTTGGTAAGCAGTCCCTGAGCGAGTGGAGAGAATGATATGAAGCCGATGCCGTGAGTGCTGCAGAACCTCAGGATACCCTCGTCTTGGGGAGTGCGGTCCAGCAGATTGAGCCTGCCTTGGTATATGAGCAGGGGTACATCACGCTGGCGCAGGTATTTCTCGGCAAACTCAAGGGCATGCAGGGGCCAGCGGCTGATGCCTACATAGAGTGCTTTTCCTGAGCGTACGATATCCACCAGCGCCTGAAGGGTCTCCTCTAAAGGTGTGTCGGGGTCATACCGATGACTGTAGAAGATGTCCACGTAGTCCAGTTTCATGCGCTTCAGGCTTTGGTCCAGACTGGCTACGAGGTATTTGCGTGAGCCCCAGTTGCCGTAAGGGCCTTTCCACATGTCGTAGCCCGCCTTGGTGGAGATGAGCAGTTCGTCACGATAAGGGCGGAAATCCTGCTCCATCAGACGGCCTAACGTCTGTTCCGCGCTTCCGTATGGAGGTCCGTAATTGTTGGCCAGGTCAAAGTGTGTGACGCCATGGTCAAAGGCATAATGTGTGATGGCACGGCTCCGTCCGTAGGAATCCTCACCACCAAAATTATGCCAGAATCCCAGACTGAGTTTGGGAAACAGAATCCCGCTGTTGCCGCATCTGCGAAAGAAGGTGCTCTGGTAATCATATCTTGTGGCAGCGGCTTCGTAGATCGTATCCTGTCGCATGGACGTGTTTGACTTGTTTCCTTTGCAAAGATACTCTTTTTTCTCTGGAGTGAGGTGCGAATCCTGTTCTTTGCTTCCTTATTTGTTGCATTATGGGCAGTTTGGGAGCTCGGGGGATGCGTGATTGGCGCCAGTTTCGTACCTTTGCAGGTGCATAAGTAAACCGTTTGCTGGATTGAGGCACAGGATTTTCATATTGTCTTTTCTCTGTTTGCTTGTTGTGGGCAAGACCTTTGCACAGGTGGTGCAGGGCAGAGTGGTGGATGCGTCTTCGGGAGAGGCGCTCCCCCTGGTGTATGTTTACTATGCCGACAGGAGGTCAGAGGTGGTGGAGACCGACATGCAGGGACGTTACAGCATCCCCTTCCGCCGGGGGACACTCATGTTCTCCATGGTGGGATATGAGTCCCGGGCCGTGGAGATCCGGCGTGCCCAGAAGATGGATGTGCGGCTGCGCGAGAAGCATGCCTCACTGAAGGAGGTCAAGGTGGAGGCCAGGCGCAAGCGTTACAGCCGCAAGGACAATCCGGCCGTGGAGATGATGCGGCGGGTGATAAAGGCCAAGGAGGAGACGGATATTCGCTCACGGGACTATCTCAGTTATCATAAGTATGAGAAGATGACCATGTCCCTCGACGAGGTTACCGAGAAGATCCTGCAGGATGAGCATTTCCGCCGCGTGCCTTATCTGAAGGAGCATGTGGACACCTGTCCTCAGACGGGCCAGCTTATCCTGCCGCTGACGGTGGACGAGAAGGCCAGCCGTGTGATTTATCGCAGGGAGCCGCTCCAGGAGAAGAGCATCGTGGAGGGCCAGAGGAGTGACGGTATCACTCAGTTGATCAGCACCGGTAATATCCTCACGGGTATGTTGGCCGACTGTTTCACGGATGTGGACCTCTATCAGGACCAGATACGGCTCTTCCAGTACCCTTTCACCAGTCCTGTCAGTTCGTCCTCGGCCATCTCGTTCTATCGGTATTTTATAGCCGACACGCTCATGGTGGAGCGTGACAAATGTTATCGGGTGGAGTTCACACCCAACAATCCTCAGGATTTCGGCTTCTCCGGATCTTTGTTCATCCTGGCAGACTCCACCTGGCGCCTGCGTCGTGCCGAGATAGGCATCCCTTCCCGATCGGACGTGAACTGGGTGAGAGAGATGCGGCTGGAACAGGATTTCCTGTCTTTGCCTACGGGTGAACAGGTGGTTGCCTGCAGCCGGATGCTTGTCCGTCTGGCTATCACCTCGTGGATTCAGAAGTTGCAGGTGGAGCGTGTGGTGCATAGCAGCGGATGGGACTTCTCGCCCATCGGAGAGAAGGAGTTCGCTTTCGGAGGAGAGGAGCGTGAGCAGCCTTCTGCCCGGATGCGTGATGATACGTTCTGGCAGGAGACACGCCCTGAGCCGCTTACGCGCACGGAGAATGACATGGGGCTGATGCTCAGGCAGTTCTATGCCACCCGAGGTTTCAAACCCTTGCTTTGGGTTGCCAAGGCATTCATCGAGAACTATGTGGAGACAAGCGTCAGCCCCGACCGGCCGAGCAAAGTGGATATCGGCCCCATAAACTCCATGATAGGCAGCAATTTCGTGGAAGGGTTCCGTCTGAGAGCCAGCGCACAGACCACGGCCAACCTGAACAGACATTGGTTCCTGAAGGGTAATGTGAAGTACGGGTTTTCCGACAAGCGATGGAAGGGGATGGGAGAACTGACCTATTCCTTCAACCGCAAGGCCTATCTCCCGCATGAGTATCCCGTGAGAAACATTTCCTTCGGTTATGAGCGGGATGTGGCTTCACCCAGTGATAAGTTTCTCAGTACGGACAAGGATAACGTATTCGTGGCACTCAAATGGACTCCTGTCAGGCACATGCAGTATTTCGAACGCTACAACCTGCGTGCTGAATGGGAGTGGGAGAACGGAATGAGGCTGCAGGCACGTGTGCGTCGGGAATGGAATGAGGGAGCTGGACATCTTTTCTATCAGCCCATGAACGGGTTGACGGTCAATGCCCTTGGTCAGCCGGTACCCACCCGGGACGATGGCTTGAACCTGAAGCGTGTCACCTTCAGCGAACTGACAGCCGGATTGAGATACCAACCAGGGGCTACGTATGTCAACACCAAGCAGCACCGATTGTCCACCAATAACGACTCCCCTGTATTTGAACTCACACATACGACAGGCATCCGCGGATTCCTGGGCGGACAGTACAATTACAACTTCTCGGAGGCAGGCATCTACAAACGTTTCTGGCTGCGCTCATGGGGCAAGATGGAAACCACCCTGAAAGGGGGAATCCAGTGGAACCGTGTTCCCTATCCCTTCCTGATCATGCCGGCAGCCAACACGAGTTACATCATGAGCGACGGGACTTTCAGCCTGATCCGCAACATGGAGTTCCCCACCGACCGCTATGCTTCCCTGATGCTCTCGTGGGATATGAACGGAAAGGTCTTCAATCGCATCCCGTTGCTTCAGCGGCTCAAGTGGAGAGAATATCTGGGCGTGAATACCCTGTGGGGAAAGTTGTCAGACAAGAACAATCCTATGCTGGAACGAAACGCTTCGGACAGCCGCCTGTTCTATCTCCCGGGAAGTTTCGTGGATGGAGAGTTTGAGTATGCTTCCCGTGTCATCAGTCCCCATAAGCCCTATGTCGAGGTCATTGTGGGCGTACACAATATCTTCAAGGTCTTTCATGTGGAGTATGTCCAGCGCCTCAATTATATCTATCCGGGCACTCACCGGTGGGGAATACGTGGCCTGTTCCGTGCCACGTTCTGAATGCGGACTATAGCTTCGTGTCTTTGATTGCCTGATACAGAAGCAGGTCCCGGGGGGTCGTTATCTTGAAGTTTATGGGATCTCCCTCGGC
This sequence comes from Bacteroidaceae bacterium, assembly GCA_051878615.1. Taxonomy (GTDB): domain Bacteria; phylum Bacteroidota; class Bacteroidia; order Bacteroidales; family Bacteroidaceae; genus Physcousia. Next base: position 2,096 of record JBJEKL010000131.1, on the reverse strand, counting down.
GATATATAAGGGCTGGAAGCCTGTCTCGTTGGCCAGGGTAAACAGGGACTGGGAGTGGGTGATGCCTTGCTCCTTGGCTTTCTCGATGATCTCTCCCATCACCTTCAAAGGAAAGGTGTGTGGTGTCTGGGCACGCAAGACTCCCTCGCGTGGAAGAAATTCAGTAGAGACTCTCCCGTCCGGACTGATCATAAAGGCCTCATGACTGCCCAGGCCGGTGATGGCATTGCCGTGCGTAAGGCATACTGCGATGTTTCTGCTGATGACGTCCTGCGTGACCAATGGCCGTACGGCATCATGTACCATAACCAGTGCGTCTGGCTCGTCAACCATACATGTCAGTTGCCGGATGCCGTTACATAGGGATTCGTATCCTGTGACACCGCCCCGAAAGGTGCTTCTGAACTTGTCGATGCCACCTTTGTCCGCTTCCTCTCTGACATAGTCTGCCCATTCGTCGGCACATACCACATAGATGTCCTGTATGAGCGGATGTTGCTGGAAGGCACGCATCGTGTGAAGCAGGACAGACTCTCCGTCAACCTGCATATACTGCTTGGGCAGGGTGGCCTTCATGCGTATTCCGCTTCCTCCTGCAAGCAACAGGGCTATATGGCGATGGCTATTCATCTCGTGACAGTTTCTGATACAGACGTTGGCATATGGCCTCGTGCCTGTTACGCATACGGAATCTCAGAATCTCCATGAGGGTGGATTCGAAAAGGGGATATATCCAAGGTATTCCTGCCAGAAGGGACAGGAACAGTACCCCCACACGTGTATCGAAGGTGAGGATGTTGGTCAGTGGCATCAAGGGCAGGCTTTCCCTGCGAAATTCCTGGCGTATCTCTTCGGTAAGCAGATGAGGCTTTTCCTGCAACAATTGTCGCAGTTGCTGGAAACCAGGAGTCTGTTTCTCTTGCGCGCGCGTATATTTAATATAGAAGAAGAGATACAGTTTGTGAAACCAGTCCCCCGACATCCACTTCATGCTGTCCATCTCCCGTTGCTCCTCCTTGCTGCTTGCCAGTTCGCTCCCATTCTCGCCCAGGAGAAACCATAGGTGTATGTTGCGGTAATAGTCGGCAAGTGCGCATTGGCGACTGTGGCAATAGAATCCGGCCCATGCCTCCAAAGCCCATATCCAGGCATCCTGTATCAGCCATGGCAGGAATCCTGTCCATGCATGGGTGAGACGCAATGCGATGGCCAGATAGATGGAGAAGAACCACACGTCGCCCGCAAATCCGTCAAGCACACGGCCTATCAGCGTCTTCTTCCCGGTCATCCTCGCCAGCTGCCCGTCGGCACAGTCATACCAGTTGGCCCATACCAGAAGAAGCATGCCGATGGCATTCATGGATACACTGTCGAAATAGAAGAAGAAACCTGACGCCGCACCTATCACGATGCTCATGAGCGTCACGGCTATAGGATGCACGCCGAGGAAACGGAAAAGGAGTGCCCACAGATAACCGGGAGTGCGTGTCACATAGAGTTCAAACGCTCCTTCTGTATCGGTGGATTTCATCGTGGCCTGCACTTTGTCTCTCAGCCTCATATGATCAGTTGCTAATTCTACCATGCAAAAGTACGGCTTTAGCCTGATATAGGCAAGTGCAGTGCCGGTCTTATTACTTTCCGGATGTCTGGCTTTTGGCTCACCCGATAAATCAGGGGGTGGATGGCCGTACACCGCAGGACTTTTTTCTTTAGACACGGATTGGGACGGATTGGACTGATCAGACGGATTTCCTTGTGGATGGAAGAGAACAAAAAGTTTGTCCCTTTCCTCGGAGGATGATGTGACATGGCACTCTGCTGCCTGGAGGGCAGTACTCTGAGTAACCGGGTACACCGGAACGAAGTGAAGGTGTGCTCGGACAGGACCATCCACCCCACCACTCTCTGCCTGGAGGGCAGTACACCAGAGGAATGGGATCACGTTCAGTGGGGTATAGCCCTCCAGGCTACAGGTCTTGTGTGGGGACTTGTGTCTGTCTTCCGAGGGCGTTGCCCCCGGCTACTCATGGTATAGCCCTCCAGGCTACCTGTCCTCGGAGGATGATGTGACATGGCACTCCGCTGCCTGGAGG
>JBJEKL010000130.1:0-2337 GCA_051878615.1 Bacteroidaceae bacterium | reverse complement strand
TCCTCTTCCGTAATATCCACATAGTCAATCTTGATGTCGAAGTATTGTCCGGCAGAGAGAGAATATCCCTTCTCCTTAATTTCATCGTAGGTGACAGTCACAGAGAAGTCATCCACAGCCTCCTTGCGTTGGAAAGTGCCTACAATCTTCTCTATCTCCACGTCGTTGAGACGCACCTTCTTCAGTCCATTGGCATCCTTGTATTCCTCACCCAGCTTACTGGCATCGATGAGAATCACCTTATCAGCCGAAGCCGACTTGTCGAAGAACAAGACGCTGACATTCGTACCCGTATTGGCAAACACATTACTTGGCATAGAGACACAGCCATACACAATCTTGTCATCCACTATCCTGTGGAGTATCTTGTTTTCAATACCACTTTTAGCCGTGATAAATCCTGTCGGAATAACAATTGCGCCTTTGCCAGTTTTCTTCAACGAGTTGATGACATGCTGTATGAAACATGTATAGATAGCCATTGACTCTTTCTTCTTTGCCGGCACATTGGGGACCCCTGCCCAGAAGCGTGCTGGCATGGCTGCTATCTTCTCTCTCGTATCGGAAAAGTCCATCTTAAATGGAGGATTGCTCACAACGAAATCAAACTGGCGCAACTGCTGACCGTCATCGCTCTTATGATAAGGACTAACAAGTGTGTCGCCCTGTATGGCATTGTCGAGGGATGAGACAAGACCATTGAGCAGGAGGTTCAACTTGAGCATCTTGTTGCTTCGCTGCGATATGTCCTGCGAGAATATGGTGCAACGGTCTTCACCTATCTGATGGCTCAGTGCCATAAGCAGCGTGCCTGTTCCTGCCGACGGGTCGTAGCACTCCATGCTGTGCAGGTCGGTATTGTCGCCCACGAGCAGCCGGGCCATGATGGTGGCAATGGCATGAGGAGTATAGTATTCCGCATACTTTCCGCCTCCTGCGGTATTGTAGTCCTTGATAAGATACTCGAATATGCTGGAGAAGAAATCATAGTTTTGTGCAAATGCCTCTTCAAACGAGAAATTCACGAGTTTATCCACCAAAGCGCGGGCAAATGGCGCACGTTGCGCCGTGTCGGTGACAAACTGAGTGAGCGGCTCAAAAAGAGGTATCTTAGTGTTTGCCGTGGTTTGTGTAGAAAATATGTCGGCGTTCTTCTCTGCTATATCCGTCATCGTGGCATCAAAGATAGTGTCGAAGTCGCCCTTGCCCTGCTGATTCCACAAGTTGGCAATCAGGTGATAAGGCTCGAGCATCGGCACATCGGGCGAAATGGCAGCCTGCAGGAGCATCCTCTCATCTTCGGAGAGTTGCCCGTATGCCGTTTCCCATTTTTCTTCGCCATTCAGTTTCTTCGCTATGTCGCTTTTGGCGTTTTTCACCTCATAGCCGAACTTGTCGTTCAGAAACTTATACAGGAATACCTGAGTGATAATCTTGTATTCGTTACCGTCGTTACCCATGCCGTATGTTTGGCAAGTAGCTTTCAGCCCATCTATGAGCTTTAATGTTTTCTCTTTTATATCTGACATGATTTTTAATTTACACAAATGAACCGTATGTGGCATTATATTGATTGATATATTGTTGTGATATACGCTGTTGTATGAACTTATAGTCATCCATTTCAGGCTTTATTTGAGGAAAGTGATACAGACAACCATTAATGAGAGCCAATACTGTCCGGCTGAAATAGGCATCCTTTTTAAGAATGTCGTTTCGGTCATACACCTTAGAGTCAACATCATCTTTTATAATGTTGAGTATGGCAACCAACTCATCATCAAGGAAAGAGAACATCGGTTTTTCTCCCTTTGACTCCCGCTGCTTGTTCACCTCACGGATACGCTTATGGACACGTGCGAACTTCTCATCGCCTTTGTATCTTTTCAAAAGTACGTTGTTGCGCTTCTGCATGTCCTGCAGCCGCTTGATGATGTCGTCAAGAGCCGAAGACTCTTCATTGAATTTGGCTATAGAATCAATCACAAATCCATGTTCCTTAAACCGCTGCATGAAGGCATCACGTAAGGTGATGTATTCCGGGTCTTCCTGGTCGAAATTCTGGGTAAAAGCCGTAATGGTGCGTTCCCATTTCTCCTTCAGTTCCACACCGCCGGAAATGATTTTCATTTCTTCCTGCCCTATTTTGGAGAAAGTGAACTCGATGTCCATCATGGCCTCATTGATGAGCACTTTTGTCTCGTCACTTACACTGAATGCCTCTTTCTGGTTGATGACTCCAATGCGGCGCTGCACTTCAGAAATGAGTTCCGGCAGTTTTGTGATTTCCAACTTGGAGAACTGCATTTTCATGTCTTCATCACCAAAGGTACGCAC
>JBJEKL010000129.1:0-9144 GCA_051878615.1 Bacteroidaceae bacterium | reverse complement strand
CTATTCAGAATATACCACTACCTGTGGAGAATGAGAAAATAGTATAGAATTGCAAAGGGAAAACTTTTTTTAACAAAGGTATGCAATATATGTGGAAAATAATACGTACATTTGCACATGAATTGTAATAAATAATGGTACAAACTACAAATATGAATTTTAGCAAACAGATTACTACACGCATTTTTGCAATTGCAATGGTGTTCTGTGGTATGTCATTAGGCGCATATGCACAGAGTTCAATGACAGACCAGCAGGTGCTGGAATATGCGAAACAGGCCATGGCTGCAGGAAAATCCAACACAACGATTGCAAAAGAGTTGATGGCAAAAGGCGTGAACCGTGCACAGGCACTTCGGGTGCGCGAGCTCTACAAGAAATCCATGTCGGGAGACGCACCCCTTAGCAGTACACAAACAAACGATGACAAATCGAGAGCACACACGTCAACTGCACCAATCCAATCGGCTACGACGCGCGACCAGCAGGTATCCGTCTTGGACAATGATGACCTATTTGACAATTATGCTGAAGAAGACAGCCTTGTCGTATTCGGGCGAGATGTATTTCGAAACAAAGACCTCAATTTTGCACCTAGTGACAATCTGGCGACCCCTCGCAACTACCAGCTGGGACCCGGGGATGAGGTCATCATTGATATCTTCGGTGCCAACCAGACAACACTGAGAAGCACAATTTCTCCGGAAGGAAGCATCAATGTGGACATTCTAGGGCCTGTCTACCTAAACGGGAAAACCATTGAGGAGGCAAATAGCTTTCTGAAGAAGAAACTGGCATCTATTTATGCGGGACTAAACAGGAATGCGGAAGGCACTGATATTCGCCTGTCGCTTGGGCAGATTCGAAACATACAGATAAATGTGATGGGCGATGTCGTCTACCCTGGCACTTACAGTCTGTCCAGCTTTGCAACCGTGTTCCATGCGCTCTATCGCGCTGGAGGAATCAAGGATCCTGGCACTCTGCGTGACATCATCGTGAGCAGAGGAGGAAAGACCATCGCACATGTAGACGTGTATGAGTTCCTCATGAACGGTTCACGCAGCAGTGACATAAGACTGGAGGAGGGAGATGTGATACTCGTACCGTCATACAAAGAAATGGTGCGGGTGAAAGGATTTGTGAAGAGGCCCATGCTTTTTGAACTGAAAGAAGGAGAGACGCTGTCACAGCTTATGGAATATGCAGGGGGATTTGCACAAGGTGCGTACACAAACAATGTCACCGTTATCCGGCAGAACGGAAAGGAATATGAGGTGTGCACCGTTAATGACATTGATTTCAAGGTGTTCAAGATGAAAAACGGGGACGAGCTGGAAGTTGGTGAACTGGTTTCACGGTTTGAGAACCGCGTAAGCATCAAGGGCGCAGTCTACAGGAACGGCATTTTCCAGCTCAACGGAGAAACCAACACAGTGAAAGCCCTCATTGAGAAAGCCGACGGGTTGCTCCCAGACGCTTTCACCAACAGGGGATTGCTAAGCCGAGAACGTGATGACAGAAGTCTGGAAGTGCTCCAAATAAATGTACAAGGCATACTTGACGGAAGTAGTCCTGACATCGCACTAAGGAAAAATGACGAGCTGTACATACCCAGCAAGTATGACCTGAAGGACCGAGGGACACTGACCATAACCGGTGAGGTGGCCCAACCTGACACGCTGGTATATGCAGACAACATGACGCTGGAAGACCTAATCATGAGAGCAGGCGGACTGCTGGAAAGCGCGTCATTAGCCAGGGTCGATGTCATCAGACGCATCAAGGACCCTAGTGCCACAGTTGCACAATCTGAGATCTCAGAACTGCATACCTTCAGCATAAAGGACAACTATGTGATAGAAGGCGAAGTAGGATTCAAACTGCAGCCATACGATGAGGTGATAGTAAGACGAAGCCCCAGTTACAGTAAGACAAGATATGTAAAAATTAGCGGTGAAGCTAATTTCCCTGGATCATTTCCCATCACCAAAAGAGAGGAAAGACTCTCAAGCCTAATTGAGAAAGCAGGAGGCGCTACGGACTATGCCTACCTGAAAGGTGCCCGACTGATAAGGAAAGTGAACAAAGATGAACTTGCACGAATGAAGACTGCTCTTAAATCGAACAGCCTGAGCGGAGACTCCATCCCTGATGACGCCCTCAACATGGAATCAACCTATTATGTGGCCATCGACTTGGACAAAGCGCTGGAGCAGCCAGGCGGACAATATGACGTGGTACTGCGAGAGGGAGACGAGCTTGTTCTGCCCATCTATCCCAATACGGTGAGCGTGAAAGGTGCCGTGCTCTCACCCAACGAAATTACCTACATGCCCAGCAGAAAAGCCGGATACTATATAGACCAAGCCGGCGGATATGCCACAAGAGCAAAAAAGAGCAAGAAGTTTATGATTTGCATGAACGGGCATATCGAGAAGATAAGCCGTCGGACCAAGGTTGACCCAGGAGCAGAAATCATCGTTCCGATGAAGGGTGAGCGGAAGAGTAACCTGCAGGAGATTATGGGAATAGCAACCACTGCCACATCGCTGGGCACAATGGCGGCATCTATAGCAAACATTCTAAAGTAAGTCACAGATGAACAAGAACTATCAAGATCCATTCCTTGAAGAGGAGGAAGATGACGATAATGAAATAGGCATTGACTGGAGTGCCCTCGTCAAGAAGTTCCTCCAGCATAGGCGATACATCATGAGAGTCACATTTGTATTTGGCATCCTTGGATGTGTTGTGGCGCTTACTTCTAAAAGGACATATACCGTGCAAGTGATGCTTGCACCAGAGGTGACAGGTACATCACGGGCAGGAACCAGCCTGAAAAGCCTTACCAGCTTGCTGGGTGTGGGGAACCTCAGCTTCAACACAAGCAACGATGCCCTGAACATTACCTTGTTTCCTGAGATTTGCGGAAGTACGCCATTCCTGTCCCAATTGTTCAACGTGACTGTCACCCCCAAGACCCCAATAGAGGATGAAGAGACGGACACATTGGTTTACAAACTCACACTTTATGATTACCTGTCGGGAAGATACAAGGCCAAATCTGCTCTCCAGAAATGGAAAGAAAATATCTTCACAGACTCCGTGAAAGAGCCCGAGGCAGATACCATCTGCAACTCTTACTTTACAAAGAAACAAGCAGCCGTACTTAAAACCCTGCAAAAAATCATTCTTGCTGATGTGGACTCCAAAACGGGCGTAACCTCCATAACGGTGAAGATGACTGACCCTAAGATTGCACAAATGCTGGCAGACACAGTTTGTGAGCGTTTGCAGCAGTATGTGGTGGAATACCGTATCAAAAAGACGTATCAGGACTACGTCTATTATAAGAAGCTGACCGAGGAGGCCGAACAAACAATGATAAAGGCACAGGCAGAATATGCTGCGAGTGTAGACTACGACCGGAGTGTGATCCTGCAATCCGTAAACAGCGAGAAACAACGCCTGCAACAGGAAGCACAGTTGGCACAGGAGATCTACTCCCAAATGAAACAGCAAGAAGTATTGGCAGAAGCTAAGATTCAGGAAGCAAAACCAGTCTTTGCCGTACTACAGCCTGCTGTGGAGCCACTGAAGCCAAGTAACAGCCGAAAGAAAGTTGTTCTGGCATTTATGTTTGTGGGCTTCTGTCTTTCATCGGCATGGAAGATGATAATCAAGGAGAACATACAGAAACTAAGGGCATTGGCAAAGGAAACAGAATAGACATACTGCAAGAGCCAGCTCTTTTACACGAATTATTGAACGCCGCCTTCATCAGAAACTGAGGGCGGCGTTTTACTTTAGAACTGTATGTTGGCACATATACCTTTTGCGTCATTATCAAACACCGCAGGAGAAATGGACAGCTCCACATTACGAGCGAAAGGCCTTGTATAGATCAATGCGGCACCAGCACCCAGAGCTGCACCGCCCAGAACATCCCACCAGTCATGCTTTTTGGAATATGTGCGACCCCATGCGACATAAGCAGACACTGCATAAGCCGGAACACCCCATTTCCACCCATAGCGCCGAATGATAAACGTAGCGCCATCGAACGCTAAAGCAGTATGCGTGCTAGGAAACGCATGAGAGCCACTTCCGTCGGGGCGTTCTTTCTTGATGATGGCCTCCAGGGAATAATTGACGGCAAGTGTTGTGGCCGTACTGAAGGCAAGCTCTACCGCACCCTTCTTGTCCTTATTCACCACAGACAAGCATAATCCTGCCATAGAAGGAACGATGCTAAGCACATCCGTGGTGCGCTCTACATGTATGTTCTGGCAATATGCTGATGAAACATAACAAAAAAACAACGTGAGAAATATTCCTTTTAACTTCATCAGAAACCAAACTCCCCAATGTTAAGTTGAACACCTAAATTAATATCCCATATACCATTAAACGCTGCGCCCGTTGGGCCAGACCATGAGATGCCGTCAAAAAATTCACTTGTTACACCTGCATAAGCAGAATCAAAATAGAGACTCCACATTCTTCCGAAACGATATGTACACCCTACCCCTGCGCCCACTAGAGGTGACATTGAACTAATTGACACATTCCTTCCGAGCCCCATACGCGGAAAAGCATACAAGTCCCACAAATCATTCTGACGGTAGCCAAGAATGGCATGCTTCATGCTAAAAAGAAAATCGAAGCAGGCTAAAATGCAACCACCTCCATCATAAGAACTCTTGTGCTTCTCTTCATCATAAGGCAACCACTTAAGTCTCTTGTTCTCTATAAGAAAGTTCTCGATGTTAAGCCTGCCTCTCACACCCGCCAGAGGTGAGAACCATTTTCCCAAGGCAAAGTCGATGCCAGTAGTATAGCCGTCGGGAAACACATTCCGGAAATCCTTTTCACACGGATTCAGCAACGTCATGTCCATGCCCATCTGCAGGAACCAATTCCGCCAGAAGCTCCTGTCACGGAATGAATTCCTGGCATTACCCCGCCCAAAATCCTGAGATGATTTTCCCCCAAGACGATAGGTGGCACCCACATCCAGCGTAAAATACATGTTGCTTCCGCTTCCAATCCCAGTTGATGCACTCGGATCCATAGAGAAACCACTGGACACACCATTACATGCAACATCGGCATACAAACCCCACAGTTCAGAAATACGGAACGAATTGGATAATCCGATACCAATAAGCGGAGAACCCTTGTCGGCACCAAAATTATAGACACCACCCGCACGCAGGAAAACAGAGATATTCCAGGGACGCGTAGAGTCCAGCCTGCCGAAGATGCTGTTAAGATTGAACAAAGCATCACCAACCATCGACACAAAGCCTCCCCTGTCATGGTTGACACCTGGCTGATTAAATGGTGCCAACCATTCTGCCCTAGAGTCAATCAGGCCATTATCCCATGTGGCCTTTCCCCTAAAAGAAAGTTCACGAGTAAACAGCCTGCCAACAGCGACATCCAATCCATAGGAACTACCCTTCGAAAACGACTGGGAAAACGCATGACCATAAGGTTTCTGCAACGTCCAGTCTGCTCCAAATTGCAGGAACCAATTGGAAAAGAACGACTCCCTTTTCTCCGCTTGCCCTGCCCCTTGGATTGAGGACGGGGAGCATATAAAAAGGAGCAACATGCCAGCGCCAATGAACAACATGCGCCACTGGCTCTGGATTCGTCTTCCCATACGGTTCTTTTTGTCACCATAAAGGGGCAAACATATACATCCAATCGTTTCCATATACAATTGGACAGAATCAAGGATTCATACCACCGTAGACTGGCTACTTCTTACATGTTGCCTGCACCACATTCAAAATGTAGTCGGCCAGTTTCTCGCACTCACTGATGAAATCAGAATAGAAGACACCTATCTGATAGCTGTAGACATGATTGTTCACATCCTGAATGTTCTGATTCTTGAGCTGTGAACGATAGTTGTTAATCTCATGCTCCAGATTATATGCCTTGCTGGGCACATTTGGCTGTTGATCGCTCTTAGCCACAATCGCCACCATCTCATTCAATGCCTCTTCTACAAGACCCATCATGCTTCTGATATGGTCTAGCTGCGCTGGAACAAAGTCCTCCTCCGTATACTGCCGTTTCCTGCTCAGCGTGCGCCCCATGTTGAAACAACAGTCACCGATGCTCTCCAATTCATCAACCTGCCGAAGCATTCGCTGTATCCTGGACTTGGATTCGCTGGAAAGTCTTCCCTCGCTCACCTGGTTCAGATAGTTGGCAATTTCAAGTTCCATTTTGTCGGTAATGCTCTCGTACTTCTCTATCCGGCTGTAGAGACCAACAAACTCATCGTCTTTCTCCGTATGGAGGAGCGTCTTGACAAAAGAGAACATCCGCTGACAACGGTCAGCAAAGACATTTATCTCCTTCTGTGCCTCCAGGATAGACAACTCCGCCGTACTCAACAAACCACCAGAAATGAACCGAAGTCTGTACTCCTCGTCCTGGTCCTTTTGAGGCAGGATTTTGCACACCAGCTGTTCAATCTGCCGAACAAACCATATCAGGACCAGAGTATTGAAGATATTGAACGCCGAATGGAAGGCAGAAAGCTTGAACAAATCATTGTTACTCATGTGCAGGACATCCGTAACCATCCATGTGATAAAGTTGCAGAACGGATAGAACATACACAAAACAGCTACCACGCCGAACACATTGAAGAACATGTGTGCAAGAGCAGCTCGCCTTGCCTGCGTATTGGCTGTCATGGATGCAATGAAGGCCGTGATGGTGGTACCGATATTCTGACCCATTGCCAAAGCGGCTGCCTGCTCGAATCCAAAACCAGGGATGTGCATGTCGAAAAGCATGAGCGTGATGGCCATTGTAGCGGCAGAAGCCTGAACAACCATGGTAACAACCGCGCCAACGATAACAAAAAGCAGAATCGTAAGGAATCCCCCACTTCCGGCCCATCCTGCCAGCATGGACGCAACCATGTCGCCAATCTGCAGCGCCTCTGCATTCTTCTGCAAATAACTAAGTCCCATGAACAAGAATGAGAAGCCGAAAACAAATTCGCCAATACTCTTTTTCTTACTCTCGCTGTTAAAGATGAGCGGTATGCCTATTGCCAACAACGGCAATGCAAAAGCTGCAATATTGACCTTGAAACCAATAGCAGAAATAATCCAGGCTGTAACAGTGGTACCGATATTGGCACCCATAATCACACCTATACTCTGAGCCAATGTCATCAAGCCGGCATTCACAAAACTGACTACCATCACAGTGGTAGCACTGGAGCTCTGAATAAGGGCCGTAACAAGAATACCCGTAAACACACCCATCACACGATTGCGGGTCATTGAAGATAAGATACTACGCAGGCGTTCTCCTGCAAATTTCTCAAGGCCCTCACTCATGATTTTCATGCCGTAGAGGAACAACGCTAGTGAGCCTAACAGGCTCAGAAGATTGATTAGAAAGTCCATAAATGCAGAAATAGTGTTTATTTTATTGCAAAAATATGTAAATTATATTACATATACAATACTTTCATGTTACAAATTCATCCAAGGGCACAAAAAATCCTCACCATGACTGGTAAGGATTATATATTGGCATATTAAAAGAGCCTGTAGGCAATCCTGAAGTTGACAACAGGATATACTCTGATACACTTGACAAAATTCATATAGCCGCGGATGTTTGCTCCGTAGTTCTCTATTTCGTGGGTGAGGCAGGTTCCGTCATGCGTATAGACATGGGGGGTCTTTCCAATATACATCACACCACAGTCAAAGGAGCAGTTCACCTTCTTGTACCTCGACAGCACATTGCCGTACCCAAAGCCCAAATAGGGTCTGACCTTGTTGATGGACAAAGTGGACTTGACCATGCTCTCCTCATTCGGGTATAGCTTATATGTGTCACCCTTACTGTGAATCAGATTGCCCGACTCGTCATAGATGTCCTGCTTATATGTACCCAAAGACATACCCATGGTGCCATAACTACGGATCTTGGCACACACATCCGGCGGAAGTTCCAGTCCCATGAAAAGGTCCTCCTCATTAACTACCTTGTCATATATATTGTTGTATATATTCACGGCAAGCACAGTGGGCGCATCCTCTATCACATTCTCTGCTCTAGCCACAACATTCTTGCCAGCATAGAAGCCCACCGTGAAATGCCATTTCTTGTTCCTGAAGGGGAGAACATCTACAAGGAACTTAAAGTTCGTCATTGACGGTGTTCCTTCCATGTAGATATGGTCATCCGGTTCATAGCCCGTCATGTCCTTCATCAGTTCGGCCATTTTGCCGAAGCTGGTCAATTCATGATTGGGATCATACTTACCAACTGGTTCATCGCCCAACTGGATATTGAATTTCATGCGGTACTTGAACCTCGGCATATAGTCGACACCCGTCCTGACTTGCATATATTGCCCCATAGGCGAAGAAACCTCAAGGCCAATGCCAGTAGTTCCTGCAGTAACTCCCAAATCTATATGATTCAGGATTCTATACTCTTGGCTCGTAAATTGTGCATGAGATGCGCTACAACCAAGCAAAAACGAAAATAGGACGAGTGTCTTCTTCATACTTTATCGGATTACCTTCTTTCCATTAATAACATATACACCACTGGGAAGAGAATTCAGGCCATCTGCATTGTCAGCGATCTTAAGACCTGAAAGCGTATAAACAGCCTTAGACGTTGCACCTGCATGGATGTCCATTATGCCATCTTCCAACTTGTACTTGTCCAACTCTTCCGGAGACATGAATATCAGCTCCGAAACGGTTCCTTCAGGGACACTGAGGTAAGCACTATTCGCAGCAACATACTGCTCCGTGGATGTAACAAAACCAATCTCGCCCTTCTCCGTAAGGCCCAACACACGCATGGTGTTTGCATTGTAGGCAGTACGGGCATCCTTTGATTTCGGACGATAGGGATTGTTGAAATATACACCTTTCAGAAGGTTTGTCCTGTTCAACTTGGATTTGTCACCTACATAGAGTTCCAACTTATTATCGCTGGCTTCACTGCTACTGCACTCAAGCAGGATGGGCGTATTGGCAGGGATAATCTCATCTGTCACTTCCTCAATGGCAACAATATGCTTATAGATTTCCTTAATGGTGTATGCCTTCATTCCCTCACCAAGCATCT
>JBJEKL010000128.1:0-9272 GCA_051878615.1 Bacteroidaceae bacterium | reverse complement strand
TGCAAAGGTAGGACGATTCCTGAAAACACACAAGAGCATTGCGACTTTTTTTCAATACAACGACAACTTTTGTGATTATACATTATATATATAATACGCGCGCGAGGAATAAAAACAGAACAACACACCAGAGGGCCATACACGCAGGAAATCAAAACAGGGAAAAGGAGGAAGAGGGGAATGACGGAAGAGGAAGGAAACGGGGAGGAAAAACCGTAGGACAACGATTCAGAAGCTATCTAGCTAAGGAAACTCCCGAAGCGATTCATACCAGGAAGTACACCAGATGAGCGAAAATGTCTCCATGTCAAAAAATCCTCGAATATTAGAATCCCCGAAATTAGACATCCCATACAAGAAAAGCCACAAAGCAACAACTAAAACACTCCTGTGCTGAATATTACGAACAAAGGAAACATGCTCGGATTATCCACCCTACACTATGTTTTTGGCATCAATTACAAGAAAAGGAGCAAAAAATTTGCACGCACAAATGGAAGGCGTTAACTTTGTAGAACATAGAGGTTAAAATAGAGAACGTGCACAAGCATGTGCGCATACGTAAAAAGTGAGTCAAACTGAATAAAATGAAAGAATTTATCAAGTACACGATGGCCACTGTTGTTGGTCTGGTGCTGGTGAGCATCATCATGGGTATACTGACCATCGTATCCATGGCCGGCATGATGGCCAGCGAGGGAATGTCATCTCCTATTGAGAAGAAGTCTGTTCTACGTATTACTCTGAGGGGGAGTATCATAGAGCGTGCCGGCGAGGAGAATCCCTTTGCCAAACTGGGGGGCAATGCCACTCAGCAGATAGCACTTGACCAGGCTCTGCAAGCCCTTGAGAAAGCCGCGAGAAACGACAAGATAGAAGGCATATACATGGAAGGGGGAGTCCTCAACGCCTATCCTGCTGAAGTTCAAGAATTACGTCGGGCTCTGCTTAAATTCAAGAAAAGTGGGAAATGGATTATTGCCTATGCCGACACTTACTCTCGCTCGGCCTACTATCTATGCTCCGCGGCTGACAAAGTATATCTCAACCCTATCGGTATGCTGGACTGGAGCGGACTGAGCAGCAATCCCATGTTCTTCACAGGATTGATGAAAAAATTGGGCATCAAAATGCAGGTCTTCAAGGTCGGCACTTACAAGAGTGCTGTGGAACCCTATATTGCAGAGAAAATGAGTGATGCCAACCGCGAACAAGTAAGCAGCTACCAGCAGAACATCTGGGACAACATGTTGAAGGAAGTTGCCAAGAGCCGTAAGACCACGGCAGAAGCCTTGAACCTGTTGGCCGACAGTTTGACTGCTCTATCCGATCCTCAGACCTGTGTAGAAGGAGGACTGGTGGACAAGTTGTGTTACCAAAACGAAGTGAAGAAGATACTCAAGAACAAGACGAAGACCAACGAGGACGACAATCTGCGCTTTGTAAGCATCAGCGATATGGCAAAATCGGAAGAATTGAATGATAAGGTTGATGACGAGATTGCCGTATACTATGCTTACGGAGAAATCAAGGAAGACATTACAGGCGGATTCAACCAGTCGAACGCAATTACCTCGAAGCAGATGACCAAAGACCTGCAAGACTTGCGGGAAGACGATGATATAAAAGCTGTCGTTCTGCGTGTAAACAGTCCTGGCGGTTCAGCTTATGCGAGCGAGCAGATATGGCATGAGGTGCAACTGCTGGGCAAGAAAAAACCGGTCATAGTAAGTATGGGTGCCCTGGCAGCCAGCGGGGGATACTACATCAGTTGTGGTGCCAACAAGATATTTGCAGAGCCCACCACTCTGACGGGCAGTATCGGCATCTTTGGCATGGTTCCCGATGCTTCGGAACTGATGACCGAGAAGCTTGGCCTCAGTTTTGATGTTGTCAAGACCAATAAGTATAGTGACTTTGGAGCAATGGGCCGTCCCCTCAACGATTCTGAAAGCAATCTGATGCAGGCTTATATCAACAAGGGATATGAACTTTTCACAGGACGCGTCGCTCAAGGTAGGAAAATGCCTCAGGACAGTGTGAAGACCATAGCAGAAGGACGTGTATGGACAGGCGAGCAGGCTCTGAAGATAGGTTTGGTGGACAAGTTGGGCAACCTTGACGATGCCATTGCTGCCGCCGCCAAGGCTGCAAAGATAGACAAATATAGCGTAGGACGCTACCCGGAGCCCACCCCATGGTATGCCACCCTGCTCCAGGACAAGAAGGCTGACTATATGGATAGCCAGATGCGCTCCGCCCTGGGCGAGTTCTATCCCGCATTCTGCCTTATCCGCGATATCAAGAACCAAGATGCCATACAAGCCAGAATGACATTTATACCTGATTTCAAATAAAATCACAGGCATAACCCGGGAAGCCCGCTCCGGCACATGCAGGAACGGGCTTCCCCGTATACAGGTAATCCACACATGGAAGGTGACCACATCAAGATTAACGAATGGCTTACTCCACTCAGTTGGCTCTATGGAATAGGCACAGCATTACGGAATGCCCTATATAATATGGGTATTCTGAGAAGCTATGCCTACGACATCCCCATTATTGATGTAGGTAACATTACCGTAGGTGGTACGGGCAAGACACCTCACATCGAATATCTGGTACGCCTGTTGAGTCCATACTATCAGGTGGCCATACTCAGCCGTGGATACAAGCGCAAAAGCAGAGGATACATTCTGGCAAAGCCAGACACGCCTATGCACGAGATAGGCGATGAGCCCTGGCAGATGAAGCAGAAATTTCCTGATATACATGTAGCTGTAGATGCCGACCGTTGCCGTGGTATCAGGCGGCTCTGCACCGACCAGGAGACGAGCAACGTGCAGGTTATCCTATTAGATGACGCTTTCCAGTATCGCAGAGTTCGTGCAGGGCTCAATATTCTGCTCATCGACTATCATCGAATGATTACCGACGACCGATTGCTACCAGCCGGACATCTCCGAGAGAAAGCAGAAGGCAAAGATCGTGCAGACATCGTCATAATCACCAAATGCCCCCCCAATATCACACCCATGGGCTATCGTGTGATACAATCGGCTCTGCGTCTGAAGCCCTTCCAGGATCTCTTCTACAGTAGCGTACACTATGGGCAGCTCACCCACATTGACCACGGGGAGAAGATACGTCTGGAAGACCTACGCAACCAGGACATGCACATCCTTCTGCTCTCTGGCATCGGCAACCCGCTACAGATGGAACAGGACATGCACCGCTATGCCCAGCATATCACCCCCCTGGCCTTTTCCGACCATCACTATTTCAGCACAGAAGACCTTACGCTCATCAAGCAAACCTACGGCAGCATGTCGGAACCAAAAATCATCATCACGACCGAAAAAGATGCAAGCCGCCTGCGCCACATCCCCCATATTCCCCCCTCATTGCGAGAGAACATCTATGTACTCCCCATCCACGTGGAGTTTATGCGGAACGAAAGCAAGACGTTCAATCTAAAGATAAAAGACTATGTACGCCACCATTCAAGAAACAGCAAACTGGCTCAAGGCAAAAATGCCTAACCTACCGCAGACCGCCATCATATTAGGTACAGGACTCGGCCATCTGGCCGAACACATAGAGAAAGACCTCTGCATCCCCTATTCCGAGATTCCCAACTTCCCCATCTCCACGGTTGAAGGACATAGTGGCCAACTCATCTTTGGCCGTCTGGGAGGCAAGGGCGTGATGGCTATGGAAGGCCGTTTTCACTATTATGAAGGCTACACCATGCAACAAGTCACATTTCCCATCCGTGTCATGTACGAACTGGGAATTCATACTCTTTTCGTGAGCAATGCCGCAGGAGGCACCAATCCCCGATTCCACATTGGCGACATCATGATCATCACAGACCACATCAACTTCATGCCCGAGAATCCCCTGCATGGACCCAATATGCCCACCGGCCCCCGATTCCCCGACATGAGTGAAGCCTATTGTCCTCGCCTGGTCAGGTTGGCCGACGAGATAGCGGCAGAGAAAGGCATCAGTGTCCAGCATGGAGTATATTTGGGCACACAAGGTCCCACTTATGAGACACCAAGTGAATATCGCATGTTCGGACTCTGGGGAGCCGATGCTGTGGGCATGAGTACCGTGCCCGAGGTCATTGTTGCCCATCATTGTGGCATTCAAGTGTTTGGCATGAGTGTAATTACCGACATGGGAGTAAGTGGTCAGATTGTGAAAGTGACACACGAGGAAGTACAACGGGCAGCCAATGAAGCACAACCACGCATGGCTGCCATTATGGAAGAGATGGTTCGCCGCTCCTGAGAACAGAAGAATTATATCAAACGCATATCCACCAGCCAATGGAAATATCAGAATTAGGTGAGTTTGGCCTTATACACCACCTCACATCAGATATCAAACTTCAGAACAAATCTTCAGTCAAAGGCGTAGGAGACGATTGTGCCATCATTGCTCCCACAGAAGGCATGCGCACACTTGTCAGCACAGACCTCTTGATGGAAGGGGTACACTTTGACCTAACCTATGTTCCCCTATACTGCTTAGGTTACAAGTCCGTCATGGTCAACCTCAGTGACGTATATGCCATGGGAGGCACACCCAAGCAGATAACAATAAGTTTAGGCATCGGACGACGTTTCAAGGTAGAGGATATATCAGAAATCTATCGTGGCATACGACAAGCATGTGCCAAGCATAACGTTGACATCGTGGGAGGTGACACGACAAGTAGCTACACCGGACTGACCATCAGCATCACTGCCATCGGAGAAGCTTCTCCCGAAGAAATAATTTGCCGCGACGGTGCACATGACACAGACCTCATCTGCGTGAGCGGAGATCTTGGTGCAGCCTATATGGGCCTGCAACTGCTTGAGCGCGAACGAACCGTATATAACCAGCAGTTGGCTGAAGCCAGGAAATCAGGCAACCAGGAAGAAATGGACAGACTGGATGATTTCCAACCCGATGTCAGCGGACGCGAATACCTGCTTGAACGGCAACTGAAACCAGAAGCAAGAGGAGATGTCATCCAAAGACTACGCCATGCAGGAATCCGCCCTACCAGCATGATGGATATAAGCGACGGATTGAGTAGTGAACTCTTACATATCTGCACCCAAAGTCATGTTGGATGTCGTATCTACGAAGAACGTATCCCCCTCGATTATCAAACAGCAGCCATGGCAGAAGAACTCAACATGAATGTATCCACCTGTGCCCTCAACGGTGGAGAAGATTACGAACTGCTATTTACCGTTCCCCTGGCAGCCAACGAAGTGGTAAGTCAGTTGGAAGACATCAATGTCATAGGATACATCACGCCCGAAGGACAGGGGCACAAGCTTATCAGCCGTGACGGTAACGAGTTTGAACTCAAAGCACAAGGTTGGAATCCACTCAAGAAATAGACAAGCGACACGCCACCCGGATCCTGTCAAAGCAGACAGGAAGCCTTATTTCGGCATCCACCAGTAATGTTCCATGCACGAAGTGCAGCGAGGATCTTCAAGGATTATAGAACATACTGATACGGTAAAGTTTCTGACGGCTGTCGCGAGAAGTCAGAAGAGAGCACTACGACTTGATAGTCGGTATCAAACAGGAAATGCCCTCCACGTTGGTCTATACTTCATCACGGAACGAGTGAGGTTGTTCCACAAGTCTCCCTGATGACCACCGGACCTATAGAAAGGCTGAAAACTTCCCGTGGAAGAATCACACACATGGCCGAATGCTTTCTCGCACACATTCCGCATGTCGTATACAACATCCAGGCTTGTACCCTTCAAGACAGATGGTTCATAACATCATATAGATCCAAGACAGGGAAATACACCCTTTGGCGGTCTAATGACCGATTTGGGTTTAACATTTCAAAATCGGTACTGGGATATCTTTTATGCATATGCCGTATGTTTTCCCTGTAAAACACTTACCTTTGGCATCAATATGGAAAATGAAAATAGACGCAGTAGAATACTGGAGGTATGCTGTGCAGACTTTCAGAGCATACGTGCGGCAGTGGATGGTGGCGCACAGCGGTTGGAACTTTGTCAAGCTCTGGAAATCGGAGGAGTGACTCCCAATACAGACATGATTGACTATGCCGTGGGGACGGGAGTTCAGGTACACGTGCTCATTCGGCCACGCGGAGGTAACTTTGTATACTCCCCAGAGGAAATACAAAGCATGGTGCAGGATATCCGCATGGCTCACGAAAAGGGTGCCTCGGGAGTCGTTATCGGAGCCCTTACCTCTGAAGGAGATATTGACACAGACACCTGTCGTCTCTTAATGGGACAAGCCAAAGGCATGAGTATCACCTTCCATCGTGCATTTGACGAGTGCAGAAATCCCCTCAGATCTCTTGAGGACATTATTTCTCTGGGCTGTCACAGATTACTGACATCAGGCCACGAAGGCACCGTGACAGAAGGCATCGGACTGCTGAAACAACTGGTAGACCAAGCAGGACAACGCATCATCATCCTGCCCGGTTGTGGAGTAAATCCCGGGAATGCACGGCAGATTATCGAAGCGACAGGAGCCAACGAACTGCATGGCTCGCTACGCAAAGACGGGCATACAGACAAAAAGATGGTACGCCAGACTCTCCTTGCCATAAATGCGGAAAGTCTGGCGTCACCCATCTGAGCCTGTCTATATCATTTACGATAATACTTCACACTACGTCCTGCAGATTCCATTACATACACTCCCGCAGGCAGTTGGCACGAATCCAGTTCCCGACGTGTGGTGGTCAGCACCAGTTTACCCGATGTATCATATAGCCTTACGGTAACCCTATCCTGCATCACCGGAGTACTGTCCTCGGCAACGCTTTCGATAGCATCAGGTATGGGAGTAAGCGGAGTGGAAGTGCCCAAGAGCATTTTATGAACTTTATAGGACGTCTTGTTGGCGAGTACCTTATACACGGTATTGGTGGTCTTCGCTTGTTGTGTACGATATCCGGGGCAATAAAGGTCAACATAATAAGTACCAGGAGTGAGGTCTGTGAACACAAAGATGCCATTGTAATTATTGTCCACCTCGTACACCTTCAATACATTCCCGTTGCTGTCCTTCAGGCGTACCGTAGCCCCATTCAGGGGCAGGTACTCGTCTTGTGTCCCCTCCTTGTATGCGTATGGACTAAGCCCGTCACTCTTTTCCGTATTGCTACGCACAGCTCCCATGATACATCCCAAGGTGTCACTCTCCATGCCAAACCAACTGATAATGCCCCGGGCATATCTGCGGCCCTCCATACGGCACCAGTCTGGATTGAGTGCCCGATGACGTGAGGGTTGATAGGTGTGGAAATATCCCTCCACGAGATACCCGGGCCGTCCGTGCATCAATACACCCAGATACCCCTGATACCCCTTGTCATTGGTCCATGTATAGTTATAAAAACTGCGGTCACCCCTGATATTGGTAGTGGTGTTGTAGTGACTCATGTACTCAAACGAAGCCTTCATAGCCTCTACATGGAAGGGCCACATATTGGCACACATGTCCTTGCTGTCGGATACAGCATTCTCATCATCAGTACCCCGATAAAGGAAAAGCGGATAATTGGCCATAGCCCCGTCGGAGGCAGCATTACTATGCACACTGATGAAATAATCAGCCCTATAGTTGTCCACCTCGGCCGCTATTACTGATAAGGTGCGGTCATAACGATTCTCGTCGCTTGCTCCCTTTACCCACGGATAAGGTCCATTGGCACGACGGCTGTACATCAAGGTAAACTGTCCGGTTGCTGCCAATATACGCCCCAACTCCTCGGTCTTCCACAGGTTTGTGTTACTCTCATAGAAACCACAGGTATCAGGTCGTCCCGTCTCGGGCAGCATAGGATAGGAGATGGTAGCCATAGGTCTGTCATTGGGGCTCCATCCTCCATGTCCAGGATTGAGATAGATCCTCGGCTTTGTGTCAGCCATCATGGCAACATGTATGCACATACATGTCATCAGTAACAATATCTTTCTTGCTTTCATAGTTTCTTTGTCTTCCTGTTTATTGCCTGATTGTATTATTTTCTCACATTGAGTATCACCATCTGTCCATTCTGCCGGGTACATACTATCCGTCCAGACTCTGCCGAGCAATAGGGATAGAGCAGGACTTCGTCATCGGATGTCAATTGCTGCCTCGCACCATCCAGAGTATACACGACAATGGCACAGGAAGTGATAAAAAGATCATCATCCTGCTCCTTCATACCCACTATCGTATGGTCATCATACCATTGAGGAGCCAGACAGTCAAACGCCACGAACTGAACATTCTCTCCATTGAGGTCACATACATAAGTGCCCTCGGTAGAGACATGATACAGGATTCGTGTACCGTCAGGCGAGATGCTGGCCCATATATATCGGGTCTCCTCATCATCTCCATTAGGTGTTAGCGTCACCGTCTGTCCGTTACGGGTGAGTTGCAGTTTCAGGTCATAACATGATATCGTGGGCCGTTCCTCCCCTACGGTCTGCTTTGTTCCTACCTTATGCCTTATGGTATTCTCGCCATTCTCCACCACAGCCTGCGTCCCTGCAAAATGGAAGGAGACAAGGTCGCGGTTCGGTTCCATGACACGCAGAGATTTACCAGTGGCAACATCTGTCACGTCAACGGCTGTACGAAGCAGATGATCCTCTCCGCAAATATCGCTGCAATGCATCACCAGCAATCCGTCTTCACTCATTACAGGAGAGAGTCCTGCCCCTTCATTATCTGTCAGTCTGACCCGTGTGCCGTCGTCTAATGTCACACGCTCCAAGCCTTTATTAGACATTGATGTGACCAGTGCATAGCGTCCGTCGCGACTGATACCAGCCACACGCACATCACCGGGCTCAGATCCCTTCACATTCTCCACAGAAACAGACGTGAACACCTGTCCCCATGCGAACTGAGGCAGCAAGACTGCCATAATCCAAAGTCTTTTCATATTTGCATATTCTTCGTTAGTTTATAGACTTCCACAATCGTCGGAACACATTCTCGACATGCAAATTTACTCTTTTTCATCCATAGTACAAACATGAATGGAAGGAAAAGAGTGCGCGCGGCCTCCACATCACCAGCATTCTCCAAGGCTCCACAATTGCCAGAGAACGTATCGGCTCAACGGAAATCTCATGGGGAATAAGGGACACGTCCCCTGGGGTACCACCCTCCAGAGGAAAGAGGTTGGCGGATGGATGGTTAGTACGGTTTAGACGCAAACGTTTGCAACCTTCACCGCAAACGTTTGC
>JBJEKL010000127.1:0-2382 GCA_051878615.1 Bacteroidaceae bacterium | reverse complement strand
GGAATTTTGTATCGTCTTCACCAAAGGTTCCCATGAAGTAGCCTTGATTGCATTGCTCATCTCGTCAGCCACCTCCTTGTTGGGGATGTAACACTCTTGTTCATTGTTGTCGTATGCCAGATAACCGAGGTGTATGAGGACGGTGAGAACATCATTCTTGCTCCTCACGACATGCATGTCATTGGTGAATTCTGTGGTGTCTACATACACCCGTTCCCCTGCCAGCATGCGGATGATCTCGTCTTTCAGTCCCTCGAAGTTCATCTGGATGTAGGTGATGACAGAGTCGTATGCGCCAGTGGTTGTCCAATAGCTTCGGCATTCGTCATTATTTATTGCCTTGATTACAGAATAAGGATTGAACATGCGCGATGCCTTGCCTATGTGATAGCCGTCATACCAGCGTACCATCTCCGACATATCCATTCCATGCTTTTTGCAAAGCGTCTCCACCTCCTCGTGAGTGAATCCAAGGGCATTGGACATTTTGCCTGGACGAATCATGGAATACTCGCAGAAGTTGTTCAGTGCCGACTCCGTGTTGTATTTCTTTATGGGCAAGATGCCCGTAAGGTATGCACCGGCAAATACTTCGTCGGAGTTCTGTGTCTTGAACAGTCGGCGTAGCAGCATTACGTATTCGTCAAGAATTGTAGGGGTAACGACCTCTGGGTCGCCCTTCATCCTCCTGCGTTCGGGAAACTCACGGCAGATGGCATCCCACTCGTCGATAATGAAGAAAAACTTCTCTCCTGTGGTATGATGTACCGATGACAGCACGTCCATAAGGTCTGAGTTGACTTTATACTTCACCTCAGGAAAAGCTTCCTTCACCTCGTATATAAGCTCATCCTGTATCGTCCTTACGATGTTCGTCCTCACTTCCGGGCGTGCGGTGAACGAGGTGACATCAAGATAGAGCACAGTGTAGTTGTTCAGGTATGTTTCGAACGAAGCGTCCTGTTCCGCCTTCAGGCCCACGAAAAGATTGCGAGAGTCGCACGACTTGTCATAGTAGGCGCACAGCATCTTTGCCGCCATCGACTTACCGAACCTACGGCAGCGTGTCACGCAGCTGTAGCGGTTCTCAGAGTTGAGCGTGGCGTTTACGAGCGGTATGAGAGAAGTCTTATCGACATACTCGTGAGTTACGATGTCACGAAAAGCGTTATTGCCTTTATTTATATATGTACCCATAGTTTCATTTATGCAGCAGGAGTGGTATGCCTGTAATCAACGGCAAATTTACATTATTCCCGTTACATTACCAAACAAATCATTAAAAACCTCTCAACCCCCTTAACCCCTTAACCCTTCAAACCCTTCAAACTCTTCAAACCCCTCAAACCCTTCAACCCTTCAAACTCTTCAAACCTTTACCCTCTTACCTCTTTACCTCCTTAACACTCTCTTTTTGATAAACTTTGCTGGATTGCCGCCAACGATAGTCCATGGTTCAACATTCTTCACTACGACGGCTCGTGGGCATACCACGGCCACTTCTCCGACAGTCACACCTTGCCCAATGAAAGCCTCGGCACATACCCATGCACGGTCTTCTATGATGATAGGAGCCTGCGTCTGATGATGATGAGGGTCAGTGATGTCATGCCCAGCAGTGCATAGGAAAGCTCTCTGGCTGACAGTAGCATTGACACCTAACGTTATAGGAGCAGCATTATAGCAGTCCACCCCAGATGCCAGACAGGCATAGTCCTTCATCTCCAACAGCCACGGCTTGAACACCTTGGCAGACGAATATACATTAGCCGTCCATGCCACCTTGGCACCAAACAAGCGCAACAGCAACACTTTCCACCTGCGCCCAACACTCTTGGGTAGCGGACGAGCAAGACAAGTCCATACGACTGTCCACAGTAACCTCCTCACCTTATCCCATCTGGAATAAGGCGTCTTGAAATCCATATAATCAGTATTCGACATAATTATTTAGTCAGGATAAGAATATCCATAGTGAATAGTTAATTTATCACAAACAACAGCTTGTTTTTATATAGTTCGTTCGTATTTACGTCAAATTGACGTATATTTGCAGCATTACAATAACATTATTCACAATTAACACCTAGTTATTATGCCACAGACATCAATGACAGTCCGTATAGACAACCAGCAGAAAGCAGCATTCGACAGCCTCTGCGAGCAGTTTGGAATGAGTGCCAACACCGCCATCAACATCTTTGTGCGCCAAGTCATCCGCCTTCGTCGCATCCCGTTTGAAATTGCAGCAGCCGAACCAGAAGAAGACATTCGTGCCAAGGCAATCAAAGCCTTCCAAAGTTTGAGAAAAGAAGCAGAAATGAGCACAGAACCCGAAATGACTCTTGAAGAAATTAATGCAGAAATCAATGCCGTAAGGGA
>JBJEKL010000126.1:0-33122 GCA_051878615.1 Bacteroidaceae bacterium | reverse complement strand
CTATCGTCACCTGAATGCTGATGGGTCAGCAAAGACTCTGCCCGACAGTCTCACGCGCGTGTTTCATACCGCTCGCGGACGAGAGGTGAGAGATGGAGGAGGAGTGATGCCCGATGTACGCATACAGCCCGATAGTCTGCCCACGATGATCTACGACCTGACAGCCAGCGACGAGTTTTTCACTTACGCCTGTCGTTATGCGCGTGAGCATGCGGATAATATCGACCCTGTGGGTTTCTCGTTGACTGATGAGGAGTATACCCAATTCGTGAGTTATATGCAGGGTACCGATCTGAAGTTCAGCCATCGTAGTACCGAGGTGCTCAAGTTGCTCAGGCGTGTGGTCAGGAGTGAGGGCTATGCCGATGAGGCTCAGACTCATTTGGATGCTCTGGAGGCCATCTTTGCCAGGGATATAGTTGCCGAGTTGGAGCATTTCCGTGATCTTGTGAAGAAGGAACTGGAGAATGAAATCGTGCTGGACGCTCATCTGCAAAGGGGAGCTGTAAAGAGGATAGCATCCAGGGATAAGGACGTGAGGCGTGCCATGGAGATTCTGCAAAATCAGGAGGAATACAATCATATTTTAGGGAAATGAGACATAGAGACATAGGACGATTCAACCGTAATTTCATGTGGAGCATACTGGCAATGGCCATCATCGTGCTCATGGCAGCAGGCATGTTCTTGTACCTGTGTGTGCCTTCTGCTTCATCTGCATCTTTGCAACCAAAGACAGAGATGGCAGAGTGAGACGTAGATGATGGGAGAGGCCATTAGGGCAAAAGTGTGGAAAACCTCTTTGACAGTCTAAAAACCGATTGGACTAAAGTTTTCTGCGTAAAGTTTTGTGCGTTCGGTGGAAAAGCGTACCTTTGTCGCCGAAAGGATGAATGTGAGGGGCTTGACAAGTTCCTCACTTTTCTTTATATCTAAGTATAGAACAGGAAATACATGATTAACAAAGCAGCAGTTCAGCAGGCCGTGGAGGAATGGCTTGATGGTAAAGACTACTTCCTTGTGGACGTGGAGATTAGTGCAGACGACAGAATCTCTGTCGAGATAGATCATGCCGAGGGTGTATGGATTGAGGATTGTGCCGACTTGAGTCGCTATATCGAATCGAAGATCAGCAGGGAAGAGGAGGACTATGAGCTGGAGGTCGGTAGTGCAGGACTCGGACAGCCATTCCGCGTCAGACGACAGTATGAAATACATGTAGGACATGATGTGGAGACGCAGACTCAGGACGGCCACAAGTACAAGGGCATCCTGACATCGGTGGATGAAAGCGGATTCAGCATAGAGGCCATGGAGAAGGTGAAGGAGGAAGGACGCAAGCGCCCCGTGAACAAACTGGTGACACGGCACTTCAATTTCGAAGAGGTGGCTTACACGAAATATTTGATAAAGATAAAATAAGAATATAATGGCAACAAAGACAAATGAGACAGTAAATCTCATCGATTCATTCGCAGAGTTCAAGGAGACCAAGAACATCGACAGAGCCACCCTGGTGAGCGTGCTGGAAGAATGCTTCCGTAGCGTGATATCCAAGATTTATGGCTCAGATGAGAATTATGACGTGATTGTAAATCCCGACAAGGGGGACTTTGAAATCTATCGTAACCGTACCGTCGTGCCTGATGGAGAGGTGAAGGATCCCAACATGGAGATCTCCCTGAGCGAGGCTCGCGCTGTGGAGGACGATTATGAGGTGGGTGAGGAAGTGAGCCAGCTGGTGAAATTCTCCGACTTCGGACGTCGTGCCATTCTGACTCTGCGCCAGACCCTGGCCAGCCGCATACTGGAACTCGAACACGATACTCTGTACAACCAGTACAAGGAGCGTATAGGTGAGGTGGTGACTGCCGAGGTATATCAGACATGGAAGCGTGAGACTCTGCTTATGGACGACGAGAACAACGAGCTCATCCTGCCCCGTACGGAGCAGATTCCCGGTGACTTCTTCCGTAAGGGCGAGACAGCACGTGCCGTAATTTCACGTGTGGACAACACCAATGGCACACCTCGCATCATCCTGAGCCGTACCGATCCTGCTTTCTTGCAGCGTATGCTCGAGGCCGAGGTGCCTGAAATACAGGACGGTCTGATTACTGTGCACAAGGTGGCACGCATCCCCGGTGAGCGTGCCAAAGTGGCTGTGGAGAGCTATGACGACCGCATCGATCCCGTAGGAGCATGTGTGGGTGTAAAGGGAAGCCGTGTGCACGGTATCGTGCGCGAGTTGCGCGGAGAGAATATCGATGTGGTATGCTGGACCTCCAACCCCCAGTTGCTTATCACCCGTGCTCTTGGTCCTGCCACAGTCAATAGCGTGGTTCTCAACGAGGAAGAACATAAGGCTGAGGTGTATCTGGATCCCGATCAGGTGTCTCTGGCTATCGGTAAGGGCGGCATGAACATCAAATTGGCAAGTATGCTCACGGGCTACACCATCGATGTCTTCCGCGAACTGGATAGCGATGACAACGATGACGTAAGTCTGGACGAGTTCAAGGACGATATCGAACCCTGGATAATCGATGAGTTGAAGAAGATAGGGTTTGCCACAGCACGTGACGTGTTGGGTGCACCTCGTGAGATGATTATCCAGCGTGCCGATCTGGAGGAGGAGACCGTGGACGAGGTTCTGAGGATTCTGGCTTCGGAGTTTGAATAAGAGACAGCACACGAGAGAAGAAGATCAACGTAGAGAATTAAGTAGAAGGAATGAGTGTTAGATTAAATAAAGTAACCAAGGAATTCAATATCGGTTTGCAGACTGCCGTAGACTTCCTGAGGAAGAATGGCTATGACGATGTGGAGGTAAGCCCTAACAGCAAGATTACAGAACAGCAATACGAGCTCTTGCAGAAGGAATTCAGTTCCGACAAAGGACTTCGCTCCGAAGCCACTCAACTGATTCAACATCGCCAGGAGAAGTCAAAGGAACGCAAGGAAGCCACAAAGCAAAAACGACAGGCTGAGGAGATCGCATCGGCAAAGCCCAAGACAAGCTATAAGGTGGTGGGTCATATCGAACTGGACAAAAAAGGAAATCCGGTGAAGAAAGAAGATCCTCAGCCAGAGCCAGTTGCTGAGAAGGCTGATCCTGCCCAGAAACCTGTGGAGACTCCCGCTCCCACACTTGTGGAGAATAAGGTGGAAAAGGTAGAGCCCAAGGAGACTCCCGCTCCCAAGCCCGAGCAAAAGTCCCAGGAGCAGAAAGGTCAAGTTCAAGAACAGAAACCTCAGCCTGCGAACGAAACCGAGCCAGAGGCTCAGCCTTCTGTGGAGGACCGTTCAGCCACATTAGGGGCAGAGGTGAATGGCGCCTATCGTCTGAACACATCCACTCTGGCCGCCCCAAAGGTGTTGGGGAAAATAGACCTCTCATCCATCAACTCAAGTACCCGTCCTCGCAAGAAGACTCGTGAGGAGAAACGTCGTGAGCGTGACGAACGCAATCATGCAGCCGGAAGTGGACAGAACACTTCGGGAGGAGGCGATCGCAAGAAGCGCGTGCGTATAGGCAAGGAGCGTGTGGACGTGAATGCTGTGGCCAGCCAGGTGCAGGATCATAATGGTCAGCGTAAGGGTGGCGGCAACAACAACTCCGGACAGCAGAACGGAGGCGGTAAGAACAAGAACAAGCAGAAGAACCAGCGCAAGCCCGTACCCGTACAGACCGAGGTAAGCGATGAGGAAGTGGCAAAGCAGGTACGTGAGACCTTGGCACGCCTGACCAGCAAAAGCAGTAAGGTGGGCAAGGGAGCCAAATATCGTCGTGAGAAACGCGATGCCATTCGCCAGGGTGTGGAGAACGAGATGGAGGCACAGGCAGCAGAGAGCAAAGTGCTCAAACTGACTGAGTTTGTGACCGCCAACGAACTGGCCACCATGATGAATGTGCCTGTGACCCAGGTTATTGCCACATGTATGAGTATCGGAATCATGGTCAGCATCAACCAGCGTATGGATGCCGAGACCATCAACCTGGTGGCCGAGGAGTTCGGATTCACTACCGAATATGTGAGTGCTGAGGTGAGCGAGGCCGTGACAGAGATAGAGGATGATGAGGAGGACCTGGTTCCTCGTGCGCCCATCGTGACCGTGATGGGTCATGTGGATCATGGTAAGACCTCACTGCTCGACTATATCCGCCAGACAAACGTTATCGCCGGTGAGGCCGGAGGTATTACCCAGCACATCGGTGCCTATAATGTGAGACTTGAGGATGGCCGTCATGTGACATTCCTTGATACTCCCGGACATGAAGCTTTTACGGCTATGCGTGCCCGTGGAGCACAGGTGACGGACATTGCCATCATCATCATTGCTGCCGATGATGACATCATGCCTCAGACCAAGGAGGCTATAGCCCATGCTACAGCAGCAAACGTACCCATCGTGTTTGCTATCAACAAGGTGGACAAGCCCAGTGCCAACCCTGACAAAATCAAGGAAGGACTGGCTGCCATGAATTTCCTGGTGGAGGATTGGGGCGGTAAATACCAGAGTCAGGACATTAGTGCCAAAAAGGGAATTGGCGTAAAGGAACTCCTGGAGAAGGTTCTCCTCGAGGCTGAGATGCTCGATCTGAAAGCCAATCCCAACCGCAAGGGCACCGGTTCCATCATCGAATCGAGTCTGGATAAAGGACGTGGATATGTGGCAACGGTACTGGTGAGCAACGGTACGCTTCACGTGGGTGATATCATGCTGGCAGGTACCAACTATGGTCGCGTGAAGGCTATGCTCAACGAGCGTGGCCAGCGTGTGAAAGAGATAGGTCCGGCTCAGGCGGCCACCGTGCTCGGGCTGAATGGTGCTCCTCAGGCAGGCGACACTTTCCATGTAATGGATACCGACCAGGAGGCACGTGAGATAGCAGGTAAGCGTGAGCAGTTGGCTCGTGAGCAGGGATTGCGTACCATGAAGCGATTTGACTTGAACGAGTTGGGACGCCGTATCGCTTTGGGTGACTTCAAGGAGATGAACCTTATCATCAAGGGTGACGTGGACGGATCTATCGAGGCCCTGAGCGATTCGCTCATCAAACTCTCTACCGAGAAGATTCAGGTGAACGTAATCTACAAGGCTGTAGGTCAGATAAGCGAGAGCGATGTGAACATGGCTGCGGCTGCTGACAACTGCTTCATTGTGGGCTTCCAGGTGCGTCCTTCTGCAGCTGCAAGAAAACTGGCTGACCAACTGGGAGTCGACATCCGTCTCTATAGTGTGATTTATGATGCCATCGAGGAGGTCAAGGATGCTATGGAGGGTATGCTCTCACCCGAAATCAAGGAGGAGGTTACTGCTCAGGTGGAGGTGCGTCAGGTATATCATATCAGCAAGGTCGGTACAGTGGCAGGTGCTTATGTGATGGAGGGAAAGGTAAATCGCTCCAACAAGGCGCGTGTCATACGCGATGGTATCGTGGTCTTTACCGGTGCCATCAATGCTCTGAAGCGATTCAAGGACGATGTGAAGGAGGTAACCACCAACTTCGAGTGCGGTATGTCTTTGGTGAACTACAACGATCTGCGTGAGGGAGATATCATCGAGACATTCCAGGAAATAGAGGTGAAGGCAAAACTCTAAATCTTTGGTATCCTATAAGGAAATGAAGAAAAGGTATGCTTGTTATAGACTGGATTATTGTGATACTATGGTTGCTGGGCACTCTGAAGGGATGGTCCCGGGGACTGGTATGTCAGGCAGTTTCTATATTGGCTATCATTCTTGGTTTTCTTTTGGCTAAGGCATTCTGTTCGGTACTTGGGACCTCGCTGGCTCCCGAGTCCGAGCATCCGGTCTTGGTGAGTGGCATATGTTTTGTGCTCATCTGGTTGATGGTTCCCATAGCATTCGGACTCGTGGGCGAACTGGTTTCCGTCGTACTCGACAAGTTGTGCATTCTGGGAACAGTCAACAAGTTAGGCGGCGCTTTGATAGGTTTTCTCAAATATGGCTTCGTGCTTGGTGCGCTGGTATGGGTGCTCTCAGCTGTTGACATTATCGGCGAAGAGACCTTGCAGCAGTCGGTATTCTGTTCCTCCTTGCGGGAGATACCTGTGGGTGTGTACAGGATATTGATTTCCGATGGTGGAGCCTCTTAAGCAGAAAGGGATAGATGGA
Organism: Bacteroidaceae bacterium; assembly: GCA_051878615.1. Lineage (GTDB taxonomy): Bacteria > Bacteroidota > Bacteroidia > Bacteroidales > Bacteroidaceae > Physcousia. The sequence continues at coordinate 26,978 of JBJEKL010000126.1, read as the reverse complement.
GGAAAAGAACAGTTTTGTGCGTGAGGTGGCAGCCAGGAAATATGCGTATGGCTTTACTACTGACGTGCAGACCGAGATAATAGATAAGGGTTTGTCAGAGGAGGTGGTTCGCCTGATTTCAGAGAAGAAGGGTGAGCCCGAATGGTTGCTTGATTTCCGGTTGAAAGCCTTCCGCTATTGGCAAACGATGGAGGAGCCCACATGGGGACATCTCAGGATGCCCAGAATAGACTATCAGGACATTTCTTATTATGCTGATCCGACTAAGAAGAATGCCTCGGATGGTCCCAAGGAGATGGATCCCGAACTGGTAAAGACCTTTGATAAACTGGGCATCCCTCTTGAGGAGCGTCTTGCTCTGAGTGGCATGGCTGTGGATGCGGTCATGGACTCTGTGAGCGTAAAAACCACTTTTAGAGAGAAGTTGCAGGAGAAGGGCATCATCTTCTGTTCCATAAGCGAGGCTGTCAGGAATCATCCTGAACTGGTACGTCAGTATCTGGGTTCCGTGGTCTCTTACAAGGATAACTTTTTTGCAGCACTCAACTCTGCCGTGTTTAGCGACGGGTCCTTTGTGTATATTCCCAAGGGAGTACGTTGTCCCATGGAGTTGAGTACCTATTTCCGTATAAATGCCCGGGGAACGGGTCAGTTTGAACGTACGCTCATCGTATGTGACGATAATGCTTATGTCAGTTATTTGGAAGGATGTACTGCACCTATGCGTGACGAGAACCAGCTTCATGCAGCCATTGTGGAGATTGTGGTCATGCAGGATGCCGAAGTGAAGTACAGTACCGTGCAGAACTGGTATCCTGGTGATGCCAGCGGGCAGGGCGGTGTGCTCAACCTTGTCACCAAGCGTGGACATCTGCGTGGAGCGCGAAGCCGACTCTCATGGACTCAGGTGGAGACGGGTAGTGCCATTACCTGGAAGTATCCCAGTTGTGTGCTTCAGGGTGATGATTCTCAGGCAGAATTCTATAGCGTGGCTGTGACCAACAATTACCAGCAGGCCGATACGGGTACCAAGATGATACACATAGGCCGCAATACCAAAAGCACAATCATCAGTAAGGGTATTAGTGCCGGGCGTAGCCAGAATGCTTATCGTGGACTGGTAAAGGTGGCCGCTTCGGCCGAGAATGCCCGTAATTACAGCAGCTGTGACTCGTTACTCCTGGGGGATAAGTGTGGTGCACACACATTCCCCTATATGGATGTACATAATGATACGGCAGTCATAGAACACGAGGCCACAACGAGCAAGATATCTGAGGACCAGTTGTTCTACTGTAACCAGCGGGGTATCGGCACGGAGGAAGCCGTGAGCCTGATAGTGAACGGATATGCCAAGGAGGTAATCAAGAAACTTCCCATGGAGTTTGCCGTAGAGGCGCAGAAACTTCTCGGTGTGTCACTTGAGGGATCGGTAGGTTAGGAATTTTTTGCCAGACCGATTTCCTCTGGGGAGAGTGGTGTGATGCAGAAGGGATGAATCAAAAAAAAGGACGTAGTGAATGTTATGTTGAAGATAGAGAACCTGCATGCCAGCATCAATGGCAAGGAAATACTGAAGGGCGTGAATCTCACCGTCAGGGATGGCGAGGTGCATGCCATCATGGGATTGAATGGAGCGGGAAAGAGTACGCTCAGCAATGTCATAGTGGGGCATCCTGCTTATGAAGTCACGTCGGGTAGCATCTTCTTTAATGGAAAGGATCTTCTGGCTCTGAATCCCGAGGAACGTGCTCACGAGGGCATCTTCCTCAGTTTCCAGCAACCCGTGGAGATACCTGGCGTGAGTATGGTCAACTTCATGCGTGCCGCTTTGAATGCCAAGCGTAAGTATCGTGGAGAGGAGCCTCTCTCGGCAGGAGATTTCCTTAAACTCATGCGCGAAAAGCGTAGGATAGTGGAGCTGGATAGCAAGTTGACCAATCGTAGTGTGAACGAAGGCTTCTCCGGAGGTGAGAAAAAGCGAAACGAAATATTCCAGATGGCTATGCTGGAACCGTCTCTAAGCATTCTGGATGAGACCGATTCGGGACTTGACGTGGATGCTTTGCGTGTGGTGGCTGAGGGATTCAACAGGTTGCGCACGCCACAGTCCAGTGCCATAGTCATCACCCATTATCAGCGGCTGCTGGATTATCTGAAGCCTGATATCGTGCATGTGCTCATTGATGGACGTATCGTGAAGACGGCAGGTCCTGAACTTGCACTTGAAATAGAGTCACGTGGATTTGACTGGATAAAGGAGGAGGTGGGAGTGTGAATGCCGAGAAGCAATATATAGACTTCTATCGGGAGGCTTCCGAGGCCATTTGCTCGCGTAGTTGTCCCATAATGAATGCGGCACGTGAGGCTGCTTTCCAAACCTTCTGTGCACAGGGCTTTCCGTCACGCAAGGCGGAGCGTTACAGATATACTGATGTCGGAGCCGACTTTGCTCCTGACTATGGTATCAGCCTTGCTCCCCTTCAATTGGCTGATACACCATTCTGCACTACTCTTTCCCAGGCTGATGAGCGCCTGAGTGCCCTTTATGGTCAGGTGGCCGATGCTGCTGACCCGATTGTTTCACTCAACACGATGCTCTCCGTCGATACACTCCTCATACATATCCCGCGCGGAGTCCATCCCCAGCATCCCATACAGATCAGTCATCTGCTCAGGGGAGCGGTGGATGATGTGATGGTCAACCGACGTGTGCTGATCGTACTTGACGAATGTGCTCAGGCCGATATTGTCATCACAGAACTTGCCTATGACCAGCGCCGGTTCCTCACCAACCAGGTCATTGAGGTGGTGTGTGCTGATGACAGTATCCTCAATCTGTATGAGGTAGAGGAAACTCACCTGCTCTGCACACGCTATTCCAGTCTGTTTGTCCGTCAGGGGAGAAACAGCCATGTCAACCATACCAGTCTTACCCTTTTCAATGGCCATACCCGCAACCGGGTAGACGTGAGCCTGCAGGGAGAGGGGTCCGAAGTGACACTCAACGGATGTGTCATTGCCGACAAGATGCAGCGTGTGGACAATAATACGCTCATTGATCATCAGGTGGGCAGTTGTATAAGTCGCGAACTATATAAATATGTGCTTGATGACAGTGCAGTAGGAGCCTTTGCCGGACGGATTCTGGTGCGTGAGGGTGCACAGAAGACCGTGAGTCAGGAGACGAACGCCAACCTCTGTTCTGCACGTACCGCCCGCATGTATACTCAACCGATGCTTGAGATCTATGCCGACGATGTGAAGTGCAGTCATGGCAGCACGGTCGGTCAGATGGACGATTCCGCACTCTTCTACATGCGGCAGCGTGGAATTTCCGAGGCAGAGGCACGTCTCTTGCTCAAGTCTGCTTTTATCACCGAGGTCATAGATGCCATTCCCCTTGTAACGCTTCGTGACCGTTTGCAGATGTTGGTGGACAAGCGTTTGCGTGGAGAATTATCTAAGTGTGAGGGATGTAAGTTATGCAAGTAAGGCCATATGACATAGAGCAGGTACGTGCCGATTTTCCCATTCTGGACCGGAAGGTGTATGGGAAGTATCCGCTTGTATATCTGGATAATGCTGCCACCACACAGAAACCAAAGGTGGTGGTGGAGTCCATGGTGGAGGAATATTACAACGTGAATGCAAATGTGCATCGTGGCGTACATTTCCTCTCTCAGCAGGCCACAGACCTGCATGAGCGGTCGCGTGAGACTGTGTGCCGGTTTATAGGTGCCGGCAGTACATCGGAAATCCTTTTTACACGAGGCACCACCGAAAGCATCAACCTTGTGGCCACTTGTTTCGGACAGGCTTTCATGCGCGAGGGAGATGAGGTGATTGTCACAGAGATGGAGCATCATAGCAATATCGTACCCTGGCAGTTGCTGCAGGCAAGGCAGGGCATACGCATCCGGGTGGTACCGGTGAGTGATGATGGTTACCTTTCGCTTGATGCTTTGGAAGGTCTGTTCAATGAGCATACACGTTTGTTGTGCGTAGCTCATGTGAGTAATGTGCTTGGCACGGTAAATCCCGTAGACAGGATTGTGCGCATGGCTCATGCCCATGATGTTCCGGTTTTGGTCGATGGTGCTCAGAGCACACCCCACATGCCCATTGATGTCACTCAGATGGATTGTGACTTCTTTGCTTTCAGCGGACACAAACTATATGCTCCCACAGGCATAGGAGTACTGTATGGCAAGGAAAAATGGCTTGACCGCATGCCTCCTTATATGGGTGGTGGCGAGATGATCAGGAATGTATCCTTCGAGCATACCACCTTCAATGAACTTCCTTATAAGTTCGAGGCGGGTACACCCGACTATGTGGCATCCACGGGATTGGCACGTGCCATCGACTATATGAATACCTTGGGCATGGAGAACATTGAGGCTCACGAGCGTGAACTCACCCGCTATGCCCTTGAGCAGATGAGTCAGATAGAGGGCATGCATATTTATGGTCCGGCCAGTGTAGAACATCATGATGCCGTGCTCTCTTTCCAGGTGGGACACATACATCATCTGGATATGGGTACGTTACTTGACAGACTGGGTATTGCCGTACGTACGGGACATCATTGTGCCGAACCGCTCATGCATCGCCTGGGTATAGAAGGTACTTGCCGAGCCAGTTTCGCCCTCTATAACACACATGCCGAGGTGGATGCGCTTGTACAAGGTATCGAGCGAGTGCGGGGCATGCTCGAGTGAGTAAGGATACAGAACATTATAGAAACAAGTAATAGACATGAAGAAGATTATCTTTAGGCTGTGCTTTTGCGTGGCCATCCTTTGTACCGGTTTTTCGGTGAGTAGTTGTGACGAGAGCAGCCCCTGGCTGGATTTCATCAAGAACCTTATTGGTACCAATGCCACTTACACATATTCGGGCGATGCCTCATATGAGTGTCTGGAGGGAACCTACAGTCCGATGAGCTATACCAGCATCGGCGAGTTTACAGTTTCCAGCCAACAGGTGACTCTTACTACCACAGCCAATGACTCACAGGCAACCTTGGTTCTTCCTGCTGTCACTTCAGGAGACATCACTCTTACTGCTGTCACACTCTCGGCTTTGGATATGACGAATGAGACGAATGCCACAAAGCTGAGTGTAGGTGAAAATTCCTACATTGACGGCAAGATTACGTACAAGGGCAAGAGCTACGATGCCAGCAATCTCTATATAGCCAATGCCAGTGCCACCAGTGGTGTTGTCACCCTGGAGATGACTATCTACTATGGAGATGAAATGACCGAGGCTGTCAATTATAGGTACAGTGGTAAAGTCGTTTCGCAACCCTGATCGTTTGCTTGGATACAGGTACGGGGCGATATATATATAACGGAACGCGCGCGTATGTTGCTGCCTTTTTATAGGGACGGGATTATAGAGGCTGGTTGTGATGAGGCCGGACGAGGTTGTCTGGCCGGCCCTGTCTATGCTGCTGCCGTGGTGTTGCCACCTGATTACCATAATGATTTGCTCAATGACTCCAAACAGCTCAGCGAAAAGAAGCGCGACCAGTTGCGCAGCATCATCGAGCATGATGCCATCTCGTGGGCGGTGGGTATTGTGGACAATCATGAGATAGATCAGATCAACATCCTGAATGCCAGCATCCTGGCCATGCATAGGGCGCTCGACCAACTGGTTGTGCAGCCTCAGGAGATTATCGTGGACGGCAATCGCTTCAAGCCCTATCGGGATATTCCCCACACCACCATCGTGAAGGGTGATGGCAAATATATGAGCATAGCGGCTGCCAGTATCCTGGCTAAGACACATCGCGATGAGTGCATGCTTGCCTTGCACAAGCAGTATCCTCAGTATCATTGGGATTCCAACAAGGGATATCCTGCACCTGTACATCGGCAGGCCATTCGCCTTCATGGTACCACCCCATACCATCGTCTCACCTTCCAGTTGCTTCCACCCGAACAGATGATGCTGGATTTCGGCGTGGAATGACTTGGCTGTGAACGTGGAAATAGGTAATTTTGCACTCGCAGAAAGAAACAAAGATAATAACGAGAATATATTATGGCAAAGAAAGCACTTCTGATGATCCTCGACGGATGGGGCATCGGCAATCACACCAAGGGTGACGTAATCTTCAGTACCCCTACTCCTTTCATGGATTTCCTGGAGAAGAACTATCCCAACAGCAAACTCCTTGCAAGTGGTGAGAACGTGGGTCTGCCTGACGGACAGATGGGTAACTCTGAGGTGGGACACCTGAACATTGGTGCCGGACGAATTGTTTATCAGGACCTGGTAAAAATCAACCGTGCCTGTGCAGATAGAAGCATCCTGCAGAATCCTGAGATTGTTGCGGCATATGAGTATGCCAAGGCCAACGGAAAGGGTGTACATCTGATGGGTCTTACCAGTAATGGCGGCGTGCACTCATCACTTGACCATCTGTTCACATTGCTTGATATCAGCAAGACTTATGGCATACAGTGTACCTATGTGCATTGTTTCATGGATGGCCGTGATACCGATCCCAAGAGCGGCAAGGGCTTCATTCAGCAGGTGACTGACCATTGTGCACAGATTCCAGGTGCCGCTATCGCCAGCGTGATAGGACGATTCTATGCTATGGATCGTGACAAGCGTTGGGAGCGTGTCAAGGTTGCCTATGACTTGCTTGTCCATGCCGAGGGCAAGCAAGCTGCCGATATGGTCCAGGCCATGCAGGAGAGTTATGATGAGGGCGTGACAGACGAGTTTGTGAAGCCTATCAACAACAGTACCGTGGACGGAACCATCAAGGAGGGTGACGTGGTGATTTTCTTCAACTACCGTAACGACCGGGCCAAGGAACTGACCATTGTGCTTACCCAGCAGGATATGACCGAGCAGGGCATGCACACCATCCCGGGTCTGCAGTATTACTGTATGACTCCCTATGATGCCAGTTTCACTGGCGTACATATCCTCTTCCCCAAGGAGAACGTAAGAAATACCCTTGGCGAATATCTTGCCAGCAAGGGTTTGAAGCAGCTTCATACTGCCGAGACGGAGAAATATGCTCATGTGACCTTCTTCTTCAATGGAGGCCGCGAGGCTCCCTTCGAGGGTGAGGAGCGCATCCTCGTGGCAAGTCCCAAGGTGGCTACTTATGATCTGAAGCCCGAGATGAGTGCCTTTGAGGTTAAGGACAAGTTGGTGGCTGCCATCAAGGAGGATAAGTATGACTTCATCGTGGTTAACTTTGCCAATGGCGATATGGTGGGCCATACAGGTATCTATGAGGCCATCGAGGCTGCTGTGAAGGCTGTGGACCAGTGTGTCAAGGAGGTTATCGAGGCCGCCAATGCCACCGATTATGAGACAATCATCATTGCCGACCATGGCAATGCCGACAATGCCCTTAATGCCGATGGTACACCCAATACTGCACATTCTCTGAATCCCGTACCTTTCATCTACGTGACTCAGAACCGCAATGCACAGGTGGAGGATGGTGTCCTGGCCGATGTGGCTCCCAGCATCCTGCATATTATGGGTCTGGAGCAACCTGCCGAGATGACGGGTAAGTGCCTTATCAAGAACTGATACGCTTATGGCAGATGTAGCCATCGAAACATCCTGGAAGGCAGTTTTAAGCGACGAGTTTGCCAAACCATACTTTGGCGAACTCGTCCGCTTTGTTCATGCCGAGTACTCGGCAGGCCTTTGCTTTCCTCCGGGCAAGCTCATCTTCAATGCTTTCAACAGCACACCGTTTGATCAGGTCAAGGTGGTCATCCTGGGTCAGGATCCATATCATGGGGTGGGCCAGGCCCATGGACTCTGCTTCAGCGTCAACGACGGCATCGAATTCCCTCCTTCTTTACGCAATATTTTCCAGGAGATACAGGCCGAGACGGGAGCCCCTGTCCCTGCGAGTGGTAATCTCAGCCGTTGGGCCAGCCAGGGTGTGTTTCTGCTGAACACCTGTCTCACCGTGAGGGCTCATCAGGCATTCAGTCATAGCGGACATGGCTGGGAGACCTTTACCGACGAGGTGATTCGGCTGCTCAGTGCTCGTAGGGACCATCTGGTGTTCCTGTTGTGGGGAGCACCGGCAGGCAGGAAGGCTTCCTTCATTGATGCCTCACGTCATTTGGTACTCAAGAGTCCGCATCCCAGTCCGCTTAGTGCCTACCGCGGATTCTTTGGCAATCGGCATTTCCTGCTATGTAACGAGTATCTGCAGGCGCACGGCAGGCAACCCATCCAGTGGTGAGGTAGCCTGCTGTCTTTCCGCTTCTCTCTTGCCATCTCCATTGGAAAACGTTTGCTTGTCTCGTCAAATATCACTAACTTTGTTAGCGAGATAAGTAACAAAACGAAACTAAACATATGAGAATCCGTATTCTTCTTCTTGTGTGCCTTGTCTGCGTGAGTGCACAGTCAAAGCGTCGCTCCATCTCCGTTCTGGGAGATTCTTACAGTACCTATGAGTATTGTGTTACCCCTACTGATAATCGTGTGTGGTATCATGAACCATACTCGGCAGAGCGAACCGATGTGACGGATGTGACGCAAACATGGTGGCATCTGCTCTGCCAAAAGCGTGGTTTCAAACTTGACACCAACAACTCTTACAGCGGAGCCACCATCTGCAATACCGGTTATGATGGCAATGACTACACCGACCGCTCCTTTATCACCCGCGCCAGCAATCTGGGTTGTCCCGACATCATCCTGGTCTTTGGTGGCACAAACGATTCGTGGGCCAATTCCCCTTTGGGAGAGATGAAGCATGAGGGATATACCAGGCAGGACCTCTTCTCCTTCCGTCCCGCTGTGAGTTATCTGGCACGCTATCTTACCAAGCGTTATCCCAATACAGACGTGTATTTCATCCTCAACACCGAACTGAAACCAGAGGTGGGGCAGGCCATGCAGGAGGCTTGTGAGCATTGGGGAGCCAGGCTCATCACCTTGCATGATATCACCAAGAAGGCAGGCCACCCCGATGTGGCAGGCATGCGCGAGATTGCACGACAGGTGAGTGCGCGAGTCAAGTAATCACAGTCTTTCAGAATCAGGAATACATCATTATTAATCTATATACGAAATGAAGAAAATGACAACTTGGGCGCTGGCCCTTCTTACAGTTCTGTCTGCGCAGGCGCAGGCCTATGAACCTGAGCTTGCTGATCCCAAGCCTGGAGCACAAGAGACCTGGAACACCGTGAAGAATGTTACCCTGCAATGGGGTAGCACAGACGTCCGTTATTCTCGAAGCCAACCAGCCACAGGGCAGAAGACCTTGACGCTGGATGCCTGGAGAGGAGAGCGTGTGTCGGCACAGGCGGTACTCTCCACACCTGTCGATCTTGCCCGTGTGACTTTTGAGGTGAGTGACCTTCGCAATGGCAAGGCCCTCATCCCTGCATCGGCCATCAATAAGTACTTTGTGCGCTACGTCATGACCGACTGGCATGAGAACATGGCCGATTCCTTCCTGTTGCCTGATCATCTCTCACCCGATACTGAGATGAAGGTGGCAGCACACACCACACGTCCGCTTTGGTTGGACATCCGTGTGCCGCAGGATGCCAAGCCCGGAACCTATAAGGGAACTCTCACGGTCAGCTGTGATGGCCAGACCTTCACTCTGCCCCTCTCCCTGCAGGTTTGTTCACGTGTGTTGCCGGCACCTTCAGAGTGGGCTTTCCACCTTGACCTTTGGCAGAATCCTTTTGCCGTTGCGCGCTACTTCAATGTCCCCCTGTGGAGCAAGGCCCATTTTGACCACATGCGTCCCATCATGAAGCTCTTGGCCGATGCGGGCGAGAAGGTGATTACGTGCTCTATCATTCAGCATCCCTGGAACTGTCAGACCTATGATCCCTTTGAGAGCATGATTGCCAAGATGAAGCAGATCGATGGCACTTGGAAGTACGATTATACCGTGTTCGACAAATGGGTACAGTTCATGATGGATTGCGGGATAGACAAGCAGATAGATTGCTATACACTTGTTCCCTGGCATTATGTGTTTGATTACTATGATTGTGCCACCAACAGCACCAAGATGGTGAAGTGCGAGCCCAAGCAGGCCGAGTATCGTGATCTGGTACTTCCTTTCCTGAAGGATTTCGCTGCCCATCTGAAGGCCAAGGGCTGGTTTGCCCGTACCTGTATCGCTATGGACGAGCGTCCTATGGACCAGTTGCAGGCAGCATGGGATATCGTGAAGGAAGCCGACCCGGATTATCGCATCGAGGGCGCCATGAACTATAAGGTAGGTTCCACGGGCCTCATAGACAAGATGCACGACATCAGTATCCTTTACCATGATGCTCATGTACCCTTGGAATATCTGAATACCCGTCGTGCCAATGGTCAGAAGACCACATTCTACACATGCTGTGCCCCAGACCGTCCAAACACGTTCACTTTCTCTGATCCTGCGGAGTCTGCCTATATAGGATGGCATGCCTTTACACTTGGCTTTGACGGATATCTCCGTTGGGCATATAACAGCTGGACACCACGTCCCTGTCAGGACAGCCGTTTCGTCACATGGTCATCAGGTGATTGCTTCCTGGCATATCCTACAGGCAGCAGCATCCGTATGGAGCGCTTGGTGGAGGGAATCCAGGCATATGAGAAACTTCGTATCCTCCAACCCACTTTGACACCAGCCCAGCAGAAGCAGTTGGAACAGGCTTTGGATCCCTTCCGTCCGGTGGCATACGATACTTCTGTTGATGCTGCTCAGGCGGTCAACTCAGCCAAGGCTGTTCTCAGGAAACTGAGTGGAAAGTAAGGCATAGGGAATAGCCGGGGATTCCGGCATCAACTTGCAGCATAGGGCTGGCGCTTCTCATCAGGCGCCAGCCCTGTTACGAAGGGGGGCGATGAGATGACGGCAAAGGAGAAGAGGGAACCAGCGCCCTGATTGTCGTACAAGGAGGGAGACAATGTGAGGCACAGGTCCTTTGGCGAGGGCATCATCTCTGCCCTGGGTGGCAAGTAGATATGGATAAAGTTTGCCACAGACGAAGAGAAACTCCTTTTCCCGCAATGTTTCCCGAAAGGATTCTTCGGTGTTTAGTTGCGGAATCTGTGCAGATACACAAGAGTTACCTGAGGGTGAATGGCCATGGGCATTCATCCTCGGGTTCTCATTTGTATGAGGGCTTGTGTAGCCGGAGTGCCCTTGTGGCATTGAGGACTGCCAGGATGGTTACTCCCACGTCTCCGAAGATGGCCAGACCCATACTTCCAAGCCCCACGGCTGCCAGTAGCAGGATGCACACCTTCGTGCCTATGGCAAAGACAATGTTCTGATGGGCTATGCTTAGGGTCCGTCGTGCCAGGCGGATGGCCATGGCTACTTTCTTCGGGTTGTCGTCCATGAGTACTATATCGGCGGCATCAATGGCGGCGTCACTTCCCATGCCTCCCATGGCAATACCGATGTCGGCACGTTTCAGCACGGGAGCATCGTTGACGCCATCGCCCACAAAGGCAAGAGTCCCTTGGGTATCTATCGCCTTCAGCATCTCCTCCATGTATCTGACCTTGTCTTCGGGCAGGAGTGACGCATGGTATTCCCTGATGTCAAGTGCCGAGGCCACGTCGCCGGCCACTTCCTGCCTGTCGCCTGTGAGCATCACTATGTGCTGTACTCCCAATTCCCGCAATTCCCGTACCGTACCTGCACTTTCTTCCTTCACCTGGTCGCTGATGATGATGTGCCCGGCATATTCGCCTTCGATGGCCACATGGATAATGGTGCCTGTGTGGTGACAGGGATGCCATTGTATGCCCATCCGCTCCATCATACGGGCATTGCCTACACACACCCTGCGCCCTTCCACCACGGCCTGTATGCCTTCGCCTGCCACCTCTTCCACCTGGCTGATGCGGCAGCCGTCGGTGGCCTCGTGAGGGTAGGCGTCCCGCAGGACAGAGGCAATAGGATGGGTGCTGAAGCGTTCCACGTGTGCAGCCATGTGCAGCAGTTGTTCCTCGTCGGTCTTGTTAGGGTGAACGGCCTCCACCGAGAAGTGTCCTTCGGTGAGTGTGCCCGTCTTGTCGAAGACCACGCTATGCACCTTTGCCAGACGGTCTATACTGCCGCTGCCCTTGATGAGGATACCGCAGCGCGATGCGCCCCCTATACCTCCGAAGAATGTAAGAGGGATGCTGATGACCAGGGCACATGGGCAGGACACCACCAGGAAGACCAAGGCTCTGTAGAGCCAGATGGGAAAGGTCTGCATGAAGGACTGTCCGGAGCACAGGGGCGGGATAATGGCCAAGGCAAGTGCAGAGAATACTACGATGGGTGTGTAGATGCGTGCAAAGCGTGTGATGAAGGCTTCGCTACGTGACTTGAGCCCGTCCTCGCTCTCCATCAGACTGATGATCCGGCTCACGGTGCTTTCCTCTGAGGTAAGCGTGGCCCTGATGCTGAGTACCCCGTTGAGGTTCACGCACCCCGAGATGACCTCCTGACCTGCCTGGATGCTCCGGGGCATGCTCTCGCCGGTGAGGGCGGAGGTGTCCAGCATGGACTGTCCTTCTGTCACGATGCCGTCTGTAGGAATCTTCTCGCCCGGATGCACCAGCAGGGTCTCCCCTATGGAGACTTCTCCTGTGGGGACATCTATGGCTTTGCCCTCGCGGATCACATGTGCCACATCAGGCCGCAGGTCCATCAGATGGCTGATGCTGTGCCGGCTCTGTCCCTCGGCATAGTGTTCGAAGAGTTCGCCTATCTGGAAGAGCAGCATGACCAGCACCGCCTCGGCATACTGTGCTTCGGCTCCCGGCAGGAATCCGATGGCGAGTGCGCCCAGGGTGGCTATGGCCATCAGCAGGTTCTCGTTGAACATGTCGCCATGCAGGATGCCCTCCAGGGCTTCGTGCAATGTCTTGTATGCAACGGTGAGGTAGGGCAGAAGGTACACCAGAAGCAGTTGCCAGGGGACCAGGGCTGTACAGCGTCGCTCTGCATACATCGCCACAGCCAGCAGGATGATGGCCAGGATGATGAGTGCAATCTGCCTGCCCTGATGCCCTTCGCTGCCATCATGATGGTGGTGATGATTCCCGCAGGTGTGGTGGTGGCAGCAGCATCCGTGTTGCTGTCCTTCATGTGAATGCGTGTATGTGCTCATGTGATGATCTGTTCGTCCGAGGACTTTTCTGTGTGCAAAGGTAGGGAAATTGATCTGCAATCAGGTTGTACGTTGTATATATTATGTAGGCGTTCAGATGTTAAAATAGTGTTAAAACGCCAAAGCCTCTTGACTCGTCCCTTAGGTCAATGTATAACTTTGCACCGACGTCAACAAAGAGCAATCGCGCGGTTATGCATTACAGAACAAGATTAAGGATTGGAGAGTTCTCCCGACTCATGCAGGTCACGGTCAAGACGCTCAGGCACTATGAGCGGAAAGGATTGCTGCTGCCCTGTGAGGTGGACGAGTGGACGGGTTACCGGTACTATAGCCTGGGGCAGATGCAACGTTTGTCCGAGATACGCGGCATGCAGAGGCTCGGCTTCTCCCTGGATGAGATCAGGGAACTGCTGGATGGCCCCTCGCATGTGCCCGGCATCGCCATGCTGGAGGAGAAGATCAGGCAGACTGAGGAGCAGCTGCGACAACTGAGCATCCGGCACTGCAGGTTGCTTGAGTGGAGGGACTCCCGTAAAAGTATTCTAAAGATGGAACAATTCAGTATTCAGACCTTGCCGGAGATTATCGTGGCAAGTCATCGTGAGGTAATCCCCGACTATGCCGCCCTTGGCCCCTTGTGTTACATGAAGATAGGGCCGGCCATGCAGGAGGCAGGATGCGTGTGCACACAGCCAGGCTACTGCTTCACCATAGACCACAACAGGGAGTACAGGCTGCACGACATTGACATTGAGTATTGCGAGCAGGTGGAGCAGATGTTGCCCGACACGCCCTTCCTGCAGTTCAGGCGCATCCCTGCCGTTCCCAAGGCCTTGTGCCTCAGACACGTCGGTCCGTACGAGCGCTTCTACGAGTCGTTCACCTGTGCCGTCCGTTACATGGAGGAGCACGGGTACCGCATGGCCGGCCACCCTCGCTTCAGTTATATCGATGGAGCGTGGAATCAGGAGGACCCCGAGCAGTGGGTGTCCCTGATACAGATCCCCATTGAGTGACATTGCGGGCCTGCCCTCCGCTTGTGCGGGGGCAGGCTCTCCTTTACTATATATATATAATGAGTATGACTATCAGATTGGAACAGCCTCAGGATTACCGGGAGGTGGAGAGGCTCACCAGAGACTCCTTCTGGAATGTGTACCGTCCCGGATGTACGGAGCATTATGTGCTTCATCATTACAGGAGCAATCCCGACTTTATCCCCGAACTGGACTTTGTAATGGAGGAGGACGGTATGATTATAGGGCATGTGATGTTCTCCCGGGCTGTCATCGCGCTTGACGGCGGAGGTACTCTGCCTGCATGGACTTTCGGCCCCATCAGCATCCATCCCTGCTACAAGCGCAGGGGATACGGGCTGCAGTTGCTCCGTCATGCCATAGGGCGGGCACGGGAGATGGGCGTGGGTGTCCTTTGCATGGAGGGAAACATCGCTTTCTACAGGCATGCAGGCTTTGTCCTGGCCAGTACCCTCGGCATCCATTATCATGCCGGGTCCAGGGAGAGCGAGGTCCCTTATTTCCTGGCACAGGAACTCATTCCCGGGCATCTGCAGGGCAGAGAGGGAGTCTATCACACACCCCGTGGGTACTACGTGGCCGAGGAGAACCCCGAGGACTTCGAAGCCTTTGACCGTACCTTCGGCAAGGCAAGTGTGGATGATGGGATGAAGCTCGTCAAGGAGGGGCAACTCCCCCTGTGAGCACACGCCTGCGAAAGCCCCTTCGGGAGTGCCTCAAGGACCCTTGTTAGGGGTATGATGATGACCCTTGTTAGGGGTATGATGGTACCCCTTGTTAGGGGTATGGTGATGACCCTTGTTAGGGGTATGATGGTACCTTTCAGGCACTTCTCCCACGTCCCTCCGTTTCCGCCATGTGCTTCCTTCCAGGGACTTCTCCCCCCAGACACTCCGCCTCAGCCCCCACAAAGTCCAGTCTGGAGGACAGTCCGCCCTCGGGCCTTTTGCCACACCTTTCCTCAGGGAATTCCCGGGGAGATGAAAAAACACCTTCAGGGGGGTGTTTGAATGACCTTCCACGGAGTCTTATATACAGACGACATTAAAACAGACGAATTATGGACAATACAGAACAGCAGTTTGAGAGGTGGTTCCGGGACAACTACCCGATGATGTACCGGCTGGCTTACTCCCTCCTGCAGGATAGTGAGGATGCCCGCGATGCCGTGCATCAGGTCTTTGCCGAGATGTGGCACAGACAGCCGGGGGTACACCACAAGGCCATTCCCCATTACCTCATGGTAGCCACCCGCAACCATTGCCTGAGCATCCTTCGCCAGCGAAGGTCGCAGAGGGCTGTGGAGCAGGAATACTCCCTGCGGCTGCCCGCAGAGGGGCAGAGCGGGCGCGAGGAGCTGATGGCCGAGTTGCAGAGAGTGATAGACGAGAGCCTCACCGAGCAGGACAGGCGCGTGCTCACCCTTCACTACGACGAGGCCATGACCTACGCCGAGACGGCCCAGGCACTCGGTATCAGCACGTCGGCGGTCAACAAGCATGTCACGAGTTCGTTGAAGAAGATCAGAAACATCTTTAATATAACCAGGTAATATGAAAACAGAAGAGATCGACAGGAGAATAGGTATGCCCGACGTGGATCGCGAGTGGGCAAGGTTTCAACAGGAGGTCATCCGCACATCGTCCTCCGATGCTCCCAGGCATCCCCGCCGCTGGGGTACGCTCTTCAAGGTGGCGGCCATCCTCATCGTGGTCCTCGGCTTCAGCGGGGTCATCATAGCCGAAGTGTATCAGGGGCAGATGAAGGCCGGCCGCGATGTGGCCATCGACACCACAGCCGCCACACAGCCTCTGGTGGAGTACCTGGGCGACGTGAGCCGTACGTACAAGGGCAAGGTGCAGACCAGGAAGGGCGTCTATCGGGTGCATCTGTGCGCAGGCACATGGATTAGCCCATCGGAGGGGAAGGAATTCATAGAGGAGGATGCCAGCGAACTGAGCCGCTTCTATTATGCCAGGAAGGGCAGGCTGACCCTGATGCTCGATGGCAAGCCCTTTGACCATAAGGCATTGCCCGCACTCACCAGCAAGGACCTGCGCAAGATAGAAGAACGTGCCCAGGGTGACGACCTGACGGTGAACCTCATCACGAAGAACGTGCAGGTGCCCCTGGAGGTAACGGGCAATCTGCCCCGCGCCATCACCATCCTGCTCCCTGGCAAGGGCGAGATAAACCTGGCCTTCAGCAAGGCGCAGGAGGGCAACTGGATGCACTGCTGTGTCACCTCGTGGACTCTCACCCCATGGGGATGGAGTGTGGCCAAGGAGTTTGAGCGTGTCAGGCGGGTGCCCGACTTCCATGCCTATATCTATGCCAGCACCGAGGCAGGGCAGGCCGACATAGACCGTGCACAGAAGATGCTGCAGGAGGTTGGCATAGAGAATGTGACCGTCAGGAAAGGTATTCCCATCCGTCACTTCACCGATGGGGAACTGCGCGCCTGGGCCCGGGAGGAGAAGGCCAAGGGAACACCCTATGGCGAACTCTACAACAAGATGGCTCCGCGGGGCATGGCTCTCAAGGATGTCCGCCAGCAATGGCACATCGTCAAGGAGGTTTACGGAGTGAAGAAGTGAAGCCCGGGGAATGCCTGTGGCAGAATGACGGGAAGCGGAATCCCCATTCTCGTAGGTGTTCCCGGGGATGTCTTGTATGACTTTTGTTTTTTGGTGTTAATAGTAGGGCTCCCCTATGCCAGGACGGTTCGTGGCATGGGGGAGCCGGCGTTTGGGCCGGCACCGGGCAGGGACCTGTGATGCCGGTCACGGGACAATTATCTTACAAATCGTTGGCGGATTACATCAAAAGCGTTAATTTTGTAAGTGGCAAACCGTCTCCGCCATGCAGGCAGACGTGAGGGAGGGAGACCGGCCGAAACGCAGAACGGAGTACTAACATATACCTTTATTATTATTATGAACAAAGAACCCATGGGTGTCACCGATGCCCTGAGCTTGGGCAGGTCCAAGTTCGCAATCCTTGGCGTACAGCATCTTTTCGCCATGTTTGGCGCCACCATCCTTGTCCCCATCATCACGGGCCTGAGTGTCAGTGCCACCTTGCTCTTTGCAGGTATCGGCACGCTCATCTTCCATCTGGTCTCCAAACTCAAGGTGCCTGCCTTCCTGGGTTCCAGTTTTGCCTTCATAGGAGGATACATGTCGGTCAAGGGACTGGGCATGACGCAAGGGCTGTCTGAGGAGATGGCCCTCAACTATGCCTGTGTGGGTGTGGGAGCCGCGGCCTTGCTCTACTTTGTCATGGCAGCCCTGCTCAAGAGTTTCGGTACCGAACGTGTCATGCGCTTCTTCCCGCCTGTAGTTACAGGTCCCATGGTGATAGCCATAGGTCTCACCCTGTCGGGCTCGGCCATACAGAGTTGCACGGCCAACTGGCTGCTGGCCATCACGGCCATAGTCATCGTCATCTGCACTGCCATCTGGGGCAGGGGCATCATACGTATCATCCCCATCCTGCTGGGTGTACTGGGTTCCTACATATTGGCTGCAGCACTGGGTGAGGTGGACTTCTCCAAGTTGTCCGAGGCAGCATGGGTGGGCATGCCTGTCGATCCCGACCGCACGGTTCTGGCCGTAGCCAAGGATCCCGACTGGAACCTGCTGCTCACCGCCGTCATCGGCATCTTTCCCATTGCCTTTGCCACCATCATGGAGCACATAGGCGACATGTGTGCCATCCAGAGCACGGTGGGCAGGAACTTCATCAAGGACCCTGGCCTTCATCGCACCCTCACGGGCGACGGACTGGCCACCTTCCTGGCCGCTCTCTTTGGCGCGCCTGCCAATACCACCTATGGCGAGAACACCGGCGTGCTCAACCTCACACGTGTCTTTGACCCCCGTGTCATACGCCTGGCAGCCGTGCTGGCCATCCTGCTGAGTTTCTGTCCCAAGTTTGCCTGCCTCATCGGTCTGATGCCCGCAGCCACCATCGGTGGCGTGAGCCTCATCCTCTATGGCATGATCAGCGCAGTGGGTGTGAGAAACCTGGTGGAGAGTGCCGTCGACTTCAGTTCGCCCCGCAATGTCTTTGTGGCGGCTCTCATCCTCGTGATAGCTATAGGAGTGAAGTATGGAGCCAATGACGATGTGGCCATCGGTGCCGTGCATGTGTCCGGCCTGGCTCTCTCGGCCCTGGTGGGCATCATCCTCAATGCCGTATTGCCAGGAGGCTTCGGCAAGACTCTGAAGATCTACCCCGACAAGGTGGAGCAGAAGCCTGATACCGACGACAACAAAGAGTAAACATCCTTGAGTGATGCCCCACCTGTGGCTTGATGCGAAGGCCATGAGTGGGGTATTGCTGTAATGCTAACAAGCCCCTAATACCTATATATATAATGTATAAGACAAGACATATCCTGCTGTCTGTGGCAGCAGTCCTCAGTCTCCCGGCCGTCGCCCAGCAGTATCCTGTGGGAGGCGCCGGCGAGGACACACCGTCCTATTCAGAGTACTTCTCCTGGATCAACAATACCAACGAGGGCAGTACCGAGGAGCAGACCCGTATCAATCTGGACTTCTTCCGGTGGTTGCATGACCAATACGGGATGGTACTTGACATCTATGCATTCGATGCCGGACAGATAGACGGCAGTCAGATGTATGGCAGTATGAAGAGCGAGCGGTTCCAGAGGCAGTTCCCCCGTGGATTCAAGCCCCTGAGCGACCAGGCGGCCCAGATGGGCACCAGCCTGGGGCTGTGGGGAGGGCCTGACGGCTTCGGAGATACCGAGGAGGAGGCCAGGGAGCGCGAGGAGATGATGGTGTCCCTGGTGCGCGACTATGGCTTCGGACTCTTCAAGATGGATGCCGTGTGCGGCCAGTTGCGGCCGGAGAAGTATGCCTGCTTCGACCGTATGATGACACGCATACGTGAGTATCGTCCCAATTTCGTGTTGCTCAACCACAGGCTTGACCTGGGTCCGGGCACAAAGCACAGCACCACCTTCCTGCTGGGAGGGGCGGAGACCTACATGGATGTGCATATGATGAACGAGGTGACGGCTCCCCATCACCGGGCCGTGAGCATAGCCCGTCGCTCCCCCGACAATCTGACCCGACTGACCGAGGACCATGGCGTGTGCCTGAGTTCGTGCCTCGACTATTGGGAGGACGAACTCATCCTGCAGGCTTTCGGCCGGGAACTTATCCTGGCTCCCGAACTCTATGCCAATCCATGGCTCCTGCGCGATGACGAATATGCCCAGCTGGCCTATATCTTCAATCTGCATCGCCTCTATCGGGACATCCTCCCTCCTGCCAAGCGTCTGCCCGAGGCTCAGTATGGTCCCGAGGCCATCACCCGTGGCAATGGCAGGACACAGTTCCTCACTCTGCGCAACCTGTCCTGGTCGCCTGTGCGTTATCGCATCAGACTGGATGAGCAGGTGGGCCTTGCCAAGACCGGCAGGAAGGTGCAGATGCGCCTCTACCATCCCTATTGCTTCGACCTGGGGCAGCACCGCTACGGGGATGAGGTCGAGGTGGAGGTACTCCCTTTCCGCAGTGCCTTGCTCAAGGTGACCACAGAGCGCGAGAGGGACAAGACCCTGGTGAGCGGCATTCCTTATCAGGTGCTCAACGAGAAGGCCGAGCACAAGGTGCGGCTCCTGGGCTGGCCGGGCACTACCTATCAGGTGAGCGTCAACGGCCGCAGGCAGAAGGTCGCCTTCCCCGGCACGGCTCCTGCCCAGAGCTATCACCGGCAGTTGCCCCTGCCTAAGGCTGTCGAGGTGCCTCAGGATGCCTACTCGCTCTATTATGCTACGGCTTTCCGTGCGGACAACAATGCCCTGGAGGTGCGCGAACTCAAGCGCTCGGGCGCCACAGACATTCCCCAGGTGCAGGCGGCACGTGACGCTTTCTTCCGGCAACGCCTGTTCGTGGAGCGCGACATCTGGGACCGTAACCTCTTCGACGGCAATCCCCTCACAGCCTTCAGCATAGCCAACCGCTGGGGAGACCAGCGTGTGTCCGCCAGTTCGTCCCTCTATATCGATCTGGGTGCTCCCGTGGAGATGGATGAGTTGCACCTTGACTTCCAGAACGAATGGGACCTCTCTCCCCTGCGCACGGCCGAGGGAATGCATGTGGAGGCTTCGGCCGACCTGCACCAATGGCGGTCGGTGGTGGCTCTGGCTGACCGAAACATGAATGTCAACATGCGCGGCATGGGCGCTGTCCGCTATGTCAAGATACCCGTATGCCCACAGCGTGTGAGCGAGATATACGGCCTGAAGGACGGGAAGATGCTGGACCGCTCACTCTGGCGTGCCAACAATCTGTTCCGCAACTACGGAGCGGCAGGCGCACGTGTGAGCCAGGCCTGGAAGAGCGAGTTTACCCTGGACGACATCCCCGAGGGCTCTTACCTCTGCATCGCCTTCCCCGGTGAGTGTGGGTTCGAGGGAGCCTGGGCCGCCCTCAAGGTGGACGGGCAGTATGTGGGTTGTCCCGACCGTGCTCCCTCCTTCAAGTCAAACACCTGGGAGTGCCCTGTGCGCTCCACATCACATGACTACACCTATTATGTGCCTCTGACTCCCGACATGAAGGGACGCACCATCGAGGCGTGGGCCATGCTCTTCGGCAATCAGAAGATGCAGCCCGAGGTGTGGGTTACGGCCTATCCCATCCCCTTCATGAAGAAGGACGTGGTGCTGTGATGAGGTATGAGGAGGTGCGGAGAGCTGCTCTCCGTACCTCCTCCTATATAGGGATTGATGCGATGATACCTTCACTCGGGCAGTTGCCCGGGCGGATGATGTGACAGGACGGGCTGCTGGGAGTGCGGCCCGTCCTTGCTTCCTCTCCTGTCCCGGAATCAGCCTGTATGTCATGGACTCCTGTGCGGATGATGAAAAAAGTTCATCCCGGCTGTCACCTTTTCCCGCTCATGGTTGTTATATATATGAACCGGTTCGGGAAACGGAATGTCAAACTATAAATAACACATACGGATATGTCAGGAATTTGGGTGCCGTTAGGCATGTTTGTGGTGCTGCCCGTCAGCATTGTATGGATTGTCTTCAAATATAAGAGGTATGCCACAGAGAAGCGTACGGAGGTCATGTTGGCAGCCATTGAGAAGAATTCCGGTCTGGATATGGAGGAGTTTGCCAAGGCCCTTCAGCCGGAGAGGAAGACAATGAGAGAGAAACTCATCTCACGTATTCACATGGAGACCCTCTTCGGAGTGGCGCTGACGGCTCTGGGCGGCCTGGGCATGCTCTTCTCCCTGATGGCTTTGCTGTACTCCATCTATATGAATATGCTCAAGGATGGCTTCTTTGTGATGATGCTGGCCTTCGTGCCTGTTCTTGCCCTGGGCGTAGGTTTGCTCTTGGGAGCCCGGCAGGCCAGGAAGGCATTGACTCAACTGAAGGACTGATCAGGAGTGCTGACACGCGAGGAGTTCGTACGGCTGGTCAGGAGCGAGCAGGAGGCATTACGCCGCTTTCTGCTTGCCCTCTGCCTGGGCAATGGGGACGATGCCGATGATATGGCGCAGGAGACGCTCATCAAGGCTTACATCTCGCTGGCCGAGTATGACGAGCGCGGCAAGGCTTCCCTCTGGCTGAGGCGGATAGCCTACACCACCTTCCTCAACGCTGTCAAGACCCGTGGCCGAAGACCCCTTGCCAACCTCGATGCGGCAGCCTCGCTTTCGGGAAGCTCTTCTGCCGATGAGGCCTTCCGATACCAGGAACTGCATGCAGCCCTGGGGACCTTGGGGGAATCGGAGCGGACCAGTATCGTAATGCATTACATCGAAGGGTACAAAGTGAGTGAGGTGGCCCAGGTGACGGGGCAGAGCGAAGCCGCCGTCAAGAAACAGTTGCAAAGGGGAAGAGAAGAACTGAAAAGGAGGATAGGACGATGATAGACGATAAGGAACTGGACAGCCTGCTGTCTGCTTACAAACCCGAGATACAGGGAGAGAAGGATTTCATGCAGATGCTTGGCCACAGGATGGATGCCGTGGATATGGTGATGCAGTACAGAGCGCATGAGGTGAAGGCCAACCAGCGGCGGGCCACCGCCTGCTTTGTGGCGGGTGTGGTGGTAGGAGTGCTCTTTGTGTTCGTGTCCCTGCTGCTGCCTTCTCCCGTCGAGATAATTCAGCTCTCCATCCACTTTTACATGCTGGACTTCCTGCTCGGCAACCTGCATTATATGGTCCTGGCCATCTGCTTGGGTCTGTCCCTTTATGGTGTAATAGGCATCCTGAGAGCCCGCGACATGAAACAGGAGTTACGCGAGGCACATGCCTTGCGATAGGAAAAGCGCGTGAGCGTGAGTGACAGAGACTGTGTAGGTTTTTGAAAAGTGAATTTACGTGACAGTAGGGGTTGGGGCTCTTGTGGACCCGACCCCTTTGCTTTTATGCAAGACTTGTTCCGTGATGAGGCTGCTTCCCGTATCGTAGGAATTGGGTTAAAGTCTTGTGGACTTTGGCAATAGTCTCCCTTGGGTGTTTGATGGTATGCAAATTATCGTTATCTTTGTACCATATAGAAATGATTTCTTATGAGACGGCTAAGATTACTGCATACAATCCTCCTTCTGATTATTCCCTTTGTCTCAGCCTTGGCAGAGAATGTCCTGCTCACAGGTACGGTCATCGGTACGGAGCAGAGTGTGGATTACTCTACGGGAGCATCCTCCACCACTGTGAATACCTGCGCCTGTGCCTTTGACGGGAATATGGACACATTCTTCGCCAGCTATGAGAGGAACCTTACCTGGGCGGGCCTCGACCTGGGTGCTCCGCATGTCATCACACGCATAGGGTGGGCACCCCGAAAGGATACGCAAGGTCCCACGCGCACCTTGCTTGGCGTGTTTGAGGGATCCAACCGTCCTGACTTCCTCGATGCCGTGCCGCTGTATGTGATCGACGCTGCTCAGCCTTCGGGCCAGATGTCGTATGCCGATGTGAATGTCAGTCTCGGATTCCGTTATGTACGTTATGTCGGTCCCCATGATGCCCGTTGCAATATTGCCGAACTGGCTTTCTATGGTTACGAGGGGGAGGGTGACGAGACTCGTTTCTATCAGATGACTAACTTGCCCACCGTGGTCTTTCATACCGTAGATGCCGTGGACCCCTATGACAAGGAGCACGATCTTACCTCTCAGTTTGCCTTCATCTATGACGGAGGGAGCAAGGTGCAGAGGCAAACAGGCACGTCGCGCCTCAGAGGGAATGCATCCATGGGACACCCTAAGAAGCCCTATCGCATCAAGTTCGATGCCTCGAGCCGCATCTTCAAGGACTCGGAACTCCGCTCACCTGCAAAGGCCAAGAAGTGGACCCTCATCAACAACTATTCCGACAAGACCCTGATGCGCAATCTGGTCGCCTTCGAAATGGGACGGCGCATGGGTTTTGACTATGTGCCCTGGAGTCAGCCGGTGGATGTGATTCTCAACGGCGAATATCGGGGATGCTACCAGCTTACTGACCAACTGACCGTGGATGCCAACCGTATCAACATCACCGAGATGACACCTGCCGACAACGAGGGCGAGGCTCTCACGGGAGGATATCTGGTGGAACTGGATGGCTATGCCGAGAGGGAGGTGTCGTGGTTCAGAAGCGTGTGCGGCAATCCCATTACCATCAAGAGCCCGGGCGAGACCGACATCACGCCCCAGCAGTTTGCCTATATCCAGAATGCCTTCAATGAGATGGAGATGAGCATCTTGTCGGGCGAACTGGGCGAAGGAGACCTTTGTTTCCGCGACCATCTGGATGAGAAGAGTCTGATAACGTACTTCCTCACCGAGGAGATTTGCGGCAATCCCGATGCCTTCTGGAGCTGTTATATGACCAAGGAGCGCGGCAGCAACCTCTTCCGTGTGGGACCCATCTGGGACTTCGACATCGCTTTCGATAATGACTATCGCTATTTCCCTGTCAATGACCAGGGGGACTTCCTTAACCTTGTCTGGGGAGGAGCCGGGAACTCCCGCTCAATGCTGAACATGATATTCCAGGACCAGGCCTTCTGCGACTCCCTGACTGCTGTCTGGAATCACGTGCGTGAATCGGGTATCATCACTCCCGAGAACGTTACCGGCTATATCGACTCGCTGGCGGATGTCCTTCAGGAGTCCCAACGCCTCAACTTCATGCGTTGGCCCATATTGGACACCAAGGTGCAGGTCAATCCTCGGGCAGCAGGCTCCTATGAGGGAGAGGTGCAGTGGCTTAGAGAGTTCATGCAGAACCGCATTCCCTGGATTGACAACAGGGTGAACAACGGCAACGGACAAGGAGAGGACCTCTTCTTTGAGATCGGTACGCCAGAACAGCTGATGGATTTTGCCAATCATGTGAATAATGGCATGGTGAAGGCAAGTGCCAGACTCACAGCCGATATTGATATGACCTCCAGCCCCTCCCTGATGATAGGGACATCGGCCAATGGTTATGCCGGTGACTTCGATGGAGCAGGTCATCGCGTTACCCTTGCCCTGACGCGTGAGGTAGAGAATGCCGCACTCTTCAATTCGCTCAGCGGTTGTGTGCATGACCTGATAGTGGATGGCACCATTCGCACCTCGGCCAAGTATGCGGCTGGAATAGCCTCCGAACTGGCGGGAGGACGGATTCAGCGATGCCAGAGTCTGGTATCCATTGAGAGCACGGTGAATGGCGATGGCACCCATGGCGGTATTGCGGCTGTCTCCTATGAGGGTTCTCTTGTGGAGGACTGCCTGGTGAATATATCCATGACGGGTGCTTCTACCCAGTGTTGTGGCGGCGTGGTCGGTTGGGCCTCTGGCTTCACAAGCATCAGGAATTGCCTGGTGACGGGGGATATTTCCGTCTCTGTGTCGGGAAGCGACTTGTTGTCACGCAACAGCGGAAATGTGTCTTCGCTCAACAATTATGTCTACCTCACATGGGAAGCCCCGAGCAACTGTGCCGATGTGCAACAGGTGGACGAACAGCAAGTGGTCTACGGAGCCACATGCTTCATGCTCAACAATACGCAGACCACTCATCAGCATTGGTTCCAGACGTTGGGGATGGACTCCACGCCTGTGCCCGACAGCACTCACGGAACCATCTATTCCACTTCGCATCTGTATTGTGACGGCACGCCGTACACCATCCTGATGGGCTACACCAACAATAAGGACCGAAGCAATCGTGATGAACATATCCTGGAGGACGGATTCTGTGTGGTGTGTGGGGCTATAGATATGGACAACGCACCGTGTGATGAGCGTGGATATTACAAACTGTCCTCTTCCAAGCATCTGGAATGGTTTGCCCGGCAGGTTGATGCAGGTCTGGCCGATATGTGTGGCGTGTTGACTGCCGATATCGACATGAGTGCGCAATCTGATTTTATGATAGGACGTTCGTGTTCCTTTGCTGGCGTTCTGGATGGCGCTGGACACAGCATCACCATAGCGCAGGAGGTCAGTACCGACAACGCAGGGTTGATAGGCTTCCTTTCCGGAACCTTGCAGGACATTACGGTCAGGGGCTCACTGACTACCAGCCGTAAATACGCGGGCATGGTGGGTAACCTGCAAGGAGGCAAGGTGCTCAGATGCCAGAGCTATATTGACATCCATGCCACCATCAATGGCGATGGCACTCATGGCGGCCTTGTAGGTCTGGTCAGCGAGTCTTCCCGGATTGGACAGGTGCGTGACTGTCTCTTTGCAGGATCCATCCAGGGCGAGAAGGTCAACTGCTGTGGAGGATTGGTTGGCTGGGCCTCCTCCATGTATCTCCTCTCCAACTGTCTGATGTTGGGTGACATCAGCATTGATACCAATGGTTGTAACATGCTCAGCAGAAATCCTGGACAGGCTCTCATAAGCAACTGCTATTATACCTCTCCCTGGCAGGTGGAGATTCCTGCCAATGCGGTATCGGTGAGCGAACAGGAACAGGCCGACGGTTCTCTGTGCTATCGCCTGAACAGGGGCGTCACCGATGGCAGCCAGGCATGGTACCAGACGCTGGACCTCAATCCTTATCCTCTGCCAGACAGAAGCCTAAGCACGGTTTACTGTGTGGAGGATACCTACACCAACAATCTGTCCGATGCCATTCATGCTCCTGTGGATAACGGTAGGATGCCATCAGAGGATGCCATCTATGACCTCTCAGGCCGAAGGGTATCCCGTCCCGTTCGCGGCATCTATCTGCAGGGCGGTCGTCTGGTGGTCAAGTGACGGCTCCCTCCGCATGAGGGAGACCAGAGGGAAGCGGGTACTCTATATAATATATATAATGTATAGGGTGCCTGGTAGTTCAGTTGAGTCTGCCCATAGCTTTCAGATACTCCGATTTGTAGATCTTATATTGAGTCTTGGCCTCTGTAGTCTTTCACCTATCGGCGCAGGAGGTCAAGGCTTTACTTCAGGTTCTTGTCCTTTGTTTTCAGGGAATATCCCCCCCCTCCCTCCTTCGCAAGGTATACCCGTTAGGGACGTTCAACAGATAGGCTCGGACGCTATATCCTCTAAAAACAAACAGAGGCCCTTTTCCCCGCAAACGTTTGCAACCGCGCTCGCAAACGTTTGCGACCGGCCTTGCAAACGTTTGCGTCATCAAGTGCAAACAATAGCTTTGAAATCGACTCGTATATTATCCTCAGTAGCCCCCCTGGGAATTAAAGAATCTGTCCTATGGGGTACTGCCCTCCAGGCAGCGGAGTGCCATGTCACATCATCCTCCGAGGACAGACAGCCTGGAAATCTCGTGCAAA
>JBJEKL010000125.1:0-2424 GCA_051878615.1 Bacteroidaceae bacterium | reverse complement strand
CGAATTTCAAATCTACAGTGGCAGGATTGGTGTTAGGGTTGTAAGTACCAATCTTTTCTGTAAACTTACCATCGCGTGGAGCTCTTACATCAGCGATTACGATACTGTAATAGGCATAGCCTTTACGACCGTGGCGCTGCAATCTGATTTTTGTTGCCATAATTTAATTAAACTTTTAATTATAGGTTTGAAATATGCTGCCAACACGTGACAGCGCGGCAAAGGTACGACATTTTCCTTGTTGATGCCGTTCCTTGCCGCGCTTTTTTATCCTATAGGGCTGTCTTTCGTACTTTTATGTCATGCTTTGGTTCGCATGGACATCCTGATGAGGAAGATGCAGAGCATGCAGTACATGCCCAGCGAGAGCAGTTCGCTGAGTGTGTTGTTCCACCACATGCTATAGTCAAATTCGATTCCTCCGAAGCGAAGGGCTGCACTCACCACGCCCATCAAGGCACCTCCGGCAATGAATCCGCTGCTGAGCAGGGTGCCTCTCTCGCTGCGTGCATTGTTGAGTGAAGAGTCTTGGCTGCGTGTGGATACAAACCATTGGATGGCACCACCTGCCAGGAGGGGAAGGTTCAGTTCCAGAGGTATGAACATACCCAGGGCAAAAGCCAGGGCTGATACGCCGAAGGCGTTGAGGAGAAGTGCGGTGGCTGCTCCGATAGCATACAGCGTCCAGGGTGCTCCGCTACCGTTCATCAGAGGTTCGATGACAGCGGCCATGGCATTGGCCTGTGGTGCTGCCAACTGACCGTTCTGGAATCCGTAGGTCTTGTTCAGTATCATGATGACACCGGCCACCGTTGCTGCGCTTACCAGCGTACCCAGGAACTTCCATGTCTCCTGCTTCTTGGGGGTAGTTCCCAGCCAGTAGCCTATCTTCAGGTCCGTGATGAAGCCGCCTGCCATACTCAGGGCTGTGCACACCACACCACCCATGATGAGGGCTGCCACCATGCCTGTCGTTCCGTTCAGGCCCACTGCCACCATGATGACAGATGCCAGGATGAGGGTCATGAGGGTCATGCCGCTCACAGGGTTGGTACCCACGATGGCAATGGCATTGGCTGCCACGGTGGTGAAGAGGAAGGTGATGACCGTTACCAGCAGGATGGCTACGAGACTGAATCGCAGCACGCCACCCATCACGTCCCACTGGAAGAAGAGGAAGGTGGCAATGAGTGCTATGATGGCTCCGAGGGCAACAGTCTTCATGGAGATGTCCTTCTGGGTGCGCTCCACGTTGCCTGTATCAGCCTTCTTGTTTCCCATCTCTGATGCAGCCAGTCTTACGGCACCGGTAATCAGTTTCCAACTCTTGATGATGCCTATCACACCGGCCATGGCAATGCCTCCGATACCGATACTTTTGGCATAGCGGAAGAGATCCTCGGGGGATGCAGCTGCGGCTGTCAGTCCTTCTGATATTTCCAGATTGGGAAAGAACAGGGCGGTGGCAGGTACGATTACCCACCACACCAGTGCAGAACCGCAACAGATGATGAAGGCATACTTGAGTCCCACGATATATCCCATGCCAAGCACGGCAGCGCTGGTGTTGCACTTAAACACCAGTTTGACTTTCTCGGCTATGGTATCTCCCCACAGGATGGCACGGCTTGTGAAGTTTTCGTTCCATAGACCGAAGGTGGCCACGACAAAGTCATACAGTCCGCCCAGCAGTCCTGCTATGAGCAGAGGCTTGGCTTGGGAACCGCCCTGCTCGCCGCTTACCAGTACCTGTGTGCTGGCTGTGGCCTCGGGGAAGGGATACTTCCCGTGCATATCCTTGACAAAATACTTGCGGAAGGGGATGAGGAACAGGATGCCCAGAATGCCTCCCAACAGACTGGCGAGAAAGACCTCCATGAAGTTGACTGTCATCTCGGGATATTTTGCCTGCAGGATGTAAAGCGCAGGCAGTGTGAAGATGGCTCCTGCAACAATCACTCCGCTGCAGGCACCTATGCTCTGTATGATGACATTCTCTCCCATGGCGTCCTTGCGGTGTGTGGCTCCGCTTACCCCCACAGCGATGATGGTGATGGGAATGGCCGCCTCGAACACCTGTCCCACCTTCAGTCCCAGGTAGGCGGCAGCAGCGCTGAAGAGGATGGCCATCAGGATGCCCCAGCCCACCGACCATGCCGTGACCTCACGTGGATGTGTGTCCTTGGGCATCAGCGGTGTGTATTGCTCGCCCTCCTTAAGTTCTCTGAATGCATTGTCCGGGAGTGTAACCCGCTTTTGTCTGTCCATATGCTTAGATGTTAAAAATGTGGTTAGTCTCTTATATAAATATGGGGAGACTTGTCTTCAAGACAAATCTCCCCGGCCTGTCGCAGTGGAGAATATCGGGCTCGAACCGATGACCTCTTGCATGCCATGCAAGCGCTCTAGCCAGCTGAGCTAATC
>JBJEKL010000124.1:0-9529 GCA_051878615.1 Bacteroidaceae bacterium | reverse complement strand
TCAGCGACCTTGGCCGTAACACTCTGATAATAGGTATTCTCGGCTTCCATGGCATCAAGGAAATGCTGCAGATTGTCCCGTATGGTCTGCGCATATTGCAGACAGTCCTCCCTATCCTGCAACTCCTGTCCGCTGAGGAAGAGAGGATGCGCGGCATCCGGATTTCTCCCCGCGGGAGTATTCTTTTCATTCACATGCTGTTCGGGCTTTACCTTCATGGTATCCCGTACAGCCTTGAGCGAGTCAGCCTTTTCAGCCAAAGAGTCAATAGCCTGGATGAGTATGCTGTCATAGACTGACAATACGCTGTCAGCATCCTTGGCAGAGACAGGAGGCATACTCTTGAGTGACTGGATGAGAGCATCATAACGCTCTATCTCACTCCTCATCTGAGAGATGATCTTGTCATACTGATGCATACGGCTGTTACGTTTCTTGAGATCCTCAGCCAGATTGGTAGCCTGCTGACAAGCATAAGCCATATCAAAGGAATTCTCGGATGATTGCGAATAGAGCATCAGACTTATCTGCTCGCATTGCTGCATATAGCCCACCAGCAACTGATGTTGTTGGGCACCACGCTGCTCATACATGCTCATGAACGTCTGCTGACGCTCGAAATAGTCCTGAAGTTCAGCCTTGAGAACGCCCAATGTGCGTGGCAGGTCTCTTTCCTTAAGAACAGCCAGGACTGAGATCGTACAACTCAGAACCAGCATCAGGGTACATAATATTCTCCTTGTCATCTCTGTCGGTATAAAAATTTATCGTGGTGCCGCCGTTAAATGTCAAATCCGGGGATTCCACAGCAGTTTCGGAATGCAAAGATAAACATTTGCAACCGAAAAACTTGTCTGCCGGACTACAGAAAAAGGGACGCCGGGCTTAATATCCCTACTGCATATCATGGTGCATCATGCGATAGGCTGCCATCTCCTCATATTTGGTGCCTGGCATACCGTAATTTGCATACGGCCATATACTGATGCCACCGCGAGGTGTGAAAATGCCTGTCACCTCTATATACTTGGGTTGCATTAGACGCACAAGATCCTTCATGATGACATTCACGCAGTCCTCATGAAAATCACCATGATTGCGGAAAGAAAACAGATAGAGTTTCAGACTTTTGCTCTCCACCATACGCTCGGCAGGAATATAACTGATGCGTATTTCGGCAAAGTCAGGTTGCCCGGTAATGGGGCACAGACTGGTAAACTCCGGACAGTTGAAACGTACCCAATAGTCGTTTTCGGGATGTTTGTTGGCAAAAGTCTCAAGCACATCAGGTGCATAATCCTGTCTGTACTCGGTTTTCCGGCCAAGGGCCGCCAAGCCCTCTTGTTCTCTCATATTATTATTATTCATGTTGCTTTTCCTTGATTCGCAAATATTCCTGTAAGCCAGCCATACGAAGGCGGCACGATGGACAATGGCCACAACCGTCTCCTGGAACTCCGTTGTAGCATGTCAAGGTCTTCTTCCGGATAATATCCATCACGCCCAAACGGTCGGCAAGAGCCCAGGTCTGAGCCTTGCTGAGCCACATCAGAGGCGTATGGATACGAAACTGCTCATCCATAGCCAGATTGAGGGTCACATTAAGACTTTTGATAAAACTGTCACGGCAATCAGGATAGCCACTAAAGTCAGCTTGCCCTACCCCAGTCACCAAATCCCTTATCCCATGGGAGCGTGCGTACACGGCTGCCACGGATAGAAAAAAGAAATTGCGACCGGGAACGAAAGTGCTGGGCCACTTGGCTCCGTCAGCCATGTTCTCCTCTATCTGTAGGGAATTGTCGGTAAGGCTACAGCAGCCACGACTCAACTGAGAGATAAAACTCAGATCCATGCATTCCCAGGGCACATCCGCCTCTGCAGCCAGTCGCTTAGCCAACTGAATCTCCAGAACATGCTTCTGTCCGTAGGTAAAACTCAAAGTGTACACATGAGAAAAATGGGCTTTTGCCCAATACAGACATGTGGTGCTGTCCTGACCTCCAGAGAAAACCACAAGAGCAGACTCTCCCTTCATGTGTTCTTTTTCGACAGATATCATAATTCGGATATTTTCAATGGGTTATATGAAATCTTATCATCATATACATCAGTCCCCTCACGACGCTTTACATAGCGTACCACACGAATGGTCACAGGCAACATGACCACCTCGTAGAGTGTCTTGACAACAACCTGTAACAGTATCAACTTGCCCAACTCAGGCAAAGGCATCAGTCCTCCAAAAGCAAGAGGGAAGAAGACAAGGCTGTCAGCACTCTCTCCATAAAGTGTACTCACAATGGCACGGAGCGAAAAATGCTTGCCCTGACTGGTTATCTTCATCCTGCTCATCACATAGGCATTGATAAAACTGCCCACGATGAAGGCGGCAAAAGAGGCAACAGCAATACGGGGGGCAAGTCCGAAGACAAAATTGAAATGAGCCTCGTTATCACTCCAAAAAGATGCAGCTGGCATAACGACCGCCAATTGTCCCAATGCGACAACCAGGAAGTTCATCAAAAAAGCAGTCCAAATGATGAGACGTGCCTTACGGAACCCCCACACCTCGGCTATACAGTCATTCAGAATATAGGAAACAGGGAAACAAAGCACGCCCGCAGTCATGGTAAACCGGCCGAACTGCAGAACTTTGGTCTCAAGAAGGTTGCTGGTAATCAGACAAGTGCAGAAGAGTATGCCCATAATCATGAAGGCGATACTCACAGTTTTGTTTTGTATCATAATCTTGTTTTGTTTTAAAAGAGGTTCGCAAGCACTCTTTATCGTTAAAAATCGGCTGCAAAGATAAGACTAAATCATGAATACGCCAAGATATCGGCGTATCTTTAAGTCTTTGTGCAGGCGGTTATTTCAACTCGGTGGTATGTGTCCACCAGGCATCATTCTGGTCGCGCGTAGAGGACTTCAGACCCTGTTGGGCACTTGCATTTCTCACGCGGCTCAGAGTCTCGGGGGTCATCTGCAAAAAACTGGCGATGTGTACCATAGGTGCTCTCAGCACTATCTCTGGTTTCTCCCTAAGCAAACGCTCATAACGTTCGGAAGCATTCTCGAAACGCTGGCTGTCGGCATGCTCCTGACTGCTGATGGCTACATGCTCCAAAATTTTACGATACAGCATTTCCATCTCCTGATTGCGTACCATCAGGTTGTGCAGGTCATCATAAGGGATGGCATATAGGATGCTGGGCTCCAAAGCCTCCACGATAAGTCTGCTGGGATCCTGCTTCAGAAAACTCTCGATGCAGAACACGATACGTCCCTCAAAGGAGAAATGCTCCGTTACATCACGTTTGTTCTTATAATAATACTGGCGCACCATACCCTTATCCACAAAATACATGGCACGACACACCTGCCCCTCGGGCAGAATGGTATCGCCCTTCTGGAACTTCATGGGAACAAGAATACTGCCCAACGCATCAATCCCCTGCGGAGTCAACGTACAATATATGCGGGCAATCTCCCTTGCAACATCACGTCGTCTGTACATACTATGACTATCTTGCTTTCAAGTATTTAGTATCGTTTAGCATCAATCCAACTTGAGCACAGCAAGGAAGGCCTTCTGAGGCACCTGCACGTTGCCTATCTGCTTCATGCGCTTCTTGCCTTTCTTCTGTTTCTCGAGCAACTTACGTTTACGGCTTACGTCGCCTCCGTAACACTTGGCCAACACATCCTTGCGAACCTGTTTCACAGTCTCACGTGCAATAATCTTGGCACCAATGGCAGCCTGGATGGCTATATCGAATTGTTGTCGAGGAAGAAGTTCCTTGAGCTTCTCACACATACGTCGCCCAAAACTTTCGGCATTATCAGCATGGGTAAGCGTGCTGAGAGCGTCCACAGGTTCACCATTGAGCAGGATGTCCATCTTGACAAGTTTACTGGGACGGAATCCATCCTGATGATAATCAAAGGAAGCATATCCCTTACTGATACTCTTCAATTTATCATAAAAGTCAATGACAATCTCGCCCAAAGGCATTGCATATTGAATCTCAACTCTGTTGCCGCTGATATACTCCTGCTTGAGCAGTTCGCCCCGCTTACCCAAGCATAGAGTCATGATGGGACCAATATATGCCGTATTGGTAATGACCGTGGAACGAATATAGGGTTCCTCTATATGATCAATGAGTGTGGCTTCTGGCATACCAGAAGGATTGTGCACCTCCTTGACCTCACCTTGCTTGTCATATACAAGATAAGATACGTTGGGCACAGTGGTAATCACATCCATGTTGAACTCGCGGTCAAGGCGCTCCTGCACAATCTCCATGTGGAGCAGACCCAGGAAGCCACAACGAAAGCCAAAACCAAGAGCGACCGAACTCTCAGGCTGAAAGGTAAGGCTGGCGTCATTCAACTGGAGTTTCTCCAGACTGGCACGCAGATTCTCAAAATCTTCAGTCTCTATAGGATAAACGCCCGCAAAGACCATAGGCTTCACCTCTTCAAATCCCGAAATGGCATGCTTACACGGATTGACCACGGTGGTGATTGTATCACCCACCTTTACCTCTGTGGCCGTCTTGATTCCGCTCACGATATATCCAACGTCGCCACAATGGAGCACCTGCTTGGGCACCATATCCATCTTGAGCACGCCTATCTCATCAGCCTTATATTCACGACCGATGTTGATAAATTGCACATTATCACCACTATGGATACATCCATTTACGATTTTAAAGTAAGCAATAATACCACGGAAAGAGTTGAATACGGAATCAAAAATAAGAGCCTGCAAAGGAGCATCCTCGTCACCCTGGGGGGAAGGAATACGGTCCACTACAGCATCCAATATCTCCTGAACGCCCATTCCTGTCTTACCGCTGGCGCAAATAATCTCCTCTCGTTTACAACCCAAAAGATCCACAATCTCGTCCATAACCTCCTCAGGCATGGCATTGGGCATGTCACATTTGTTTACGACAGGGATTATCTCCAAATCGTTGTCGAGAGCCATATAGAGATTGCTGATCGTCTGAGCCTGTACGCCCTGGGTGGCATCCACAACCAACAAAGCTCCCTCACAAGCAGCTATGCTCCGGCTTACCTCATAACTGAAATCTACATGTCCCGGAGTATCAATAAGATTGAGCGTATAACTCCCATCTGGCCTGACATACTCCATCTGTATGGCATGACTCTTGATGGTGATACCACGCTCACGCTCCAAGTCCATATCGTCCAGCATCTGTCCCTCAGTCACCTTGATTGTGTGAGTGAATTCCAGCAATCGGTCGGCAAGGGTACTCTTGCCGTGGTCAATATGTGCGATAATACAGAAGTTTCTTATGTGTTGCATAAAAGAGATTACCGTTTTTGATATGCAAAGATAGTGGTTTTATCCGATTTATCATCACACCCTACGAATTTTATAAACATGGAAGTGTGGGCAAAAATTGCTCTGGATCTTGTTATCCTGCTATAAATCAACAGGGAGCATACTCATCGGGAAAATCATGATGGCAAAAACGTCTGCCGCAAACTACGGACATGAATACTTACTCATCACGAATGGGACAGACTGTGCAGGAATGACAAGGTGAAAAGAGATCACCTCCACAACTTCAGGTCATACTGGCTTTCGGCTTTTCTTTCTACCCTTTTTTCCAACTTCGAGAAGAAATTTATCCCTGTGAGCGCCTCCACACTATCCACAGTCACGGCATAATATGCAAGAGGATGGTTGGAATCCTCGACGTTATCATAGATGAAGCCGATAGCCTGAGCCTGATCAGGTGCAGTAAAGCGTAAAAGTACCTTGAAGAACTTCTCTGGCACGGTCACTTGGTTCTGCCCCACTTTCCGATATCTGCGTCCCTTCTGCAGGACTGGTCCACACACCACATAGATACTGTCATAGCGTTGTGCCCACTGGCGTGTCTTTGTCTCAAGTTCCTTCCAGTCACCAGCATTCAGATTGTGGGTCTGAGGACATATGTTTGTCAACAGGAAACACTCATTCATAGACCTGCGACTATGCTTGCAGTCAGCAGCCGGACACATGTGTCCTCTGTCATATCCGCTCCCTCGGTAATCGGAATCTTCGGCCACAGGGCCTTCCTTGACAGATTCATCAGGCTGGAAGTTATCAGCCCTTTTCTCCTGCCCTTGGGTACGCTCACGGGTAAGCAGCCATGCCACCCAGTTGGGCAGAAGATGTTTCTTGTTGTAGGAGAGAGTGAAACCCTCATGCTGCACAATCTCCTCGTCCCTGTCGGTGAGATAGGCAGGAATCTCGATGCCCTTTGCCCTGGCATTCTTATATATCACACGGCGCACGTTCTCATATACCTTATTGCCGGCCGAATCAAGGCTGACCTGCACCGTATTTTCAACGATTGTACTATCTGTCTCCGTACGTTCCACCCCACTCTTCACTTCAGGCACACGGTGGCTGAAAAAATAATAAACTCCGATAACGACAAACATGCCAAGGATGGCCAAAACACGTTTCTTCTGACTCTTTCTCATTATAATATTACGTCTGTATAGATTTAATGATGCAAAAATAGGAAATTTTGTGTTCATAAAAGCAGTTTCAGGCGTTTTTAGATACCGCTTTACGGCAGAAATAACTACATTTGCAGTCAGTTAGGAAAACAGAACAGATTATAAATACAATAACAACATAACACATACATCTATGGATATACAGTTGATAAAGGAATGCGAAAAGAAAGCCCAGGCATGGATATCCTCACCTTACTATGACGAGGAGACCAAATCAGAAATCCGCCAGATGCTCGAGAGTGAGGACAAGACGGCCTTGGTGGATGCATTCTACCAGAACCTGGAGTTCGGAACAGGAGGACTACGTGGTATCATGGGGGCAGGTACCAACCGAATGAACAAATATATCGTAGGTATGGCCACACAAGGCTTTGCCAACTACCTACTCAAGGCTTTCCCCGCAGGCAAACAGCTTAGCGTAGTAGTAGGACATGACTGCCGCAACAACGGACGTCTCTTTGCCGAGACCGTCGCCGCTATTTTCAGCGCCAACGGCATCAAAGTCTACCTCTTCGAGGGATTGCGTCCCACACCCGAAGTCTCCTTTGCCATCCGTCACCTGGGTGCACAGGCAGGTGTAAACGTGACCGCAAGCCACAACCCTAAGGAATACAACGGATACAAGGCCTATTGGGAGGATGGCGCTCAGGTACTTGCGCCTCATGACAAAGGCATCATCGATGAGGTAAACCAGGCCAAGATAGAGGACGTGAAGAGTGAACCCGTGCCAGAACTGATAGAAATCATTGGTGGAGAAATGGACTTCACCTACATGCAGGCCGTTCACGAAGCCATGGTGGACCAGGATGTGATTCTCAGGCAAAAGGACCTGAACATCGTGTATAGCCCCATGCACGGTACAGGCCGCGTGATAGTACCCATGTGCTTGCGTTCCTGGGGATTTCAGAATATACATGTGGTACCCGATCAGATGGTTATCGACGGAAACTTCCCCACGGTGGTAAGTCCCAATCCGGAAAATGCAGAGGCCATGACCCTGGGTATGAAACTGGGTACCAGACTGAATGCGGACCTTGTGGTAGCTACCGACCCCGACGCTGACCGACTGGCTATCGTCTGCCGCGATAACAATGGCGAATGGATGATAATCAATGGCAACCAGACGTGCGCCATGTTCTGCTACTATATTATCCGCAACAAGAAAGCACTCAAGCAACTCAAATCAACGGACTTCCTCGTGAAAACCATTGTGACCACAGAGCTTATCGCACAGATGGCAAAGAGCAACCAGGTAGAATTGCGTGACTGCTACACAGGCTTCAAATGGATTGCACGCGAGATAGCCATCAGCGAGGGAAAACAGAAATACATTGGTGGAGGAGAAGAGAGTTTCGGATTCCTGCCCTATGACAAAGTTCGCGACAAGGACGCACCTGCATCCATATGTCTCATCTGCGAGATTGCGGCATGGGCAAAAGATAACGGCATGACCCTCTATGACCTGCTCATGCAGATATACAAGGAATATGGATTCAGTTATGAAAGCACCATCAACGTTGTGAAACCAGGCAAGACCGGTGCAGATGAGATAAAGGCCATTATGGAGAATTTCCGCAAGAACCCTATAACCTCCATCGCAGGAAGCACAGTCACAATTGCCAAGGATTTCCAGACACTCATTCAGCGCAACGCCGAGGGCAAGGAGGCTCCCATCGACATGCCAGGCAAGAGCAACGTGCTGCAATATTTCTGTCAGGATGGGACTAAAGTAAGCGTACGTCCCAGCGGGACAGAACCCAAGATTAAGTTCTACGTCGAGATAAAAGATGACATGCAAAGTGCCGAAGACTATGCAACCTGCATAGAGCGTGCCAAGGCCAAGGTAGAGGAAGTAAAGAAATCCTTGAACGTCTGACCACAAGCATGGATCTGCAGCTCATATATTGCAAAGGGGATATTCTACTCACACAAGAGGGGAATATCCCCCAATCTGTTCCAGAAGGTATCTGCCTGAATCCCTGGAACAGGATCACCAGCATTGACCATCAGGAAGACAGATGCCACGTCATACGGCTCGATGCACCTCCCAACCATCTGGAAGGCTATCGGATGACCCCGCTTCGGCAAAGTTACCGACTCCTTGGTCTGAAGGATTACCAGTTGGCAAGCAAGGGGGCAGAACTCATCTATTTTGATCAGAACAGCCGTTTCTGCGGATGTTGTGGAGCACCCATGAATTGGTCAACAGATATCAGCAAGAAATGCACAATCTGCAAAAAAGAGCTATGGCCAAGTCTGGCTCCTGCCATTATCGTGCGGATAGAAAGGAACGAAAGCATTCTCATGGTACATGCACGTAACTTCCGCGACAGACACTTCGGACTGGTAGCAGGGTTTGTAGAGACTGGCGAGACACTTGAACAATGTGTCAGGCGTGAAGTCCTGGAAGAGACCGGATTGACCATCAAGGACATACAATATTTCGGAAGCCAATCCTGGCCATATCCGAGTGGACTGATGGTAGGATTTACGGCCAAATATGAAAGCGGCGAACTACATATTCAGAATGAGGAACTGAGTTCTGCAGGATGGTTTACAATAGACAAACTCCCCTTACTACCCGATTCATGTTCTATCGCCAGACAATTGATTGACGACTGGATGGCATCACAAATGAAATAAGATGCGCTTGCGTGGAAACAAGTGCCCATCACAGAAAAGATTGTAGGCATCTCAATAGAACCTGTCTTCCCCCTGCATGTCAGAATTGCTCACAGAGCTGATGGTACTTGTTTTCCACATCGGCAATGGAAGATATACTTCTTGTATCAAACAAGCAAATATATTTTCTCTGATAGATGACCGGAATCGGAAATGACAGGAAAAGTCATCAAGCCAACAGCGAAGAAATTCACATTGGCAGTCTAATGAGCAGTTTGGGCTAAATATTCCTGCAAACTCCTGACTTCATCACTTTTCTGCGCCATCACATAGCGCAGCATGAAAATCAATG
>JBJEKL010000123.1:0-2428 GCA_051878615.1 Bacteroidaceae bacterium | reverse complement strand
TGCCTCCACTCCAAAAGGTCTGTATTATACGCATGTGTGATGTAATTTTATAAAGAAATCTGCACAGAGTATTCGCATCCTGCTGTTTCAAGAATCAGAGTATAGTCTCCGCAAGGGAGGAAGGACATGCCCAAATAACGGCGGTCAGTCTAATTTTCTTCATAACGTTTTGTCTTATGTTTCGATGCAAAACTATGATATCCCCATCACAAACAGAATCTGTCTCAGTTAATATTTGTGAACACTGTCTTTCTTCATCTGCCTTTATCATCTCTTCAAGGCGAGGACATCCGACAATCAGTTTCTTGCCTTTGAAATTTTGATTGAAGAGCAAGAGATTTTCGTATTGTTTCTTATGCAGTAGTTCTGTAGAAAGATCATTATTTCCTGAAGGGTCTTCTGCAAAGAACCGATGCCAAATGAACGTATCAGGTTTTCCTATTTTTCGTTCCAGTTCCTGCCTATTGGCCGTTATCTTTTTCTCTGTTAGTCTTGCAAGCTGATGTATATCACTTTCCTCATCGGCCATATAGGTCATCAGCGAATCTGTAAGACCTAACTGATTATATTCCGCGACGTGCCATACTCGCGAGTCATAACTGATTAAGGGTAAATCCTCATATGAGAGACCCACAACATGTATTGTCTGGCGATGCTCCATGTTGTGTGTACGCACACATTGCAACGTATATCTTAACAAATCCTCATACACTTCCTGATGGTCACAAGGTGCTTGCTGTTCATGAAGAGGTTTTAGGTGAGTGGGACTCTCCATCAGACTGCCCAAGGATATTCTGTTCGATGCGTACTGATCATTATACATCATGTCTATGGCATTTCCTTCAATACATATATATGTATATTGTTTGGATTCCACCTGTTTCCTCAACTCCTCTTTCCATTTATCTATATCAGCATGTAGCCCCACAGGCAATGTGAGACAGGTAAGTTCCTGTGGAGCCTTCGCCTGACAATATGAACATCCGACACAAACCTTGATAATCAAGACCAGGATGCCATATATGATCCCCTTTTTCATCACAACACTCATTTTTCCAAAGCAAACAAACGAACAAACCAATCGTATCCAAGTATAATCTTACGTCCGGGAAGTTCTTTGTCAATATAATCAAAATCCTCTCGCATATACTGCCTTCTCACGTCAGGCAAAAGTCTGCTCGTCAATGACTGATATTCCCCATAGCGCTTATAGAAATGTTTCCATAGCACATAATATTCTCTTCCCACAAGGGAGGTCAACGCCTTCTTGTCCACCTCCATCATCTTTAGACTGTTCCTTGCAACATCCCTGGAATTCCACCATTTGTCAGTCAATGCCATCAAGGAATCTGTCAGGGTGGATTCATTAAAGGAAGTCACCCGTCTTACTACAGGATATGTGAGCCACGATGAATTCTG
This sequence comes from Bacteroidaceae bacterium, assembly GCA_051878615.1. Taxonomy (GTDB): domain Bacteria; phylum Bacteroidota; class Bacteroidia; order Bacteroidales; family Bacteroidaceae; genus Physcousia. The sequence continues at coordinate 1,009 of JBJEKL010000123.1, read as the reverse complement.
CTTGTTCTTCAGGTCTGGCAGAAAATTCAGGCCAATAACACCAACTGGTTTTTGGGCCTTCTGATTATACTCTTTCAGTACGACCAGAAGAGATGCCAGAATCGAATGATAAGCTGTCGGAGATTTCTCTCCACATGTTATCTCAAGAGGACTACGAAAGACTGCATAATAATCCACCAAGTGTTTCAAACGCGAATTACCCTTGACATACTGATCCACGAATAGCCACTCAACGACTGACTGGTCAACACATATATAATCATACTCACCCGACTCGACAAGTGGTCTCAATTCTTCTGACACATCGAGAATATATGCAGAATCTGTGCGGGTGGAATCCAATAGCAGAAACTTGTGCCAAGGCCTCCCGGCAGGAATCTCCGTCCTTTGGACAGAGCGGCCTTGTGCAGATAGGAGACTCCCTGACATAAAGAACCATCCCAGAAATAAAATGATAATCCTATTCATTTCCCTCGTTTATATGCATCAAAATAATTGATGGTATGTATGGTTTTGGACACTTTATTACTCCAGTTTCCATGAATTACAGTAATATTCTCGCCTGCAATGTCTACTACAATTCCAATATGGCTCATATTGGGGAAGAAAGCGACATCTCCGACCTCAGGAATCGTAACATATCTGCCATAGTGTTCTTTCCACTGACTGACTGAAGCAGACTTGTATCCCTCATATCCTGCCTCTTGGAACATATTATATGCGAATGCGGCACACCAGGGTGTACTATTATTGGGTTGTGAGAACCCAGCATTCCTCAACCAACTTTTAATAAGGTCTATATCATCAGTTTCATTACGTCCTATGTATTGGCTGGCAATGTATGCTATATATTCCCGACCTGTAGGGACGCCCGGACTGCCACCTGTGCCACCTCCAAAATTACCACCTGTCTGATTCTCTCCTTCATTGCCTGAAGGAGGTCTGTTCCCGTCTTCCTCGCTTCCGTTCTCCTCGTCATCAGGTTCATGCCATTCATGGGACCCTGTAC
>JBJEKL010000122.1:0-2440 GCA_051878615.1 Bacteroidaceae bacterium | reverse complement strand
AAGTGTCAGCCCTAATTTCGTTGGCGCATAAAAGTTTTACCGGACAGCAATAATTAGGAATATCGTATTCATCATTTCAGGAGGCTTGCTCGTTTTTTCGGGGCCTCCTGTTTTTGAAAGCATAGCGGGCTATGTCTTCAAGAAAACGCCTGCAATCCGGCACACAGACAGACAGAACTGACAGAAAATCCAATGACCGATTTGGGATAATCACAAACCGTTGTTTGGGAAAACGGGTATTTTCCACTACCTTTGCATTATGAAACGTATTCCTCTCCTTTTTCTGATTTTTTTTCTCTCTCTTGCATGTACTGCCCGCCAATTGCGTCCCCTTGTATGGGTTCTTGATGCGGGACATGGAGGTAAGGATCAGGGCACTTGCCTGAAGAATGTGCTGGAGAAGGACCTTACTCTGAATATTACCAACCGGGTTGCCGCCCTCATACGTAAGAATAAACCCGGTATAAAACTCATACTTACGCGTACAGACGACACATTCGTTTCGCTTGAGGACCGTTGCAAGATCGCCAATCGGGAGCGTGCCGACCTATTCCTGAGTATCCACATCAACTTTGCCGGACATAATCTTTTGCTTTCGGGCACAGAGACATTTCATGCCAACCGCAGAGGGGCGCACGACATCGTGCAGGCAAGTCATCTTGAACGTAATGCCGAAAAGAGTGAATTGCTGGCATGGCTGTTGCAGAAGAACTATTACGAGTCGGGCAGACCTGCCGACCGGGGAGCCAGAGTCAGTAACTTCTATGTCCTCATGCATACTGAGATGCCTGCCGCACTCACGGAAGTGGGATTCTTGAGTAACGTGGGGGATGCTGCTTATATGATGAGCGAGCGCGGACAGAGGCAGATTGCCCTTGATATCTATAATGCGCTCAATGAATATTATATTACCACACAGGCCAAGACACACAAGAGTACTTTGCGCAGCCTGCGTCAGTCGCTTGGGACTGCCAGCGGGTTGAAGGTTGATCGCTTGCGTGATGAGGAATTATTGTCAAAGAGGGAATCATCCGGGCAGACCGACTCTGAGAAAACTCAGGCAGAGTCTTTCGAACAGTTGACAGCCGGAATCCCAGAACAGGCATCTGCTCAGACTCCTGATGAAGCCTCCGGATCCCTTGTTCCATCCGCTATCCAATGTTCCGAAGACACAGTCGCACAGCCTTCTGCCATGCAACCTGACAGTATTCCCGTATTCAGCATACAGCTTTTTTCCGTCACCAAGGAACTCAAGGAGGGTGATTCGCGCCTCAAAGGGCTTGCGCCGGTCAGAATCCTTTATACAGGCTCTGTCTATAAGGTTCTATATGGAGGCAGCAGGAACTATGAGGAGGCACGGGCAACCCTTGAGCAGATAAGGGAGAAGTTCCCTGATGCCTTCATCGTGGCATATATAGGCAATCGTGCGATTTCTACGGCAGAGGCTTTGCAGATGAAGCGTTGAGCACGTCGGATATCTCGCGCTCGCTATCAGTCAGACATAATATCAGGTTCTTGTATTTCCCATGCTCTACCATGTACATCATCAGAGGCCAGATGGGTATCTCATGTGACCAGAAATCCCTACCCATGAATATCATGGGACTCGCATAGCCAAAGGTAAGGTAATGGTTCTGAACTGCTTCCTGAAATATTTCTTGCAGGGTGCCGGCACTTCCTGGTGTATATATGATACCGCCTCGTGCAATGGATAGGATTCCGTCCTCGCGAATGCTGTTGTCGAAGTATTTGGCTATCATGGTGGCAAGTGGCGTTGATGGTTCGTGACCATAGAGCCACGTAGGGACGCCCAGGCTATCGAAGTCGTGTTGAGGATAGCGTAGATGTACCTCCCATGCAGTCTCAAGCCATCCCTCATCGGTATACTTTTGTGCCTTGTTCATGATGTTGTGGGCCTCTGTTAGTTCTCTATCGTCTCTTCCTGCCATCCATGCTCCCAAGTGTGTGGCTTCCATAGCTCCGGGGCCTCCTCCTGTAATCATCAGGAATCCTTGTTCGGTGAGATGTTTGCTCAGCATGGCCACCCTCAGATAAGTGGCATCACCTCGAAGTAATCCATGTCCTCCCATTACACCTACAAGCTTGTGTTCGTCGTAATGGGAGAGTGTCTCCCTCAGACAGTCGCTTATACTATGGTCATGCATGGAACGTGCCAGAGTCTCTTTAACGTTATCGGCATGCTTCCCCATCTTGAGATAATGACGATAGACACGTCCGTCATAGCATGAGTGATAACTATGAGGGTCATTCGGGGAATATCCCTCATATAGTTCCTCGGGCGTGTACAGATGACTTCGGTAATGGAATGTCTCACCCATATCGGGGAGGAAGAGGCAGTCCTTGGAACGTTTTTTCAGACCTAAGGGTAGGGTGCATCCTATGAAGATACAATCCTTGTAAGTATGCCTAAGGGCCAACT
>JBJEKL010000121.1:0-9682 GCA_051878615.1 Bacteroidaceae bacterium | reverse complement strand
ACTCCATCAGAAGAAATTACAGAGGAATACCGCTATTTTAAGATTGTAGTCAACAGCATCTACGACGCAGGCTTTATGCAGATGAGCGAGTTTACCTGGGGTGACGAGGGTGTTCTGGCCGGATGGTGCAACGACTACTATAACGACTACAAGAAGTTCAACCTGGATGTAATGGCACAGAAGAGTCTCATTGAGGCTTACAAGGCAACCCTGGAAGAATTGAAGAACTGCACAGATTTCCACGCCATGGATGGTATGTTGGCAAACTTGAACGATCTGCAGACCCAGATTAACACCAGCGCCAATGCTTATTCAACCTATGCAAGTATGGTGGCAAACGTACAGAAGTATCTGGACGAACACCCCGACATGGATGCTGAAGGCCGCGCATTGCTGGAGTCTTACATTAGCACCAACATTGAGCCCAACAACACCTTCATGAATGGTTCTTACGTCTATGTGATGGAGAACTGTCTGCTTAGTGCCGAAGAAGTGCTGCAGGAAGGTGCTTTCATCACCAGCTTGATGGAACAGTATGCCTCTGACCTGACTGAAGGAGCCATTGACGTGGTGTACACCGCACTGGAGGGAACTCCTGGTTTCAGCACCAACGAGGATCCGGGATGGATGTTCGATGGTGACGGTGGCACCAAGTGGTGTGCTCCGGGATCAACCGGCTATGTGGTGTTCAAGACCTCAGAACCCATCCAGCCCACATTCTACAAACTGATTACCGGTAACGATACAGGCGACAACCCCAGCCGTAACTGGAAGTCATGGAAACTCTATGCCGCCAACTTCGAGAGCGATGAGGCTGCTACACGCGATGCCGAAGGATGGGTGGTAATTGATGAAAAGGCAAACGTGGGTACCGACCAGCTGCCCGCAGCCAACATCGCAACCGCTTTCTTCTACCTTTCTGCCGCTCCTTCTACTGCTTACCAATACTACAGACTGGAGATTGAAGAGCTGATGAATGGCGGAGACCGTTTCCAGATGGGTGACATGTCTCTGTTCAACCAGGCCAACTTCTACACCATGCGTCAGGAATACATTGAGCAGTATGAGACATTCAACCTGGATGTGGTTGCACAGCAGAGTCTGATTGACGACTACAACAAGGTTATGCGCGAACTGCGTTCCGCAACCAACGTGGCTACTTTGGGTACCGCCTCTACCCGTTTGGAAGAACTGCAGAACCAGATTAACACCTCCGTTGAGAAGTATGCTGCGTATGAAACTAAGGTAGCAGAACTGCTCGAAGTACTCGGTGACATGAGCGAGAATCTGCAGACATTCTTCAACAAGTATCTGGAAACCAACGAAGGCGCTGGCAATCTGTTCGTCAATGGTTCTTATCCCTTCATCATGGAGAACCGTCTTCTCTCTGCCGACCAAATGACCAAGGAAATCAACTATCTGAACTACCACATGGATGCTACTTACAGAGACGGTCTGATCTTCCTTGACGGTTCATCTGGCTTCTCTGGCGAAGGTCCCGAGTGCTTGTTTGATGGCAATACCGCAACCAAGTGGTGTGGTAGTTACAACAGCGAAGGTTTGTATTTGATATTCAAGGCCAGCGATGTGGTATCTCCTTACTTCTACACGCTCGTAACCGGTGGTGACACCTATACATTCCCTGAACGTAACTGGGGTACATGGAGAATCTACGGTGCAAACTTCGAGGGCGACGGACAGGCCAAGCGCGATGCCGAAGCATGGACACTCGTAGACGAGAAGATCGGTATGGACCAGAGCCGTCTGAACCCCGCCAACAACACCGCTTCTTATTTTGGTATGAGCACCGGTCTGGTGGAATACCAATATTATAAGGTGGAACTGGAATGCAACTATCAGGGCAGAACTGACGTGGTTCACCAGATGACCGAGATGACCTTCGGTAACAGAGACGATTTCGATGAAATCCTTACCGGTTATGTGGAAGAGGCTGACGCTTTCAACCTCGATGTTGTAGCAGAACAGGCTCTGCTTGACCAGTATGACGGTGTGGTAGAAGTGCTTGACGGTGCGGAAGAAATGGAAGACCTTTTCGCAAAGTACTATGCAGTGGTTCTGCTCCAGCAGGCCATTACAGCTTCTGCCGAGACTTACGAGGCTTACAAGACTACGGTTGAGGACATCCGTGCATACGTTGAGGCAACTCCCATGGAGGAAACCGAGACTTTGGCATTCCTGAACAACTATCTGAATGCTGAAGAGGCAGAGGAAGGTGTTTATCCCAACGGTGTGTTCAACACCATCTATGATGAACATGTACTTCCCGTTGAGACCATCAAGAATGAAATAGAATATGTAAAGGGTCTGCAGCAGGCTGCTGTACAGGCAAGCTATCTCCCCGGTGCAGACGTAACCCTGTTGATTCCCAATGCTGACTTCAGCAAGGGATGGGAACACTGGACCGGAAAGGGTTATGCCTACCAGACAGACGGCAAGCGATATGCTGCCGAGTTCTATGACGAGTCTACGGACAACTGGGAATTGAGCCAGACTTTGACCGGACTCAAGAACGGTATCTATGAGATTACCATCAATGCTGCATTCCGTCCCAGCGGTGTGGTTACCAGCACCAACTATGCTTCTACCATTTACGCCAACGGCATCCACAACTATGTTCAGGCTGTTATCGAAGACATGGTTACTGTTGACCAGGCTGTAGACGGTGAAAACTGCCACCTGAGCGGTGATGTGCAGGATCTCCCTGTTACTGACGAGTTGGGTGATACCATCGGTTATGTAATGCACGGTGTCCAGAGCACTCTCTGTGCCATCAATTCCGGACGTCACATCAACAAGGTGCTTGCTGTTGTGGAAGACGGTACATTGAAGTTGGGTATCAAGTCTCCCGGAACTCCTGAAACCGGTCTTGCCGGTGACTGGACAGGCTTCGGTAACTTGAAACTTACTTACGCCGGTACAATCGATGAGGCTACTGCCGCACTTGACAACGTATTGGCAAGCCAGAGCGCACGCGCCAACACTTTGTTGGAGTATGCTTCTGACGTGGTTGAATACACCAAGTATCCCTACTTTGGTAATGATATCCGCGAGAAACTTGCCGCCAACAACGAGGCTATTGCCGGCACTGCTGACAATGCAGCCAAGTTGACTTTGGTGAAGAGCTACTCTGACCTCTTCCTGGAAATCTACGAGGCCAAGAAGGCTTACCTGGATTTGGTAAACACCGCAGAAAAGATCTTCGAGATTTGGGCTCCCAACACTGCTATGACTGGGGATGAAAAGGGCGCGTTCATGGACTACTACGACGGCGTATGGGGTGGCTTCTTCGATGGTGAATACAGTCTGCAGGGTGCCAAGGACAAGAAGGCTGAAATGCTGGAGACTTATCCTGCTTACTTCTACCTGAAGGCGGATTACAAGCCCAACAGCGTAGCTGTAACCGAGACCGCTCCCTTCACCTACCACATGGAGGTTACCGGTGACGATCCTTATCTGGGTTTCATCGGTCTGATTGAGACTCTTCCCAACCAGGATTATGTGATTGCGTTCGAGTACATGCTGGATAAGGAAATCACTGACGGCCGCACTTACTTTGCTAATCCCGGTCTCAGCTCTGTTCACTACAACAGCTACGGCACTCTTGCCGCTGCCAGCGAATGGACAAAGTACTACATTGACGTGCGCCAGGCTTATGCTGAGTGGGGATGGGGTAAAGGCACCGACCACTGGTTCCGTTGGGATCTTTCAGAGGATGGTACCGGTTTTGTACTGGATGTCCGCCATATCCGCGTGATCACCCGTGCCCAGATGGAAGCAGAAGGTGGTAGCACCGGTATCGGTGACATCGTAACCAGTGACAAGGTTCAGAACGGCAAGCTGCAGGGTATCTTCAACCTGTCTGGCCAGCGTGTACAGAAGCCAGTCAAGGGTCTCTACATCATCAATGGCAAGAAAGTGTTGGTGAAGTAATATTCGCTATACATCTCTAAAATTCTGGACAGACCTTGGGCAAAAGCCTCTGACGGGGTATGCCGGGTCTGTCCGGAATTCCTAACTTTCATTTATATCTTTATGAAAAAGTTTCTGCTTTCAATAACAGGTGCTCTGCTTCTGCTCTCAGCCTGCAAGGAAACCATCGACACCTCTGCGCGATATGTCTTCACGGACAATACGGTAGTCAGCTATCTGGAACATTTCGATGAATACAGCGAGTATGTGGAGTTGCTTAAACGAGTGCCGGTGAGCCCACGCAGTGAGACAAGCGTCTATCAGCTGATGGCTGCGCGTGGTAATTATACCTGTTTTGCCTATACCAACGAGACTATCCGTGAGTATCTGCAGACTGTGGTGGAAGAGGGACTTATTGACGAACCCACTTGGGAGAGTTTTACAGACAGTACCAAGCTCGACTCCATCCGCAGGGTCATCGTGCATAACAGTATCATTGACGGAGGTGACCTGGCTTCCCAACGCTTTGAGATTTCAGAATTTCCTCTTCTGAACAATGCTGAGTTCCCAATCGCGAATATGGCCGAGAACAAGTATACGGTATATTGGTCAGAAACGAATCCTGACAGTGTCAGCATCAATACAGACTGCGCTGTGGATATTAAAAACAGAGACATCCTCGTGACCAACGGTGTGATTCACCGCTTGAGCAAGGTTGTCGCACCCAATCCCATAGTGGCATCCAAATTCATACAACGCATTCTTGACAATGGTGAAGAAGGACTGCTGGTCATTTCCCGAGCAATCCAGGCAGCCGGTCTGATGGATACGCTTTCTGTGGTTCGTGATGAGGTGTACGAAGAGAAGTACCAGACTGGTCAGATTCCAGACTTGAAGGACTTCCTTTCATTGGGTTTTGTGGATCCTCGTGTAAACGAGGGAACTGATGCCTATGCGCCTCCTCACAGACTGATTGGTTTCACCATCTTTGCAGAGACGGACGACTATTGGCGCGCGCAGGGACTGGATCCCCACAGCCCCAATCTGTTGGAAGAACTCACGCAGTGGATTCTGGAGAATCGTCAGTATTCGGAAGATGACGTGTTCAAGACCTCCGGTGTAAGCTACGATTCGCCCCAGCATCTGCTTTACCAGTGGGTAACCTATCACATCCTGCCCATGCGCATTCCGGCAAACCGTCTGCTGATCCATGCCAATGAGTATGGCTATTCAGCCAGCAATCCCGGCAAGTTCACCATTCCCGTTGTGGAATACTATACCACAATGGGCAAGCGCCGTCTCTTGAAACTGTACGAAAGCGGTGCGTCAAATGGTGTCTATCTGAACCGTTTCCCCATCTTGGATGACGGACGTAGAGGAACAGGCCTGGAGATTGGATGCGATGCGGACAAGACCGGTTGTTACGTTGTACGTGACGGCGAACTGACCAATGTGCAGGGAATTGTGAACGCCTGTATCTATCCCATTGACAAACCTTTGTCGTACAACGATGATGTGCGCAACCATCTGATGAAAGACCATATCCGTTTTGACGGCTTCGCCATCTTCCCCGAGGCCATGACCAACGAACTGCGCCGCAAGGAGTCTAAGGAAGACAAGCACATGCACATCTACATTCCGCCAAGCAGCGTGTATCAGTACTTTGACAACATGACGCTGAATGATGACTGTATGTACGTCTACTTCAACGGTTGGGGATACAACTGGTGTAACTATTCCTGCGACGAGATCAAGGCATTGGGACGCTACGACGTAACCATGAAGCTTCCTCCCGTTCCCCGCAAGGGAGTCTATGAGCTGCGTTACAAGGTTCTTGCCAGCAGCGCGCGCGGTACTTGTCAGATGTACTTCGGTTCAGACCCCGACAACCTGCCTGTAACCGGTATTCCCGTAGACCTTACCATTCCGGTGAACCACATTTCAACCGGTTGGGAACGCGATACGGATGACGACAGCTACAACGCCGAGGTGGACAAACGCATGCGTAACAATATGATCATGAAGGGTATCAAGAGCGTAAACGATGAAGTGGCTCCCCGTACCGAGCGCGATAAGGAAAACTGTTCACGCCGCATCGTTACACGCCAGGTGATGGATCCCGACAAGACATATTACATCCGTTTCAAATCCGTACTGGAAAGCGACCGTAAGGAGCTTTATATGGACTACATGGAATTTGTGTCAAAGGAAATCTTCGATAACCCCGAAAAACCGGAAAGTATCTGGTAAATCTCTCGTTTGACAAAAGGTGTGGACAACACCCCGCCAGTCAGATACAATGAAGCCCGCAAGCAACAGACGCTTGCGGGCTTCATTGTAACTATTGTCTGATATTGCCTTGCATCAGGCGCAGGACGTGTTTGCAGGCTTGGCTGTAGCGCTTGGCATCGCCCTCTTTCTTCGCACGTTCGCAGGCCGCCAGCGCCATCTCATAGAAATGTGCCTGGCACCAGATGGCTGCCGCGCCGTTCCAACGGTCAACTGCGCCCTGGCGGCTTATGAAATCCTTGTATATATACTTTGTGGCGTCCAGATAAGCCGTGTTGAAGGCGTCATACGCCGCCCAGTCATCCTGCCGGGTGGTGGAAACATTTTGTGCCGGCAGATTACCGGCACAAAACATAAATATCAGAGTCAATAATGAAATCCGCATCATTTGATTCCTTTAAGTTCCTTTGAGAAAGAGTACGGGGCTGCGTCGGCAGAAGTTCCGCGTTTCTTGTTGGGCTTGTCGTCCATCACATAGTCCAAGGTCGCACCCTTCAGCAGGTCACCGTGCTTGATGTAGTTCTTCTCGTAAGCCTTTCCGCCCATCTTCAGTTCCTTTACATAGCGGTTCTTGTCGCTGTTCTCGGGAGCGTTTATCACCACCTTCTTGCCGTTCTCAAGCGTAAGGGTCATCTTCTGGAAATAGGGGGCACCCAATACATATTCGTCAGCACCCGGACATACGGGATAGAATCCCAGGGCGGTGAACACATACCATGCGCTGGTCTGTCCGTTGTCCTCGTCGCCGCAGTAGCCGTCGGGGTTGGGGGTGTACATGCGGTTCATTGTCTCGCGCAGCCAGTGCTGTGCCTTCCAGGGTTCGCCGCTGTAGTTGTACATGTAGATCATGTGCTGGATGGGCTGGTTGCCGTGGGCATAGTTGCCCATGTTCATGATCTGCATCTCGCGGATTTCGTGGATTACGCCGCCGTAATAGCTGTCGTCAAAGATGGGAGGAAGAATGAATACGGTGTCCAGCATGGCGTTGAACTCCTTGTTGCCGCCCATCAGGTCAATCAGACCCTGGGGGTCATGGAACACGCTCCATGTGTAATGCAGACTGTTGCCCTCAGTGAAGGCGTCTCCCCATTTGAAGGGATTGAAGTTGGGCACCCACTGTCCGTTCTCCAGTTTTCCGCGCATCAGCTTGTGCTCGGCGTCGTACAGGTTCTTGTAGTTCATGGCACGTTCGCCATAAACCTTGATTTCTGATTCGGGCTTGCCCAGTGCCTTGCCCAGCTTGTAGATGCTCCAGTCGTTGAACGCATATTCCAGGGTGCGGGCGGCACTCTCGCGAATCTTGTCATAAGGCACATAGCCCAGACGGTTGTAGGCCTCCCACTGTTTGCGGCCGCTTGATGTGCTGGGCATGTCGGCATTGGCTCCGTGGATGACAGCCTGCCACAGGGTTTCGATGTCATATCCTCTGATGCCCTTCAGATAGGCGTCTGCCACAACGCTGGCCGAGTTGTTGCCCACCATGCAGTCGCGGTGTCCGGGCGAACTCCATTCGGGCAAGAAACCACTTTCCTTGTACCAGTTGGCCCAACCTTCCTGCATCTTCTGCGCCATGCTGGGGTATACCAGGTTCACCAAGGGGAAGAGGCAACGGAATGTGTCCCAGAAACCGGTGTCCGTGAAGAAGTAGCCGGGCATCACCTGTCCGTTGCAGGGGCTGTAGTGTACCACCTTGCCCTTGGCGTCAATCTCATAGAAACTGCGGGGGAACAGTACAGAACGGTACAGACAGCTGTAGAATGTGCGCACACGGTCCTGGTCGCTCATGTCCTGCACGTCAAAGCGGCCCAGTACATCGTTCCACTCCTCGCGGGCTTTTTCCTTTACCTTTTCAAAGCTGTCCTTGCCCACCTCGCGCAGGTTCAGTTCTGCCTGCTCCGGGCTGATGAAGGAAGAGGCCACGCGCACGTTCACCTGTTCGCCACGCTTGGTGCTGAAACCGATGATACCACCGGAGTGCTTGCTCTCAGATTCCAAAGTTCCGGTGCTGATGTTGCCTTCGGTTACAGATGCCGTATAGGTAAAGGGCTTGTCAAACTTCAGCACAAAATAGTTGCGGAAGTTTTTGGGCACACCGCCGCTGTTGCGGGTGGTATAGCCGATAATCTTCTGCTCTTCGGGAATGATTTTCACGTATGAACCACGGTCATAGGCATCCACCACAATATAGCTGCCCTCACTCTCGGGGAAGGTAAAGCGGAATACGGCCGCACGGCTTGTGGGCGTGATTTCTGTGGTCACATCGTGGTCGGCCAGATAAACCTTATAGTAATAGGGAGTGGCGGTCTCTGCCTTGTGCGAGAACCAGCTGGCACGTTTGTCCTGGTCAAAGATGGGTTCGCCGCATACGGGCATAATGGCGAACGTACCGTAGTCGTTGATCCAGGGACTGGGCTGGTGGGTCTGTTTGAAACCGCGGATTTTCTCGGCATCGTAAGTATATGCCCATCCGTCACCCATATTTCCAGTCTGCGGAGTCCAGAAGTTCATACCCCAAGGGGTGGCAATTGCCGGATAGGTGTTACCTGTAGAGAGCGCAAAAGATGAGTGCGTTCCCACCAGGGTGTTCACATAGTCTACGGCATTGTCAATGGCCGATGTGCTGGTCCATGACATACATAAGGCACACAGTGCCAAGGATGCTTTTTTTATCATTTCTTTTTTTTATAGGTATTTATAACGATTATGGATGCAAAGATACATTAATTTTTTCAGACACAAGAACAAAAACGTACTTTTTTTAAGCGTGGAATAACAGTAGTACTGCATTGCGCGATTAAGATATAGTTCTACGGCCGATGCAGTATATCTTCGTTTGCACTTGCAGTATATCTGCTCTGAAAAGCCACTATTTCTTCTCCAAAAAGACAAAGCATTGACCTTACCTTCTTTTCCAGTTCATCGAAAAGATATATAATTTCACCATCCTCCTGTGCCTGACACCAAATTTCATGGCAATTGGGTATTATAATGGCATTCACATTAATACTATCAGTATATGGGATGAAATTGGTCATTGCAAGAAAAAGTACAAGTAGAAAAAAAACAATAGAAATTCCATGCCTTATGACAAAAGATGGCTTCCTCTCCATCAACTCGTTTACATCTTCACTGTATCTTCTCTCTAATAAAGTTCCTGAGGGCTGATTATTGATTTCTTCCTTTCTGCATAACGTTTTTTTCCTTCAGGCGTTCTCTATCTGCCAGTCGCTGATGGTGCGGCGCTCGGAGTCGAAATTGATGCCAACCTTAACGACGGGGAGGCCTGTAAGGGAAAATTTGGAGGCATAGTCCTTCAGGTCTATCTGGTTCATGGCCGCCTGGGCATTCTTGTTGAGCTTCAGCTCGAAAAGATAGAGGGCCTTCTGTGTGCGCATCACCATGTCCACACGGCCTGTGGGAGTGTGGACTTCCACATCCAGGCCATTGAAATGCCCAAGGAAGG